>JAAWQR010000014.1 GCA_022800625.1 Clostridiales bacterium | reverse complement strand
CTTGCTATGACGTCTTTTTCAGCCATTAATTTATCCAATAGTCGTGGGTCTCGATCTTCGGCGGGGATTACATTGTTACAGTTGATGATAACAAATCGGGAATATACATGCTCGCCCCGATCACCTCTGAAATGCGGCAGTGCGTTCGCATTGAACCACAGTAGTCCATCATAACGAAAAGAGAATCCGTCTTTGCCTTTGTACTCGGCAAATAGGCTATCACCGCCCGTAAGATTTTTGATAACTGCCATTTCGGATATTTCCACAGTTGACATATCACCGCTTCCCGCAAGCCGTTTTTGATATAGCTGTGCTGCGCCGAATCGTTCATTGATTTTCTTCATATCAATGGATACGCAATTTTCTCTGCCGAGCAAATTCATTGTCAGCTCTCTCAACTGTGTTTTACCCGTGTTGCCAGCTCCTACTAATATCAGAAGTTTCTTAAATCTCCATCCCTTTACATTAGAGAGTATAGCCCCAATGTATTCAAGCAGAAAATTCATTTCTTCTTGATTATCACTGCATAGCTTATTCAGATAGTTTTTGAATATAGGAGCGTTATCAAGCGTTTGGTTTGGAATATAATCGCATTCAATCTTTCTTGTGATTAAGTCCTTTTCGTCAAAGTCTCTCAATTCTCCGCTGTTTAATTCAAGAATGCCGTTCTGAAATGGAACAATATTTTCATTTGAATTAAAATCCGTTTCTTCTACATCAGGAAAATCGGTTGAAAATTCTTTCCATACACTTTCCCAATCTTTATTACTTCGATATTCTATGGGAAGATACTCTTTAATAAGAGCTTTAAATTCTCTTTCTGAAAGTCGTTTATAAATGTTATTGTTCAATAGATAGATATTACCAGTGTCAGTAATCTTTAATTTTAGATGTTCTTTCATGTGACAATAAAGCTTCTGTCTGTCAATACTTATTTTTCCGTTAAAACCCTTATAAATCCAAGGGTAGTTTTTTAAATCCATTTTTATACCTCCGAATTTTTATTAGTTGTAGAAAATCGTATGCGCATTTCGTTTTTCTGAGTGTATTATAGCTTACTGCTTGACTTAAGTCCATATATTGAGTATAATCAGAACAAAGGGGTGATTTTTATGGATATGTCCAGAATGCGAACAAAGAAAACTGTTGGCGAGCGTTTAAAAGAATTAAGATTACAGAAAAATATAACTCAGCAAGAAGCTGCTAACGCATTGAAAATTTCAAGAAGCGCATTGGGACGATTTGAAAACGATTTGCAGGAATTAACGGGCGATTCGGTTGTTCAATTTGCAGACTACTATGGGATATCGTGCGATACGCTTTTACGCGGTGTTGAAGATAAGCATTATAAAATTCATCAGGTTACAGGATTAGATGCAAAATCTATTGAATGGCTGAACAAGATCAAAAACAGCAATTCCGAAATGACGGATATTATAAATAATGTATTGGGACACAATGACATAGCTGAACCTCTATTTGAAGCGTTTTATATTTATGCGTGGCTGAAAGTTCCTGAATTTGTTCAGTATGACGACGGTACGATCATGGGAAGGGTGAGCCGTTCGCTTTCAGACGAAGAAACGTTGTTAAAAAATGTAATGGCAGACTATATTCATGAAATACTTGTTCAGGTTCGTAACAGCAATAAAAAAGCTCGCTTTAAACAAAGCGAGGAAAAAATGAGAATCGCTATTGAAAAGCTTCAAAAAGAAATGGAAGATAAAAAGAAAAAGAATAAAAAGCAAGAGCAATTACGCAAGTATCAAGATAGAGATTGATACTGTTTAAATGTTGAGCGGAAAAATATGTGTTGCTATCCATCTGCCTGAATTGTTATAAAAAGCAAGGAAGGAGAGTGAAACATATGCTTGAAGTTACAATCAATAATCCCGTTGAAATGGTGTACGACATAATAAAACGAGTCAACGATTTTCAATATTGTATGGATTTTGGAATGACAAACGAGATAATAGATAGCTGTAAAATAGTAGGGAAAGAGCTTCTTGCCATTTTAAATGAACTCAGCAATCTCGGATATTATGACAACTGAGCCTTTGCAAATGGTCTTTTTGCTCTTACACAATCTATTGCACGTCTGTAGCGCTCATAGAGCCGTTTATTTATGTTTTGCGAAGCGGTGCCCGCGTGAAACTTATAAGCTTTCTATAGGTCTGTATAGCTGAATAATGAGCAAACAAAGAGACGCCCTGTTTAGAGCGTCTCTCTTTTCGCCAAATTTAATTATAAAAGATTTACGATTTTCTGTATTACATCAGAATCATTTTCTTTATAAAGAGTATGGGTTGAACCATATTTAGAGGGTGCTGAAATGTCTACAGGGGAATCTGTAAGATTTTTCACCCAATGTACCTTAATGCCCTCTCTATCGTGATAGCCATTTTCTTTGCACAATTTTGTGTTGACAACGATCCCAATTCCTTTGATTCGCAAAGGGTCATTCATCATAAATCGTGCTTTGATAAAAATTAAATCCCCGGGACGAACCTCTTCCATCAATTCATGAAATTTAGGATTTTCGGCTTTATCCCAACCAATCGTTGCCGTTTCATATCCAATAAACTCTTTCGAAACATCTTGTCCGTTCCAAGTAGCTCCAACGCCCCATACTGCCATATGTAAAACCTCCATTATTTTTTCATTATGCTTTTTATATTATTATACAACTTCATCACCTAAAACACAATAAATAATTGTACTTTACCAATATTCTTTAATATTTATTGTTTTAGTATATCAATGGAACGACTTATGTTTTATTTTAAGCGGTTCTTTTCCATTCAAAAAATCGTGGAAAACCAGCACCTGAAACACTTTTCTTTAATTCCTCAGCAGCTTTTTTAGGTGTGTTAATGTCATTTTCGTTCACTGACTGCCAATCGACAAAAATAGTTTCACCTGATATACTTCTGCACATCCATCCAACTGTGACTTCAAAGATTACTGACGAAACATTACTTTTAAAAAATGCACCCTCTCCGAGAAATATGACACTTTCGGGAATATTGATACTAACCAATGAACTTGTTTCTCCAAAAGCACGTGAACCTATTTCTTCAAGACCGTTAGAGATTGTAACGCTTGTTAAAGACGTACACTTATAAAATGCATTTTCTCCTATTGATTTAACGCATGCGGGAATTGTAACCTGTTTTAGAGACGTACAGCCATAAAATGCACTTGATCCAATAGTTATATTTTTTCCACCATCTGATATTATAATGTTTGTTAAGGAAGTGCAATTTGAAAATGCTCCATCTTCTATTGTTGAAACTCGTAAGCCGTTGTATGAAGATGGAATTTCTATTGTTCCCGCATTACTCTTATAATCATCCCTAATAGATACGCCCCACGTACCATCATCAAGTAAATTAAATTTTAGCTTAGGATAATAATCATCTTTTACATCAGAATTTATCTTACCCAAATTATCACTCGTACCATCAGTATAGGTAATTACAAGCTCACCATTAACAAGCTCGGTTTTTGCTATACCTCTACCATCCTTACCGTCTTTTCCGTCAACACCGTCTCTGCCATCTTCGCCTTTCTCACCCTTTTCGCCTTGTATACCTTTCTCACCCTTTTCGCCTTGTATACCTTGCTCGCCCTTTTCACCTTTGATATTGCCAAGGTTAGTGACAGAATTATCTGTCATGAGAATACTCAGATTACCGTCAGTTGAAAGGGTAACGGACTTGATACCTACGCCGTCTTTTCCGTCCTGTCCATTTGCTCCGTCAGTTCCGTTTGTTCCGTCTCTGCCCACTACTGAGCCGAGATTTGCAGTTTTGCCGTCAGTATAGGTCAGTATCAATTCTCCGTCTGCATTGATTTCAGATTTTGTAATGCCGATACCGTTAGCACCTTTCACATTGCCGAGATTCAGCACTGTGCCGCTTGTCAGTTCAACGGTCAAAGCTCCTTCGGGAGAAACAGTCACATTTGCAATGCCAACGCCGTCGCGTCCGTTTGCTCCGTCAACGCCATTCTGACCGTCTTTACCGTCAATGCCGTTAACACCATCTTTACCGTCCTTACCTTTGATACCTCCGAGATTTACGCTTGCATTGTCTGAGAATGTCAGAACAAGCTCGCCGTCTGTATTGATAGAAACATCTGAAATTCCAACGCCGTCTTTACCATCAACACCGTCCGCTCCGTCCTTACCGTCAGTACCGTTGATTCCATTCACGCCGTCAACGCCATCTTTACCGTTTCTGCCGTTTGCTCCGACAACTTTACCGAGATTTGCAGTATTACCGTCAGAATAGGTGATAACCAAGTCGCCGTTCTCATTTATGACAGTTTCAAATACGCCGATACCGTCCTGACCGTCTGCTCCGTCAACGCCGTTTGTGCCGTCAATACCATTAGTTCCGTCTTTTCCTACAACATTACCAAGGTTTACAGATTTACCATTTGAATAAGTGAGAATAAGCTCTCCAATCTCATTAACTGTCGTCTCAGCCACGCCGATACCATCAACGCCATTCACACCGTCAATACCGTTTTTACCATCCTGACCGTCTGCGCCTTTGATGTTGCCAAGATTCAGCTTTGTTCCGCTTGACAGTGAAATTTCAAGTTGATTATCAGAATTGATATTTATAGATTCAATTCCAACACCATCCTTACCATCCGCACCGTTTAAGCCATCTTTTCCGTTCTCTCCGTCCTTGCCGTTAATTCCGTCTTTTCCGCTTGCGCCAACAACAACGCCGAGATTGGAGACAGTGTTATCCGAGTAGGTTAGAACAAGCTCGCCTTGGGAGTTAATCTCAGATTTGACAACGCTGATTCCATCTTTGCCGTCAATACCATCCTTACCATCAACACCATTAACACCGTTGATACCGTCAGTTCCGTTTGCTCCATCCTTACCATTTGCTCCTATTACATTGCCAAGGTTGGAACGCTGACCGTTTGAATAAGAAAGAACAAGTTCACCGTTTGAATTGATTTCCGCACCTGTCACTCCGATACCGTCTGTTCCATTGACACCACTCTCGCCGTCTTTTCCATCTTTGCCGTCAACGCCGTTTGTGCCGTTACTTCCGATTACAACGCCAAGATTAGAAACAGTTCCATCTGAATAAGTCAATACAAGCTCTCCCGAAGGATTGATTGATGAATTTGTAATGCTTACGCCGTCCACTCCGTCAGTTCCGTTGATACCATCAATACCATTAGTACCGTTCAATCCATCTTTTCCGTCAATACCATCTTTGCCATTGACACCATCTTTACCATTTGTACCTATCACTTTGCCGAGATTTGCGCTCTGTCCGTTGGAATAGGTGAGAATCAGCTCTCCGCTTTCGCTGATCTCAGATTTTGCAACGCTTACGCCGTCTTTGCCGTTCATTCCTACAACTTTATCAAGATTTACAGTGTTGCCGTCTGAGAAGTTCAGAACAAGCTGACCGTCGGTATTGATATTCGCCGCTGTGATTCCTACACCGTTTGCACCATCTTTACCGTCAGTACCATTCTTGCCATCCGCTCCGTTCTGACCGTTTTTTCCATCCTGCCCATTGATTCCGTTAATGCCATCTTTTCCGTTCAGACCATTCGTACCGTTTTTACCGTCTGCGCCTACAGCCTTACCAAGATTCAAAACAGTATTATCGGAAAGGGTGATGAGAAGTTCTCCCTTTTCGGAGAATGAAGCTGTTTTTATATCCTTGTTTTCCTGCTTTGCAGAAGCCGCCAAAGCAGAAGCCCATTCTTCCTCAGAACCTGTGTAGCCGTTATCCACCGCAATTTCATAGGCAGATTTACCCGGCAGGGAGTTCAGCCAATCCTGCACGCTTCCGTCATATCCTTGCTGTACTGCAAGTTCATACGCTGAGAGTCCGTTTTCAACTTTTCCCGACACAGGAACACTCTCGCCGCCACGCTTATGTACTATGTTTGACACGATTACTGACGTCAGTATCATAAGCAGTATCATGACAACTATCAGTACAATTTTTTTCCAAAGGATGTTCCTTTGATTGGGAGACTCCGGAGATATAGACTGATCTTGTCTCATTTCTGTTTTATTTAATGCTGATTTATCCATTATGTTCATGGCAATTCTCCTTTGCATGAATTGATACAGTTACTTGTATTATAATACACATTTATAGTTTAGTCAACCCTATTCGTGTGATTTCAAGAAAATATAACACATGTATTGTAGAATATTACATATAGAGGTGATGAAATGAAATTTGGAGATATACTTAGAAGTCTTATTAATGATAGAAACATAACGCAGAAGCAACTTGCATCTGATTTAAATATAGCTCCGTCTACGCTGGGAAATTATATTCAAGACAGTAGAGAACCTGATTTTCAAACATTAAAGGATATTGCCAATTATTTCAATGTAACTGTAGATTATCTGATTGATAATCGTTCACCATATACACAAAGCAGAAATGAAGAGGAAATATTGAGAATTTATCGTTCTCTGTCACCTGAACAACAGGATTTATATTTGGAGCAGGGTAAAGCATTCCTGAAAATCAATGCGAAAGAAAGTGCAAAATCCTCGAAATCGACTTCACAAAGTGGCGGTAAAGTCGGATAATTTCCCTCCGATTTCCCTCTCTCTGAATTTGCATAAACTTTTCTGTATTAAAAAACATGAGCGGGGAGACTTGCTCATGTTTCAATATAGTGCAATAGATTTAATCAGAATTTAGTTGGTAAAATTTGGGAGTTTGCGCTCATAACCCGGAGGTCAGGAGGTTCAAGTCCCCTCCCCGCAATTAACCATAAAACCCCTTATTGTTAGATAAGGGGTTTTATTTACATAAAAAGGAGTGGTATTAGATGAAAAGCTTAGTTTATAGAGATTCAACATTTTAAATCGGGCAAAATAATCCATTTTGTCCGAAAACGTCAAAGGAGTTGTAAAATGGATTATAAGCAAATTATAGAACAAAATTATGATGTTCAAGTAAAAAGTATTGATTTGATTGATTGCCACTTTGGTACGTGCATTTATCGCGTTGAAACTAAAGAAAATGATTTTTTCTGTAAAGTACGACCTTCATATGATGAAAATATTAAAAATGAGTATGAAATCACCGAGTTTTTGTACAACAAGGGATTTCCTGTTGCGCGCCTTTTGAAAACAAAAAACGGCAATTTGGGTGTCACCGTTGACCAAAAATATCTTAATATTCAGGAATTTATAAGTGGAACGACGCCGGAGATTAATACTGCTCCGGATTGGCTTATGAAAAAGTCAGCTGAATTGTTGGGACGGTTGCATGTGTTGCTACGGGGGTTCAAACAATTGCCAAATCAATTTGGAGAATGTTTTTTTAGACCGGATACGGCAGAAATGAAAAAACTGTTTTTAGAAACAAAACTTCAAGAGCAACGAGAAAAAAATAACATTGATGTACTGAGGAAATGGAAAGCTCAGATAAAACACCTTGCGAAAATCAGTATGTTTTCAATTGATACCGCTAAACTGACATATGCAAATTCTCATGGAGATTATCACATAGGACAGACGATCTTGAACGATAGAAATATTACGATTATTGACTGGGCATCTGCGTGCGGTATGCCTGTCTCTCTTGAGATTATTACATCATATGTGTTTGCAGCACCGGAATGTAGGAGCGGAAAAATCAACGCAGATGAACTAACTGAGTATATCCGTAATTACAAAAGATTTTCGCCGCTAACAACCTACGATATTGGAGCAATGCCGTATTTATTCTATTTCTGGCATACTATTTGCAATTATCTGCCGTCAGAGGAAATACCACTAAGCTATCAATCAATTTCAAAACTGATAAATAACATGTTGAATTGGCTGTATGGTAATGCTGACAAATTATCATATGAATTGTTAAAAAGATAGTCAATATTATATGAAGATGCTTGTATGATACATTTCATGAGTATAAACTTATCTTCTGTAGGAATGTATTTTATTCTCCTCTTGAGAAAAAGAAAAGGCGCTGTTCTGCAAAATCCTTGCAGGACAGCGCTTCTTCCATATTTCTGAGTGACTGGACTTGAACCAGCGGCCTCTACCACCCCAAGGTAGCGCGCTACCAACTGCGCCACACCCAGTTACTAATTCGTACTTTGAAAGTATACCATAAATTGAGTTATTTGTCAATACAAAAATACAACTTTTTTGATTATAATTATAAATATCTGTCGATGAAGGAAATAGAACAGTATTACTTTTTCGCTTTCCATTGACAGAATCCCCTCTTTTATGTTATCATTATTGCAGAGATAATTTGTTCTGCATTCTGCATGCTATTGCGGCTGAGAGCGGAGTATTATAAATAAAAATTGATTGATAAAAGTTGGAGTTTGTATGGGGATCTTACGCGGTAACGCTATAGTAGGTCAGTCGGGAGGACCGACTGCGGCAATCAACGCTACACTTGCCGGTGTTATTGAAGGTGCAATAAATTCAGATGGCGCGATTGGTGCTCTTTACGGAATGAGACACGGAGTTGTAGGGTTGCTTGAAGAAAACATTATAAATCTTTCTGAGATTTTTGCTTCACCTGACGGAGAGGGAATTGATTGTGATAAGCTCTCGCTGCTAGCCCAGACACCGGCGGCTGCTCTCGGCTCTTGCAGAAAAAAGCTGCCGAATCCGGCGGACGATTCCGAATTTTATCTTAACTTGATTTCCATATTTAAAAAATATGATATCAGATATTTTTTCTATATCGGCGGCAATGATTCGATGGACACAGTTGCCAAGCTCACGGAATATCTTAAATATTCCGACTATGAGATGCGCTGTGTCGGTATCCCGAAAACGATTGATAACGATCTCACGGGAACGGATCATACTCCCGGATTCGGCTCAGCAGCTAAGTATATAGCTGCAACAGTGCAGGAGATCATCAGAGACTGCTCTGTGTATGCAGTTCCTGCGGTGACCATTGTCGAAATTATGGGACGGGACGCAGGTTGGCTTACGGCTGCCGCCGCTATTCCGGGGCGCATTGCGAACACGCCGTGCGACTTTATCTATCTGCCTGAACGCGTTTTTAATATGGATCGTTTTATTTGCGATGTGAAGGGCGCGCTTGAAAAAAAGCACGCGGTCGTTGTCGCGGTTTCTGAGGGAGTCCGATTCGCTGACGGAAAATATGTCGGAGAGGGATCTCAGAGCGGAGTTACCGATGTGTTTGGTCATAAGTATCTTGCAGGAACGGGAAAAGCTTTGGAAAACGCCGTCAAGGAGAAGATCGGCTGCAAGGTGCGCTCAGTTGAGCTTAATATATGCCAGAGATGCGCGTCTCATATTACTTCGCGGACGGATCTTGAGGAGTCGGCAGAAATAGGTCGCGGCGGTGTCAGCTTTGCTCTGCAGGGTGAGAGCGGCGTTATGGTTTGTGCACTGCGCGAAGAGAAAACTGAATATTCGATAAAGCTTTCGCCGTTGCCTATTGCTTCGATTGCAAATGCTGTCAGATGCGTGCCCGACAGCTATATAAATGAGAGCGGAAACTATGTAACAGATGAATGTATTGACTATATACTGCCTCTTATAGCAGGGGAGTGTGATATAAAATATAATAAGGGACTGCCGATCCATATTACTTTGTGATATCTCATAAAGCATTAAAACAAACATAAACGACGGACGCTGATAAATAGTCTTGGGGAGAGTATTGCTTGATGGATACAAATGAATTTGATTTTGAGGACCGCATTCTGTCCTCCGAATATACGGGGGAGGATAGGGAGAGCGAACCGGGACTCAGACCTCACACTCTTGATGAGTATATAGGTCAGGAAAAAGCGAAAGAAATATTAAAAGTATATATAGACGCTGCAAAGCTCAGGGGAGACTGTCTTGACCATGTTTTGCTGTACGGTCCTCCGGGACTCGGAAAAACTACGCTGTCGGGAATCATCGCATCGGAGTTGGGGGTGAATCTCAGAGTGACGTCAGGACCTGCGATTGAGAAGCAAGGCGATCTTGCCGCGCTTCTGTCTAATCTCGGAGAGGGAGATGTACTTTTCATTGACGAGATACACCGGCTGTCACGCACCGTTGAAGAAATACTCTATCCTGCGATGGAAGATTTTGAGCTTGATATAATTATCGGAAAAGGACCTGCCGCACGAAGCATCAGGCTTCCGCTTCCGAAATTTACTCTGATTGGGGCAACGACGAGAGCAGGTCAGCTTACAACTCCGCTGAGAGACCGTTTCGGGGTTTTGCTGAGGCTTGAGCTTTATACTCCCGAGGAACTGTCAACGATAGTAAAGCGAAGCGCGGGTATTCTTGACGTGCCGATCTCAGAGGACGGAGCGCTTGAGATAGCATCGAGATCAAGAGGAACACCGCGTATAGCAAACAGACTTTTGAAGCGTGTGCGTGATTTTGCGCAGGTCAAGGGTGACGGAAGAATTACTTGCGATATCGCCAGAATGGCGCTGGATACACTTGAAATCGATGAACTCGGACTTGATAATACCGACCGGCGAATGCTGAAAACAATAATTGATTTTTACGGCGGAGGTCCTGTGGGACTTGAAACCCTGTCGGCGACGGTAGGTGAAGAATCGGTAACGATAGAGGATGTGTATGAGCCGTATCTTATGCAGATAGGATTTCTCAGCCGCACACCGCGCGGAAGATGTGCGACATGCGCAGCGTATGAGCATCTCGGTATTCCGTATAAAGCGAATGCTGAGGAGAGGTCATATGAGCGCGGCTCACAGCTTGAAATTGATGCGCAGGAAGATTCATAAACAAAATCAGAGGACTGCCAAAATGGCAGTCCTCTGATTTTTAGATTTCCTCATCTGATGATTTGTTTGTTTTCAGCTTTGTAAGTTCCCTCATAAATGAGTCAATATCTTTGAATTCGCGATGCACGGACGCAAAGCGGACGTATGCCACGTCATCGGAATTTTTCAGCTTCTCCATAGCAATATCACCGATGTCTCCTGTTGTGATTTCTTTTTTCAGCGAGTTATGGATTTCCGATTCCACTTCGTTTGCAATAGTTTCTGCGCTTACGGGACGTTTTTCGCATGCCTTCAGGAGACCCGAAAGGAGCTTATTTCTGTCGAAAAGCTCTTTTGAACCGTCTTTTTTTACGACAACAGGCTGGAAGACATCTATTATTTCATATGTTGTAAATCTCTCGTGACATTCAAGACATTCGCGTCTGCGTCTGATACTGTTATTTTCTTCAACAGGACGTGAATCAATGACCTTGCTGTCGATATATCCGCAATATGGACACTTCATTGTTTTTGATCCCTTCAAAATAGAGAGTTTTATTTAAAACAATTATATCACAGCCGAAAGCGGTTTGTCAACTGCCTAAAACGTAGCTAAATTGAATTAATAATGACTAATTTTTTAAATTCCAGAAAAGCTCAGGCATTTTAGCGCTGTCAAAGAGATAGTTATACTGAAATTTTGCATACAGCGCAAGTTTGTCGAAGTTATAATACTCTGAGATTGGAGTGATTTTTCCGTTTTTGTCTATAAAGCTGTGACCTGTAATTACAGGAAAATCTTCTCTGACTTCCGAAAGAAATGTCTGGTATGCGCTTTTCGGAAGTCCTGCCGCATCCATCAGAATTCCCGAGAGATAATTCACGCTGACATCGTCAATATCATAATCTTCTTGCATCTCCATGTCAAAATTGCTCCAAAGTATATAGGGAACAATATATCTTCCCTCTGAGAGTTCAAGATTGCTTTCGTCATAATCTATGCCTGCGTCTTTAAGAAGAGGAGTTGCTATGCTGTTGTTCGGCTGATGATCTCCGAACATGAGGATAACTGTAGGCTCCTCATAATCACTGAAGTAATTGACAAGTCCCTCAAATGCGCGGTCGGATTCACGTACAAGCGACATATATGTCGTCAGCGACAGATTATTTTCAAGACCGTTTACGGTAATTTCAGGCGTAAAATTGTCGTAAAGCTTATTATATGCGCTGTGATTCTGCATTGTTACGGCGAAAACAAACATAGGATCGCCGTTGTTCTTCATAGAATAAAAGCTTTCTATTTTATCATAAAGACCTTCGTCGGAGACGTATCCGCGCAGGTGCTTTGCATTCGGAAAGCTCTCGTCGAGAAAATACATTTCATCAAATCCGAGATAGGGATAAACTGTCTCTCTCTCTTCCACCCTTCAGCCCAATACGGGTGCATGGCAACGGTTCTGTACCCGAGCTCATTCATTTGAGTTGCAAGGGAAGGGCGGGCGCTTTTGATAAACTGCTGATACGGAATACAGCCTGACGGAAGATATCCAAGCGTCATTCCCGTGAGAAACTCAAACTCAGAGTTCGGCGTATTTCCGCCGATTATTGAGACATGGAGGTTTCCTTTTAATGTATTTTCTTCAAGCGAATTTATAAATGGCAGGCATTCCTCGCTTGTTTCATAGTCGCATAGAGCTGACATGTCCGCAAAGGACTCATTCATAATGACTATTACGTTCGGTTTGACGCTGACGTTTGAAGCAGAGCCTGACTCATATTTTTCCGCATATTCCATGATGTCGGAGACGCTGTAGCCATCAGGCTTATCAACGGTAGTATATCTCAGGTTCATAAGAAAGCTGACCGTGAATCCGTTTCTGTCATACAGAATATCGGGCGTGAACAGGTACGGATATAGACTGAAATCTGAAATCGCGCGGTCTGTCTGAATATATCCGCCCGTTAAGATCATTACGCACAGCAGTACTATGGCACAGACAGGTCTGATGAATTTTTTGGTAAGTTTTATTCTTATATTCCACAGGATCGCCGCCCTACAGATAATTACGGCAGAAGAGATTATAAACGCTACAGCCGGCGTTATTTTCAGGCTGTAGCCGCCGAGAACTGTCGCGGCAATTCCGTATGAAGCAATATCCCAGGGGAAGAGCGGAGTTCCGCGAAATGCTACGGTAAAGTAGCTGACCAGTCCGAAAATAAGAGGTATTAAAGTGACGGTTATAACTGTCGGAGCGGTGTTTCCCGTTAGGAATAAAATAAATGCAGCAAGGATAAGAAGCACGCCCAAATTAAGCAGAATTATGTCGTAATTGATGTCTTTAAACGGATTGTGCGTCAATCCTTCGAGCATAATAAATGCCGTAAACGGAGACACAGCCGGCAGTATCCACTTGAAAGCTGTCGGTATCTTCGGCTTAAAGATCACACCCAAAAGGGACAGAACAGCAAGAATATGGGCGGCGATGACATAGAATGTGTCGGCGGCGCCTCCCGAATAGTCTGTCATGCCCCAAACCGTGACGATTTCAATAAGTCCAGTCGGAATTATTGATAACAAAAGTTTTATGACAGACCGAGGTGAAGTCACCTGGGTCTGTCTTTCGGTTGATATATTATCGGTTATCTTCTTCATATCAAAAATTTATTACAGACGCTTCTCGCCGTCAAATATGAAGATTCCGAAACCTGCGCCTACCTTGCCGTTTTCTTCAAATCTCTTGGCGTATGCTTTCTGAAGACCTGTATTTCTCGGAAGAGTTTCAGGAGCATATGAATCAAGGAAGCCGAATATTCTCCATGAATCTCCGAATCCTTCAGATGAATTTTTGTCTCTGTATGAGGTTACATCAAAATCACTCATGAATCCTAAGATGTTTGACTTAGGATCAAGGAATTCTTTGTGACCGGGGTATAGAAGCCATGAATCGCATACAAATACCGCATTTCCTGTCTGACCGAAGAATTTATATGCTTTGCGGTATGAATCAAGTCTTTTTTCTGCGGTAAGGGATTCGCCTTCGGGAATATGAATGTTAAGAACGGTATCGCCTTTTTTTACTGTAACGCCTGCGTGCGTATATGTTTCCTCATTATATGTAATATAGTGGAATTGAAGTCTGCCTAGCCGAAACATTGTGGCTCTGATCTGCTCGGATACCCAGCCGTAATTGGCAATTCCGAATATGCCGTGCTGATTTTTGCATACGTTTCCCCAAATTACAAGATCTTTAAAGGAATCGTAGAACACGTCCATAGGATAATTACGCATTTTATAAATTTCAAGAGTATAAAGGGAATACATTTCGCAGAAAGTAAGCGTCAGCATATGCTTTTCAAAACCATGTTCATCTGCAAAAGAATGAATGTCTTCAATAGTTTCTGATTCCTGCTGGTTAAAGTATTTATCCTGAATTTCAAGATATTTACTGCTCATTGCATCGTCTGCGCATATTTTTTTACAGTATTCAAGAACATTTGCACCGTATTCTTCGGGCATTCCTATTTTTTCATTCAGAACCTTTATGTGTTCTTGATAAACATTATAATCCATAATTGTTATTCCTTTCTGTATGCAAGGTTGATACTGTGCTGCACCGATGATATGTGCAGATACCCACTTTACTTATTATACATGAGATAAAGCTTTTTTTCAAGTAATACGGAAAATTTTCTCTGAATACGGAAAAAACTGCCTCTTTACCGTGCGGCAGACAGAGACAGCTTTTTATATTATATAATTTATACAGAGAGCTTATTAAAAGTCCTCTTCCTTTGACAGCTTTTCTTTAAGCATCATGTCCTTGACCTTCATGAGACGTGTGAGATTTCCGCGTTCGTTTTCATCAAGCTTCATCGATATATTTTTTATAGCCGTTTCATAATCCGGTATCATTATATACTCAAGAGCATTGACTCGCCGTCTTGTCCGCTCGATTTCACGGCAGAGAAGCTGTGCCGATTTTTCAAGCTCCGCCAAACGGATAAGATCATGTGCGGCGGCGGCCGCCGAGTCGGCTGCCTTATCCATCTCTCCGCTTGTAAAAGCGTAACCGTACGGTGCTCCGCCTGTATTGCTTGCCGACATCGATTTTATTTTAAAGGACGGGACGATGACGCTCATAATATTTTTTTCCGAAACTTCAACGGAAGCATCGGCGGAAGGCAGCATGAGTGCTTCCGTCATCATTCGAGAATCCGTTTCGGCGGCGGCCAATCGGAATTCAGAGGAAATTCCCGACAGTTTTTTCGCGATCTCCTCGCGCAGAACCTTGGCTTCTCTTACTATATCGAGGAACTGTCTCATCAGCTCATCGCATTTATCTTTCAAAAGCTTGTGACCGCGTCTTGCGGTAGCAAGCTTTCCCCTTAGCTTTTTCAGCTCCATTCTGGTTGGATTGACTCTGATCTCAGCCAAATTTCATCACACCCTTCCGTAAATTTGATACTGTCGATGAGGGACTCATGACTGACTTTCTTCCATCGGCCAATATTTGTCAAGTATTGCCGGTTTAATTCTCTTCATTTCAGATCTCGGAAGAATTTTAAGAAGCTCCCAGCCGATGTCGAGTGTTTCTTCAATACTGCGGTTTTCATAAAAGCCTTGATTTATATATTTTTTCTCAAATTCATCGGAAAATTCAGCATAAAGCCTGTCAACGGGAGTAAGAGCCGCTTCTCCAAGTACTACCATAAGCTCACGCGCTTCGCGCCCTCTTGCATAGCTTGAAAAGAGCTGATTCATAGTTCCCGAATGATCTTCTCTTGTTTTTCCGTCTCCGATTCCCTTGTCTTTCAGACGGGAAAGAGACGGCAGAACATCGACCGGAGGATTATATCCTTTTCTGTACATTTCACGCGAGAGGATTATCTGTCCTTCAGTGATATATCCCGTCAGGTCGGGGATAGGATGCGTCTTGTCATCCTCAGGCATCGTGAGGATCGGAATCATTGTGATAGACCCGTCAGAACCCATTTTACGTCCTGCACGTTCATACATGGTTGCAAGGTCTGTGTACAGATAGCCGGGATATCCGCGGCGTCCCGGAACTTCCTTTCTTGCGGCCGATACCTCACGCAGAGCTTCCGCATAGTTTGTGATATCCGTCATAATAACGAGCACGTGCATATTGCACTCAAACGCCAGATATTCCGCTGCGGTCAGCGCCATTCTCGGTGTTGAGATTCGCTCGATCGCAGGGTCGGACGCAAGATTTATAAATAGTACTGTTCTGTCGATAGCACCTGTTTTCTTAAAGTCGTTTATAAAGAAATCGGCTTCTTCAAAAGTGATTCCGACAGCGGCAAATACGACTGCAAATTTGCTGTCCTCACCGTCTCCGCGCACCGTTGCCTGACGTGCGATCTGAGAGGCAAGGTTTGCGTGCGGCAGACCTGAGCCTGAGAATATCGGAAGCTTTTGTCCGCGCACGAGAGTATTAAGTCCGTCAATGGTTGAAATTCCCGTTTGGATAAACTCGTTCGGATAATTTCTCGCAGCAGGATTTATCGGTGAGCCGTTTATATCGTGTGAAGCTTTGGGTATAATCTTCGGTCCGTCATCTATAGGAGTACCCATTCCCGAGAATACGCGCCCTAACATATCATCCGACACGGGAAGCTCTACGCCATGTCCCGAAAAGCGTACCTTTGAGTGTGCAAGATTGATTCCTGCCGAGGATTCAAAAAGCTGAACGAGCACATTGGAACCGTTTACCTCAAGCACACGGCAGCGTCTCAGCTCTCCGTTCGGCAGCTCGATCTCGCCGAGCTCGTCGTATTTCACGCCGTCTACCTTGCGGACGAGCATAAGCGGACCTGCTACCTCTTCAATTGTTTTATATTCACGAATCATAAGAGTCAAATCCTTTCCGAATCTCTCAGAGCTCTGACAGCTCTCTGTCTATCCTTTCGCGTATTTCAGCGAATACTCTGTTATAATCTTCTTCAGCCGTGCTTTTTGCGCGTCCGATTGCCTCTAATACAGGCAGTGTAGATATTTTTTGTACGTCTGCTCCGCGTGCGAGCGCATCTTCAGCTTTATCTCTGAAATAGAAGATAAGTTTAACAAGCGCGAACTGCTTTCCCAGCGACGCGTAAGCGTCAATATCAGAGAATGCGTCCTGCTGCAGAAAATCTTCTCTCAGCGATCTTGCAATTTCAAGCGTAAGCCTGTCTTCCTGCGAGAGCGCGTCTACTCCGACAAGCTTAACAATTTCATCAAGCTCGGATTCTTTTTGAAGAACTCTCGAAACTTCAGCGGACATGTCGGTCCACTCTCTGTCTATGTTTTCGCCGTACCAAGAGGCAAGTCTGTCTTTGTACAGCGAATATGAGGTCATCCAGTTGATGGCAGGGAAGTGACGTCTGTAGGCAAGAGAGGAATCAAGCCCCCAGAATACCTTAACAATTCGGAGAGTAGCCTGAGATACAGGTTCTGATATATCTCCTCCCGGAGGAGACACGGCTCCGATTGCGGTCAGCGCACCCTCTCGTCCGTCGCTGCCTAGGCAAACGACAGATCCTGCGCGTTCATAAAACTGTGCGAGACGTGAGGTAAGGTATGCGGGATATCCTTCATCACCCGGCATTTCTTCAAGTCTTCCGCTCATCTCACGGAGAGCTTCTGCCCAGCGTGATGTGGAGTCTGCGATAACCGCAACTGACAGCCCCATATCTCTGAAATATTCGGCTATGGTAATTCCCGTGTAGATCGATGCTTCACGTGCCGCTACCGGCATGTCCGAAGTATTTGCAATAAGTATCGTTCTCTCCATCAGGGATTTGCCCGTTCTCGGGTCTATGATCTCGGGGAATTCGCGGAGAACGTCGGTCATTTCGTTTCCGCGCTCGCCGCAGCCTATATATACGACAAGATCAACATTGCTCCATTTTGCAAGCTGATGCTGTACAACGGTTTTACCTGAGCCGAAGGGACCGGGAACGCACGCTGTACCTCCCATTGCTATCGGGAATAGAGTGTCGATCGTTCTTTGGCCTGTTATCATCGGAACATTGGGCGGCAGCTTCTTAGCATACGGACGTGCACGTCTTACAGGCCATTTCTGCATGAGATGCAGCTCAACTGTCTCACCGCTTTCGGTAATTACAGAGCCTATTTTTTCTTCTACGGTATATTTACCCGACAGAAGATATCCGATCTTACCCGATACTCCTGGGGGAACCATTATCTTGTGCCTGATAACGTCAGTTTCCTCGACATATCCGATAATGTCGCCTCCTGTTACAGTGTCGTCCATTTTTGCGGAAGCGAAGAATTCCCATTTTTTCTCGTGATCAAGAGCCGGAAGATCGATTCCTCTTGTTATATTAGCTCCTGCAACCTCTCTCATTTTTTCGAGCGGTCGCTGTATTCCGTCAAACATATTTTTTATGAGTCCGGGACCGAGCTCAACCGACAGCGGAGCGTCGGTTGACACTACGGCGTCTCCGCGTCCGAGTCCCGCCGTTTCTTCATATACCTGTATTGACGCGCGGTCTCCGTGCATTTCAATGATCTCTCCGATCAGTCTGTCACGTCCGACGCGTACAACGTCGAACATGTCAGCCTCGCGCATACCTTCGGCAACAACGAGCGGACCGGATATTTTTATGATTTTTCCTTCAGTCATTTATGGGTATCCATACCTTTCTAACCGGTATTTCACGCTCAGCGTGATGAAATTACTTAGGGTTAATTCTCGCTTTATATGAAAAGCGGAAAATTTTAATAAGGAAGCAGGATATATCAGAGCCGTAAGAAGCGCTCGGCTTCTCTTGTGCTCCGCCTGTGATGCGCTTTTTCAGAGTTTCAGTCTCGGAAGATAATATCTGCTCCGACAGCTCGTTCCACATATTTTTTAAGCAGGGAAGTACCCACGTCGCGAACTTCTGCCGATTTGTTGTCACCGCTTACGGTAGGCAGTGGAATTATCGCAGGGGTTAAAGCTTCCGACAGGGAAAATTCGTCTTCAAGCGCGATAAACGAATACTCGCTTGTCAGAAATACGGCGGCGCATCCGTCGAGGGCACTCTGTCTCAGAGCGTTTCTTGCGCTCTCCGCGTCTCCCGCCTCATATACGGTAAATCCGGCAGCGAGATAGCACAGAGCTTCCTCGCGTTTTCCTATTACAGCAATTTCAGCCATCAGGACAGCCCCAGCCTTTCTTTCAAAACTTCTTTTTTAGTAACGCCGTCACTTATCAGCGCCGCAAGCTTTCGGTAATACGTTATTTCACGCGCGCGGTTGATCAAAAAACATGCGGGAACTTCCGCACCGAAAGGTTTTGCGGAATATTTTGAGACTGTATTTGCTAAAAATCCGTTGAGCGCGGCATTTATGCTTGCATACGAGTCTGCGCCTGTGAGCGCGCTTTTTATCGGTGAGAGGGGAAGCGCTCCGATTATCTCCGAAGCAGAGAATACGCCGCTGTCCGATAAAAATATCTCGGTGTTTACAGTTCCTCCGGGGACAGCCGCACGCTTCATGAGAGCGGCTGCGGCGGCATTCGAAAGGTTCGAGTCTGATATTCTGACAGCCGTGCGAATATTTACACTGTCTGCGAGAGCCTCGGTATAGCGAGCAAAAAAATCAACTCCCGAATCCCGTGCCGACTCAGCCATATCGGCAAAGCAGGCTCGGTCGAGTGACAAATCGATTTCCCTTGCTTCACCTGTTTTTTCATATGCACTGACGGCTTCGCTTGCCGCCTCTCCCATATGAAACGGCAGCGCTTTAAAATCTCTGTCCGCTACGCATTTTTTTACGGTTTCGGGTGAAACTGTTCCGCAGGAGTAATAAAGATTTTTTCCGTCAGTGTTCAGAATCGAGCACTTTATTGCAACCTTTATATTATTACAGTCGTATTTATAGAGCAGAAAATCGTAAATTTCCGACATCGGCGCGGAATTTTTCACAAGAGAAACAGCCTTTTCCAAAGCATTATTCAGAAGCAATTCTGTTTTTACCGATGTATCCGACGTTTGAGCTGCGTCTGATTCTTCGGCAATCCCGAATTCACGAAGAGCATCATATAAAGCCTGCGGACTTTTACAGTCAAGGGCGCGGTCAAGCCGTTCTCTTTCCGTTCCGACGCCGTCCGCTGCTCTGACAAGGGTTGAGGCATATATATAGTTGTTGTCATTTATGTTTTTCATACCGAATTCCCCTTTAATACAGCAACGTCAAGCCTTATTTTCCGTTTGAAAAAGCTCTGCGGCAACCTTTGAATACATACGCTCCTTTAAAGATCGGATCATTACTTCTACCGTGCAGTTCGTTTCCGACATGCCGTATCTGACGATAAATCCTCCGGGGGCGTCTATGGAGCTTTCCGAGAGCAAGATTGTCGGTTTTGACTTGACACGATCGGAAATTATTTTCTCTGCAAGCGTAATGATATCGCGTGCTCCTGAGCCTTTATCCTTTTCGTTCATCAAAACCTCAAACGGAATATCCGCTTCGCCCTCGAATTCACTGTCGGAATAAACCTCTGTCATGGAACGGACTGTGTTCATCCTGTCACTTACCGCGTCGGCAAGCAAACGTGCCATAACTTCATTATATTTTTTGTCTGGAAGAGCGCATATAAAGCTTTCCGCGTCACGGAATACGCGTTCGATAAGCTCTGTTTTTGCTTTTAGAATTATTTCTCTCTTTTCCATAGCCGCCGAGCTTTGTGCACGGGAAATGATAAGCCCGTATTCTTTCATTGCGGCATTTTCTGCACTGCGTCTGATGTCACTGCATCTGTCCTCGGCGCGCTGTTTTATATCTTCCGTCTTTAAGTCGGCGTCAGATGTAATTTTCAGAGCTTCGGCCCTGCTGTCACTGACGATTCTCTCAAGTATAAGTTCAAGATTGTTCATCTTTGAGTTTCGCCTTTCATTGTTGTAGTTTACATACTGTGCCTTATTTTAAGCCTTGAAGAATATGATGGCAAGAAGGGTAACAAGAAGAGCGAAAATAGCGTATGTCTCAACAAGAGCTGCTGATGTTACGGCTTTGATAGCTTCGCCCGGTCTTTTTGAAACAAGGCTGATTCCCGATGCGGCAACGCGTCCCTGCGCGATTCCCGACCAAAGACCTACAAATGCTATCGGCACGGAAGCCATGAGGAAATATGCTCCCTGAGCTACGGTAAGCTCGATCGGTGTTCCGAGAAGTCCGATTTTATAAAGGATCATGAACGCTGCGACAAGGCCGTAGATTCCCTGTGTGCCGGGGAGCGCCTGCAAGAGAAGAGCTTTACCGAATTTTGACGGATCTTCCTGAAGCATTGCGCTTGAGGCTTCGCCGACGATGCCGACTCCTTTGGCGCTTCCGATACCGGCAAGAGTGGCAGCGAGAGCTGCACCGAGTACTGCAAGGTTCTGACCTGAAAAGATCATGTTAAGGATTTCTGCAAAAGTCATAATAATTACCTCCGTTCCGCGTTTTTCGCGGTGTTATTTTTTATGCCTGCGAAATTCACAGGTGAAATACTAATATGGATTTTTGGAACATACCATGTCAGAACTCTTTTGAAAAAAGTTCCGATACCTCAAAAAACTTTAAAAAGATTTCTGATAATGTGAGTACAGCTGAAACTATGAGCTTGTTTAAGCTTACTTAAATATTACGTACTTACTTCTCGGGGTGAGAGGTTCAAACATGCGTCCGCCGTCTTCGTAAAATTTTCCGAAAAATTCGATATACTGAAGCCTTGCCGTATGGACAAATGTACCGAGCAGGTTTATCGCAAGATTGAGCAGATGACCGACAGTAAATATCACGACAAAGAATATCACGCCGAATACTGAAAATCCGGGGATCGTTCCGAGGACATTAAACACGCTTCCGATTACCATTGAAGCAAGTCCGAGCGCAAGTATTCTTGAATACGACAGCAGGTCAGAAATGTATCCGACGATATCGTAAAGGCTTGCTATTCCTTTAAACAGCTTCATAAAAATGTTTTTCTGCGATCTTCCCTGAGTTAAAACAAGCATGAGTACGCCGAGCGCGACCAGCGCAAGCCCGACGGTTTGTGCGACGAGACATATTCCCGCTCCGAGAAACAGTATGATCCAGCTTCCCTGATCGAAAATTGCATCGAGCTTTTTTCCGCTTACCCATACAACGTAAAACTTGATAGCAAGCGCGCATATCAGATGAACGGCTCCGACTCCGAGAGAGACTGCAAGGAATGGGATTGGAGAGGTCAGCGGATTGAAGAGCAGGGCAAGCTCGGGAGGAGATTCTACGCCGAACCAATTCTGCATGATTGCCGATGGTGCGTCGGAGAAATATCCGCCGAACAGCACGCCCATGACGGTGCAGGATATTCCGCACAGTGCGAACATGGTGAGCATTTTCCTTGTGTTTCCGCGAGGCTTCATTAGCTTTATTGCCACAAAGCAGCCGAGACTCAGCAGAAGTCCGTATCCGACGTCAGCGAGCATCAGGCCGAAGATAATGAAATAAAACAGCGACATTATTGCCGTCGGATCAAACGAACCGTATTGCGGCGGTGAATAAAGCTCTATTACAGGTTCAAACTGAGCGGAAAATTTATTATTGTTAAGCTTTACAGGCGGTGAGTCGTCCTCTTCTGCGTTTTCAAACGAATATGCGTCTGAGCGCAAGTCGAGAAATGATGAAACTGCATTTTCGCAGTCCTGCGGCACCCATCCGGTAAGTATCGCGGTATGAGAGGACACGGTGAGCTTTTCTTCAGCTTCAAGCCTTGCAAGCTCGGTTGTAAGCAGGTCGGCGTATATTCTGACTTTTTTAAGCTCGGACGCCATATTGACAGCGCGTTCTTCAAGGCGATTTATTTCCGCTTCTGCCGCTTTGATTTTTTTCTCATATGCTTTTATTTTTCCGTCGGCATATCCGTCCTCGGCCGAGGCGGTTATACTGCACGGAATAAATCCGCTTGAGCTTAAGATTCCGACGCCTATGTCAAAGTCGGATTTCAGCGCTACGAATCGCAGAAAAATATCTTTATCCGTTTTGCGCAGTATCTCTGTTACGCATGCGAGAGCAGACAGGCTCTCGTCAAGAGCACTTGTATCAAGCTTCGCCGACAGCGTTCCGCATACGGCTTTTGTATCGCGGCTCTCGCATTCGGGCAGTGGATATGCTATACCTTTCCACGGCTCGAGTGAATCAATTGCGTTTTTTGCCGTGCCTGCGTTCGCTTTAAGTGAGCTCAGCTTGTCCGATATTTCGCATGATTCGGATACTGTTTTCCATGCTTCTGTCTTCCATTCTTCATCAAGTCTGTCAAGTGATACTTCATCGGGGGACTTAAATAACGAAGATGATTTTTTCTCAAAGCTCGCGAGAAATTCTTCGGCTTTTGATGATTTTGCAAGCCGTGAGTCTGTCTCTGCAATATCGGCGCTTCGGCTGTTTCTTTGAAACTCGTCAGATTCCGTATTCTCATCGGTAAGATTCCGTGTATCGAGAGACAGATCAACGCACCTGAGCTTTTGCAAGCCGCGCATCATTTCTTCGGCGTCACGTCGGAGAGTTACGGCGCAAAAGCGCTTCATTTTTGTTATTGCCATCGATATGATTATGCCTTTCTGTAGAATTTGTTTTTATTTTCTTCTGCTTAAAATTGAAGAAAATTTTGTGTCCTTACACAAAAGAAACAAATTGTATCTGAAAAATTCTCCCGCAGTTTAAGGGACTTTATTTTCAGATTCGCACGATCTCCTGAACCACAACTGCCACAGCATTTTCAAAGCGGTCTCCGACGCTGCGGATCATGCTTTCCGCTTCAGAGATAGCTTCGTCAGTGTGCAGCTTTTTTATTTGCAGCGATTTTTCCTGCGCCTTTTTTGCCGCCGCCTTCAGCGCTGTTTCGGCATCCTTTACGGCTTCGTCTATCATACATGCGGCGTCTGCTTCAGCCTGAGAAATTCTGTCAGCAGCATCTTTCTTCGCCGTGCGTATCCTTTTTTCGGCTTCGCGCTCTGCAGCAAGAATGCGTTCCATTACATTATCTGTCACGGGGTGGTTTCCTTTCCGATAAGTAAAATCGTATATATTCTTCTCACATTTTACCACAAAAATAATCTTAAATCAAGTGTTTTTTCGGTCGAATTATTAGACAAACTTGCTGTTTTGTCGTAAATTTGTACTGCAATATGCTTTTTGTCTGATAATATGACACAAAAATACTTTTTCGAGCGAGACTTGACAAATTATGCAATTACCGATACAATAATTATTGAGTGTTAAATATCAAGAAATGAGTGCTCTGAAAGTGTGCCGTTTTTCCAAATTTGTGTGAGAATTCTCCGCCTTGTGACTATTTTTCCGCCGTTTTCAAGTACCCTGGCTGAAATTGATATTTCGATTTTGTAATTATTTGACGATTCTTCTTCCGCACGGTAAGACAGCATATAGCGCCTGATGTGACCGCATTCGCTTTTTACGTATGCCGCCGCTTCTTTGGCGAGTCCGGAATAAAAAAGATTCATCAAAGCGCACATTTCGGTTTCGGCACGCCCTTCCGATTCTTCACTTTGAGAAAACTGAGGAATAATAATGCTGTATGCTGCGTCGAGCATACGATTTTCTGTTATTTTCATGAGATACCTCCCGGTGAATAATTTTTGACTGTGAGTAAACGGTAGATTTTTGCTTTTATATACTTAACTGTGTGC
Organism: Clostridiales bacterium; assembly: GCA_022800625.1. Classification (GTDB taxonomy): domain Bacteria; phylum Bacillota; class Clostridia; order Oscillospirales; family CAG-272; genus RUG11130. The sequence goes on along the minus strand of JAAWQR010000014.1, from coordinate 27,564 downwards.
ACCGATGTTTTATCAGTAAAAAAACAATGCGTCGAAACAGCGATAGGCTGAACGGAAGATAAGCGATTACGCCCGAATTTTACTGCTTTGTTTTATTCAAAGCAGTAAAATTCGGTTCACTCCGTTTTTTGTTTTCTTCGGAAACACAGGAGAATTTCATTACTATTTTGGTGCCGGGCACTAAATCGCACGGCGATTAAGTGCGGCGGAATGGAGATTGCTATGCAGCATGATACGGAAAAAACGAAAAAGCAGCCTGCTGCGGATTTTTTGCGTCCGTCAAGTTTTGACGATATGGTTGGGCAGGAAAGACTTGTAGGAAAGAACGGGATACTTCGCCGCCTTTCAGAGAGAGGAAGCTTTCCGTCCGTTATATTTTTCGGCCCTCCGGGGACGGGTAAAACGACTGCTGCCGCAATCCTTGCGGAAAGCTCGGGCTGTGAGCTTTATAAGCTTAACGCAACAACGGCAACGCTTTCCGATGTCCGTGAGGTAGCCTCTGCAAGCGGATCCGTTACGGGCAGCGATGGAGTTGTACTATATCTTGATGAAATACAGTACTTTAATAAAAAACAGCAGCAATCTCTTTTGCAGTATATTGAAAACGGAAGCATAACTCTTATAGCCTCCACAACTGAAAATCCCTACTATTATATATATGATGCTTTGCTATCAAGATGTGCCGTTTTTGAATTTAAAAAAGTTGCCGCGGCAGATATTGTAAAAAGACTTGAAAAGGTCACCTCGGATATGGGGGAGATGGGCAGAATTTCAAGAGATGCGCTGACGCTCATTGCGAATACGTCGGCAGGGGATGTCCGCCGTGCCGTCAACATGACAGAGCTTGCGCTGCGCACATATCCCGACGGAATAATAGAGTCTGAAAACGTGTCGGAGCTTTTGCCCTCCGTTTCAATGGGAAGCTTTGACCGCGACGGAGACACGCATTACGACCTGCTGTCATGTCTGCAAAAATCTATCAGAGGATCTGATCCCGATGCGGCGGTATTTTATCTTGCGAGACTTCTTGAGGGCGGGGACATAATTTCGCCATGCAGGCGTCTTATGGTCATTGCAAGCGAAGATATAGGCGCTGCATATCCTATGGCGGCGGTAATAACCCGCGCTTGTGTTGAGAGCGCAAAGGAGCTCGGTCTCCCCGAGGCGAGAATTCCGCTTGCAAACGCTGCGGTTATGCTTGCTACAGCTCCGAAGTCCAATACTGCTTATCTTGCGCTTGATGCGGCGGCGGCTGACATAAAAGCGGGACTCGGCGTTGAGGTGCCGCTGCATCTCAGAAGTCCGCTCTTCAAAGGCTACAAATATCCGCACGATTATCCGAACAGATACGTATCGCAGCAATATCTGCCCGACGATCTGAAGGATAAAAAATATTACACATTCGGCGAAAACAAGACGGAGCAGACGGCCAAAAAATATTGGGACGCGATAAAAGGTAAAGATAAAAAATAAATTTTTGCAAAAAGTATTGACAACCGATGCTAAATGTAATATAATCTAAATGTTGTTGAACCGCAGACAGCAGGTTACAGTAAAAGCCACAGGCTTTCCTGCCGAGGAGAAACCGTAACATATGATTACAGGTCTTTTTCGGCGCAGTCGGAAAAGACTTTTTTGTTCGCTGTCTGAATCTTATCATAAGGAGGAGAAAACATGCCAAGCGAGAAGATTTTAGAGCAGAAAAAAGCGGCTGTAGCCGAGCTTGCAGACAAATTTGAAAAGGCTGCTTCAGGCGTCCTTGTTAAATATCAGGGAATCACTGTTGAAGACGATACAAAGATGCGTGCAGAGCTTCGCGAAGCGGGCGTTGAGTATTCTGTTGTAAAGAACACACTTATCGGACTTGCATGCGACAAGGTCGGTTTCGGTGATATGAAGCAGCACCTTGAAGGCATGAACGCTGTCGCAGTAAGCGCCGAAGATCCGATTGCTCCCGCAAAAATTCTTAAGAAATATGCGGAAAAGATCGAAACATTTGAAATCCGTGCAGGCTTCCTTGACGGCGCTGTAGTTGATGCTGCAACCGTTAACGATCTTGCTGAGATCCCGCCGAGAGAAGTTCTCGTCGGAAAGATCCTCGGAAGTATCCAGTCACCTCTCTACGGTCTTGTATATGGTCTTCAGGCTATTATCGACAAAAGCGGAGAAGCTCCGGCTGAGGTTTCTGAAGTTGCTGCTGAGTAATCGGCGCATCACATATTCGTTGTAAACGAAAAAAATTATTCGAACTAAATTAAAGTAAATATCGGAGGATAATAAAATGGCATCTGAAAAGTCAACACAGATCATCGACCTTATCAAAGGTCTCACAATTCTTGAACTTTCCGACCTCGTAAAGGCTATCGAAGAGGAATTCGGCGTATCTGCAGCTCCTGTAGCTGTTGCAGGCGCAGTAGCAGGCGGTGCTGCAGCAGGCGGCGCTGCTGAAGAAAAGTCTGAGTTCGATGTAGTTCTCTCAAGCTTCGGCGCTAAAAAGCTCGACGTTATCAAGGTTGTTCGCGAGATCACAGGTCTCGGTCTTAAGGAAGCTAAGGAACTCGTTGAGGGTGCTCCTAAGACTCTTAAGGAAGGCGCAAGCAAGGAAGATGCTGACGCTATCAAGGCTAAGCTCGAAGCAGCAGGCGCTTCTGTTGAAATTAAGTAATATAGCTTAACGCTGAAAAATCGGTAAGGCTCAAAATGAGCTTTACCGATTTTTTATAACTAATTGATGAAAATGCCATCATTGAGTTGTCAGATGTGACTTATTCGTCGTCATCGACATCACCGTTTTTATCTAACACCGGCTCATATTCCATATAGCATTCCAGGTTCTCCATATCGTACCAGCTGAAAATTCCGTTTTCATATATAATATAGCTGTGCGGGGAAGCTTCTTTCGGAATCGATACAGAGCCGGGATTCATATATACACAATTTTCGCGCACTTCAACAGTAGGTACGTGAGTATGACCGCAAAGCAGAATATCTCTGTCATGTGTTTTCGGCTTAGGACGGTGACCGTGAGTTGCGAAAATCGTGATTCCGGCATCAAATATCATCATGTAATTGCTTGAAACATCGAATTCAAGTACCATATCGTCTACTTCTGCTTCACAGTTTCCTCTGACTGCAAGAATGTCGTCTCCTGCCTTATTCAGCATTTCAATTACAGCTTTGGGATCATATTCCCGCGGAAGCTCGTTTCTCGGTCCGTGATAGAGAATATCGCCGAGAAGTATCAGCTTTTCAGCTCCCGATTCACAGTATCTTTTAAGCATCAGTTCGGTGTAATACGCTGATCCGTGTATATCTGATGCGATAAATAATTTCATAGTTAACTCCGATATATGTTGAAGGTTTAGTAAAGGAAGGGGGATATTTTATCCCCCCGTTTATAATCTTATTAAAGGTCAAACTTTGCCATCATTTCGCGCAGGAAGTCCGAAGCCATTGCGATGTCTGCCTCAGGCTGATCTCCGACCTCGCGCTCGATCGTCAGGAATCCGTCAAAGCCTGTTGCTTTTAGTGCGGGAAGATATACGTCAAAGTCAACGTCGCCTTTTCCGAGAGGAAGCTCAAGATATTTTTCTCCCATTGCGATCATTGCAGCGTGCTGCTGTGCTTCTTCGTTTATCTGAATATCGCCGCTTACTTTCTTTGTAAGCATGATACCGTCTTTTGCATGGGTGTGAACTACATACTTGCCGAGGTACTTGAGAGCCTCTTCAGGACGGTCGTCTACGCACATTACGAGGTTAGCCGGATCAAAGTTTACGCGAACGCCGTTCGCCCCGAGGCTGTCAAGGAAGTCTGCAAGGATATATCCCTTTTCGGGACCTGTTTCAACAGCGAAAACTGCGCCGATCGAGTCAGCATATTCCGCAAGCTCACGGCATGCAGTACGCATGATCTCTTTCTTTTTACACTCTTCTTCCGGTACCGTACCGATATGTGTCGTAACGATACGGCAGCCGAGTTCTGCTGAGAGATCAAGAATTCTCTTTGATTTGTCAACATAAATTTTATTGCTTTCTTCATCGTCAAATCCGCGGCAGAAGTCACCGCAGAGAGCGGAGAATACAAGTCCGTTTGAGTTTACAATGTCAAGAGCCTCACGGATTTTAGCAGGTGTCATATTTTCGGGAACAAGATCGCCCGATGTTGCGCCCGCCTGGATTCCGTCTACTCCGAGAGCGGCAGCCTTTTCTACGCCGCCTCTGAATCCGAGTCTGAATGACTCGACCATAGCGCCAAGTTTCATAAATTTTTACCTTCCTTAAATAAAGAGTTTTTGTGTTTGGATATGCCGAGCACGGCATTTTATATAAATTAAGGCGGTATATAACTCACCAAAATTTCTTTTTATGATTTTCTTATCTTTTGCCCGCGAATATCGCGTCCGGTAAAGAGCAAGGGAGAAAATTCTCCGAACAGGCGGCTTGTAATTCTGTCGGCGTATCTTTCGCGGAGCTCGCTTTGCGAAAGATTTGTATTGATAATGGTAGATTTGTTTTGATTTATACGCGCGTTGATTATGTTATACACGCATGACAGAGTGAACTGATTTGATACCTCAACTCCGAGGTCGTCAATAATAAGCAGATCGCAGTCGAAGTATTTTTTATCATGGCGGCTCTCATAGTCGCCGCCGAATCTGACAGCTTCAAATGAAGATATGATCCCCTGAGCGCTTTCATATACTACGTCAAAGCCGCGTTCGATCACTACTTTAGCCGTTGCGGTTGAAAGATGAGTTTTGCCAAGCCCCGTATGACCTATCAGAAGCCAAGACGCAGATTTTTCCGTACTGAAGCCGTAAGCAAAATCACGTAAGAGCTTCAAATTTGTCTGAGCCTTGATGAGATCGGCATCTGTATAATATGAAAGATCAAAGCTTTCAAAGCTTTGGCTTTCCATCAGGTGTATAAGGCCGGAGCTTTTAATTCCTGCGATCGTCAGCTCGCGCTTCATGCACTTACACATATCAATACCGACATATCCCGTGTCAGAGCACAACGGACAGGTATATTTTATGTCAAGATAATCCGCAGAATAACCGTTTGCCGTTAAGAGAACGGCGCGCATTTTGCGTAGTCTTTCGTTTTCTTTTCTGATTTCGTTAAGAGACGCTTCATCAAGCTCATGAGCCAGCGCAGCTCCCATAATACGGCTTCCCGTCATGGCGAGATTTCTCTCAATTTCCGCAAGCGATGGGATTTCAAGAGTCAGTTTTTCTCGTCGCGTTTCGTAGGTTGCGATTGCCGAAGCACGCCTTGCGGCAATTTTTTCTCGCACACTTTGCAGATTTTCTTTGCTGTACGGCATTTTGAACTATCCTTTCATAAGTTTAATTGTCGCTTTGTTTTCCGTATGATCGCCTAAGTGCTGCTTCAAAAAATTCGTCTGTATCAAAGCTTGATTCCGTTGAACTGTCAGCCGCTTTATTACTGTCGGAACGGGATTTTTCAAGATATGCGTCTATCTCGGCTACTGTATGAAGACCTTCGCCGTACCATTTCGCAAGGATCGAGTTGGTATAAGCCACTGACGCTTTTCCTATATTGTTGACTGTTATTTCATATGCTTTTTCGATAATATCTTTTTCGAATCCCCATTTTACGCACCAATTGCGCACAGCATCTTTTTCCTTACGAGAAAAGGCTCTGTCTCCGAATCCGAAAATTTTTCTTATGAATCTCAGCGTGTCCTCGGTAAGCTCAATATGAGACAGTTCTTCTTCAAGAGCCGAGTATGTGGTAATATCGCGGTCTGCAAAGCTTATGGCGAGCTGTTCAATATATCTGACTGAGTTCTTTCCTATTTTTTTTGCATGAGCGAACAGCAGAAGTATGTATTCGCCCGAGAGCGACAGATGATCGAGCATTCCGATTATTATATTGGTTTCGGCTGTTGTGAATATCTTTCCGATTATATTTTCGCAGGAATCGATTATCTCGGCAGTTGTTTTGTTGGATTCAAGGAATCTTGCGGTTTCCTCGGTTGTGTATGACGGCAGGGAAGAAGACATTTTAGGTTTTGGCTTTACAGTGTTTTCAACAGCTTCGGTCTCGCCGTCATTTTTTCTTCGGACTTTCAAAGAGGAGTTCTTTGCCTTTTTTGAAGTTTTTCCGACTTCGGATGAAATAATATCATTGTCCTGCCAAAATTTCAGTGCCGACAGAAATTCGGCTTCGCTTATTTTAAGCGCTTTGGCAGAGGCTGTAACGGAAAATTCTCCGTGTCCGAGGACATACAAAAGTACGCAAAGAGCAGATGAATCGGCTTCGGGCAGCAGCTCCAGCACTGCTCCCGGAACGATAAAAGCGGATTTTTTATAATCTGGAATGACCTTCATTTACAGTACTGAGCCTTTCTTAAAATAGTGGTATGGATTTGGATTACATATACTCCTTGACGTTTTTTCGGCAAGTACAAAATATATTTCCCGTCATAGGGAAATGCAGAAAATGCTTCTGTTTTTGCATAAAAAGGAGTGAAACTGTTGAAAAAGTGACTTACACAGTGTTGAACAAAGCAGAATTTATGCGAACGGAGCAAGTTATTTCGGCGTTTATTTTGATGTTGATATGTTGAATTATAAACGTCTGAGTTTTCAACACCCTGTTGAAAACTGTTGTTGAAAATTAGGCATAAGCAGAACATGAAGCGCATATAAGGCAATTGCGGATATATTATTCCTGTAAATTTTTTATTTTTTTAATATAATCTTCTGCGGCTTCATCCGACGCTGCCGCATTGAGAGATGTGTCTGCGGTAATGCCTTTACGCAGAGCGTGAAATCCTGCGGCGGCGACCATGGCTCCGTTATCAGCGCAAAGCTTCAGTGACGGAGTATAAAGTCTCGCGCCGACGCTTTCGCAAACTTCGCCTAGGTGACGTCTCAGATGAGAGTTTGCGGCGACTCCGCCTGCAAGCACAATATGCTTTTTACCTGTACTGAGTATAGCTTCCTTCAATTTTGTGCTGATTCCGTGAATTACGGTGTCGGTAAGCGCGGCGGCTATATCTTCGCGCAGTTCTGTCGGGAGCTTGTTTCCTGACGGAAGCGACAGCCGCTGTGCTGTTGTGTGAACGTAATTTATTACAGCAGTTTTGAGTCCGCTGAAAGAAAATTCCAGCTCAGAGCCTGTCATTGCAGGACTCGGGAATTTTATATTTTTGTAGCTGTCGCGTTTAAAGCCTTCGGTGGCAAGCTTATCCATAGCGGCGCCTCCCGGATACGGAAGTCCCATGACTCTTCCTGTTTTGTCAAAGGCTTCGCCTGCGGCATCGTCTCTCGTTCCGCCGATTTCTTCAAAATCGTAGTTATCAACATTGTAAAAAGATGTATGACCGCCCGACACTATAAGCGCAAGGAATGACGGCGGAAGCTCAGGATGCTCGATATATGATGCGGCGGCATGAGCTTCAATATGATTTACGGGAATTAAAGGAACGCCGAGAGACAGAGCCAGCGCCTTTGCAAAGCTTACGCCTACCAAAAGCGAACCGATAAGCCCCGGTGCAAAGGTTACGGCAACTGCATCTATATCCGAATAGGTTACTGAGGCTTCGCTCAAAGCCGTTTGCGCTACGGTTGAAATTGCTTCTGCGTGACATCTGCTTGCAATTTCGGGGACAACTCCCCCGAATTCGGTATGTATAAGCTGGGTTGAAACTATATTTGATAAAAGCTCATAAGAGGTTTTGCCATTCTCATAAGAGACGGACAGAACAGCGGCTGATGTATCATCGCAGGAGCTTTCGATTCCGAAAATTATCATACTTGTGATTATCCTTTATTGTGCATATATTGTGCTAATAAATACGGCTAAAGCGTTTATTTTGTGAGACACATAAGCACAGCGTTTTCAGACGGTGATTTGTAATAGTTTTTTCTGACCGAATATTTACAGAAGCCGTTTTTCAAGTAAAGCTGTACCGCGGCGATATTTGACTCGCGTACTTCAAGAAAAATTGTTGAAAGGCTGCGTTTATCCGCTTCATAAATAAGATGCTTTAGAACTGCTTCCCCTATGCCGAGCCGTCTGCGGTCGGGAGCGGAGGCTATTCTCAAGATCTCGGCTTCGTACGGTCCGAGCAAAAGTATACCGTATCCTGCAAGTTCTCCGTTCTCAAGCTTTGCAGTAAGCGTAACATATTGCGGAGACAAAACAGAAGCTCCTATATTAGCTTCCGACCAAAAATCGGGAAAAATGACACGTTCGAGCTTTGCAATTTCTGCTATGTCGCACTCCTCCGCACAGCTTAAATTAAAACAAGGCGGATTATTCATCGGCTTTTCCGTCACTTGATTCTTCCGATATCGGTGAGCGCTTATCCGCGAATATTTCGCAGAGAGCCTCCTCTATATCGGACAGACACTTTTTATATACATCAAGATCACCGCCGAACGGATCTGTGATATCTTTCGGCATAACGGCTATTTTTGACACAAAAGCGGGGTAATTCATAATCAGGCTCATTGCGTGAGACGACGTCATTGTAATTATCAGAGAAGCTTCTGAAAGAATCTTTTCATCAACGCACTTTGACACATGATGAAGATAGTCGTTTGAAGGGGAGGGAAGGACACCTCGTTCCATCAGCGCTTCAGCGGCATTTTTCGATATGGGAGAGCCGTCGGCGGCAAGACCTGCCGATATAGCATGAGCGCTTTCATCTCCGTACAGATGATTAAAGAGAGCTGCTGCCATAGGTGAACGGCATGTATTTCCCGTGCAGACAAAAAGATAATTTATTTTCCTGTCTTCTTCTGTTTTTTCGGGAGATAAAACTGCTGTAGTATCAGACATTTATATCAGACCTTTCGTAACCTTGTGAATCAATAGCCGAATTTTCCGCTGAGACTGTCGTCGTTTTCTATCCAGTCGTTTACGTCATATATGCTGTATGTATCTTTGGTTTCACGGATTATAACGCTTGATATGCCTGCGTTGATAACCTGTCTTTTGCACATCATGCAGGAGCATACGTTTCCGATTATACTTCCGTCCAGCGGAGACGTACAGCACATATACAGAGTAGAACCCAGCATGTTTTCGCGGGATGCCGATATTATGGCGTTGGCTTCTGCATGGAGAGAGCGGCAAAGCTCATATCTCTCGCCTCTCGGTATTCCCATTTTTTCTCTCATACAGTCGCCGATATCGGTACAGTTTTTTCTTCCTCTCGGCGCGCCGTTATAGCCTGTTGAGATTATTACGTCGTTTTTTACGATGATCGCACCGTATCTTTTCCTGAGACAAGTTGACCTTTCGGATACTGTTTCGGCGATATCAAGATAATAGTTATGTTTTGATACGCGTTCCATAGTTATGACCATGCCTTTCTGCACTTTAGCTCATATGGCGCTATAGCACGACTGAAAACAACCTAATTGCGCTATCCGTGCATTTTAATTTTCAGAGTGAATACCTTTCATTCGCGGCGTTGTTTTCTTCGCGGAATATCTAATTACAGATAATAATATTATACTATTTTACCCTGCATAAATCAATACAAAGAATATAATATTTTTGAAGCGATGAGTCCTTCCGGAGGTATTTTTACGCAATGTTGAGATACTGTGTCAATCTCCTATGCTTTCAATTATTTCTTTTATTTTTCGGTTAGCCATTTTTGCACATACAAAATAAGACGATGCAAAGCTGCTGCTGTCTTCATCGATTGAGGTATCTATAGCATGTATGAGATCTCCCCAATAGTTTATTGTACCACCTGTATAAATATCGAACATATCATATACGGTTGAGTCGAATACTAAGTCTATCATTTCACGGGACGGCATATCGTATGCGGATTGTCCCTTTAAAATTTTATCGTAGTAGGCGGGTTTTATGTGCTTCATTGACAGAGCTGCGGCAGCTTCGATAATCGTTCCCGTCATCTCACAGTCTCTCGTACACTTCGGAACGTATGCGCACCACTGATCCGCATAAGAATAATAATTCTTTTGCGATTCCGACGATTTCGGCATCGGTATAATGCCAAACTCAGCTTCTGTCTCCCTCAGCTTCATCGAGTCATCCGTATTTCCGAAATAAAACAGTATTTTATCTTCTCCGAAAATATCACGCAGAGATTTAACGCCGAATTTCTGTTCTACGGTTTCATAATTCTCACTGCCGAGCCGTTTTTGATGAGCCGACAGGGTATTATCGGACATTATATGCGCAAGCTTGCCCGACAGATCGGACATTTCAATCGGGAGAGAGCTTTTTACATACGGTATACCGTTCTCGTCAAACTGTGTTACTGTCATTCCGCATCCGAATACAAAGGCAAGACCGTTTGGATTTCCGAAACGGTATACTCCGCTTCCGTCTTTATTTTCGGGGACATTTGAGGATAACTCAAGCATGCGGTCAACGCTCCAGCGTCCGCTTTTTACTTCTTCATACAGATCGGGAAGATCAAACTGCTCTGCGAGTAATTTGTCAAACATAATACAGTAGGAACTCATGTAATATTTCGGGAGAATAGGTCCTGAGAAAAAATACAGCTTGTCGCAGATCATGTAATTATTACGAAGAGACGAATTCCACCACTCACGATCAAGATCAATATTCTCAAGCCTTTCTGACGGAACAAGGCAGCCTTCAAGCAGAAGATCCTGTCCTTCGACTATAAGAGTGCCTGCGGTCATATCAAATGAGTGTCCGCCCGCCATTACCTCCTGCTTTATCATAACAGATGCTTCCGAGCCTTCGCCGCTGCTTTGCGTGATCTTGTTTGTCCACGATATTCCGAGCTTTTCTTCAAGTTCCCGCTGCCTGTAATATATCGAATCGTTTTCTATGCTGCCGATTTCCTCTTCCTGAGTCGGCGCATGATAATTTTCACCGACGTATGTAAAGGTTTCTCCATCGTATTTTTTGTTTTCCGACAATAAGTCTATATATTCGTCTATTTCTGCGAATTCGGAAGAAATAATATTTTGTGTTTTTTCATTCGTTTCGGGACTTGTTTCGTTTCCTGAGCAACCGGAAAACATTTGAGACAAGACAGTAACAAGCAAAAATAAAGCTGTATGTGATTTTTTCATAGTCTGCAAATTCCTTTCGATGTTTAACATGTATATTGTGCATATTGATAAAGCTATGTGTAATATGATATTGTTATGTTAATATTTTATCATGAATTGTTATTTATTACAATAGGTGATGTAAGAGACAGTGAGTTTTTGTATCTGAGTTTTATTCACCGATGAGTTATTTAATCTAAGGTTCATATATTTCCGATGATTGACATAGGTGAAAATTCGTGATATACTAAATATTATTATGGTTATAGATTATGAAGGGTACCTAATAATTGTGCCGCAGAAAGGCATGGCTTTAAGTATGGATAAAAAGCTTTTTGTTATAAAGATCGGAACAAGCTCGCTTACATCTCCTACGGGGGATATGGACAGGCAGAAAATACATAATATTGTACGACAGGTCGCTGATATAAAAGATGAAGGACACGACGCGGTCATTGTAACGTCAGGATCGATCGCTGCAGGATTCCGAGCGCTCGGTTATACCTCACGCCCGTCGGCAGTCTCCGCAAAGCAGGCATCCGCCGCAGTCGGACAGGGGCTGCTGATGGAGGAGTACACAAGATTTTTTGCGGAGAGAGGATATGTTTGTGCGCAGATTCTCTTAACACGCGGCGACTTTACCGATAAAAGACGGTATAAAAATGCTTTCTCTGCGCTTGAGATACTTCTCAGCCGCGGAGCTGTTCCGATTATCAATGAGAACGACACCATCGCTGTTGACGAGCTTAAGGTAGGTGACAACGATACTTTGTCGGCGCAGGTGGCGGCAATGCTGCACGGAGATCTTCTTATTCTTTTGACTGATACCGACGGACTGTATACCAAGAATCCTTCAAAGTACGCGGACGCGGTACATATTGATAAGGTTGAGCGGATAACGCCTGAGATAGAATCATATGCAGGCGGCGCGCTTACTCAGAACGGCACGGGCGGTATGATAACAAAGGTGAGAGGTGCGGCTCTTGCGACGAGAGCAGGAGTTCCTGTTATTATTTGTTCATCGAGTGAGGAATGTAACATTGTGAAAGCTTCGCACGGTGTGGCGCGAGGTACACTGTTTAAGGCTGACGGAAGCCTGAAAACAAGGCTTCAGTGGATGGCGTTTTACGCGCCGAGCAAGGGAAATATATTTATTGATCCGGGAGCTGCGGAGGCGCTTAAAAATCATGGCGGAAGCCTGCTTGCCGCAGGGATTACGGCGGTCGAGGGTGACTTTGAGAGAGGGGACGTTGTGAGAATTTTGACCTCCGGTGAACATGAGCAGATAGGACGCGGAATTACGGGATTTTCAAGATCAGAGCTGTTTGGAATACTCTCAGGCAGTGAACATTGCGGGGGAGTTGCCGTACACAAGGATGATCTTGTGCTGACAAGCATTCATGAGTGATGTATGGGAGTTATAGGAGGTAAATATGCTCGAAAAAATGGATGATTTTTTTGCACAGCGTGTGGATGGATATGATGAACATATGAAAACAAACATCCGAGGAGCGGATGAATTCTATTCTTTTACAGCATCATTACTGCCCAAAATAAGCGGAGCGATGGTTCTTGATTTAGGTTGCGGAACAGGCTTGGAGCTTGAAGAATATTTTCTTTTAAACGGAAGTGCTGTTATTACCGGAATAGATTTGTCGATATCTATGCTGAATGCGCTGAAAAAGAAGTTTCCGGATAAGAATATGACTTTGATACATAATTCGTATTTTGATGAGCCGTTTGGTGAAGCTGTATTTGATGCTGCTGTTTCAGTAGAATCACTGCACCATTTTACTGCTGAGAAGAAGGAGAAATTATATCATAAACTGCACGCTTCATTAAAAAAGAACGGGTATTTTGTTTTGACAGATTATTTTGCGGAGTCTGAAGCTTCAGAGCAAGAATACTTTGAAAATTTGAAAAAAATAAGGCGAGATCAGGGGATATCTGATGATAGCTTCTATCACTATGACACGCCGTTGACTGTAGAGCATGAGACTGAAGCGTTGCTGAATGCAGGATTTAGTTCAGTGGAAATACAGAAGAGCTGGGGTGCAACATATACTTTAATTGCATACAAATAAAATGTAAGATTATAGGAGAAATATATGAATAAAGAATTGCTGAATCAAGCGCAAATGGCAAAGGATGCAGCGTCACGGCTTGCATCAATATCTACGGAAGAGAAGAACCGTGCGCTGTCTCTTATTGCCGACAGACTTGAAGCAGAGAGTGAAAAAATACTTGAAGCTAACCGGAGGGATGTTGCGGCGGCGATTAAAGCAGGTGTCGGAGACGCAATGATTGACAGACTTTCGCTGAGTAAGCAGAGAATTGAGGGGATAGCTGACGGCGTGCGTCAGGTAGTTGCGCTTCCCGATCCTGTAGGCGAGATCGTTGAGGAAATACACCGTCCGAACGGTCTGAATATCAAAAAGGTGCGCGTTCCGCTCGGCGTTATCGGCATGATCTACGAAGCAAGACCGAACGTCACGGTTGACGCGGCGGCGTTATCGCTCAAGGCAGGCTCTGCTGTCATGTTGAGGGGAAGCGGAAGCGCGCTTGAATCGAATACAGCGATCACAGAGGTAATGCGCGATGCTCTTGCGGAAACAGACGTACCGCAGAACGCGGTATCTCTTGTTGCAGGACGTTCGCATGAAATCGTTGAGGATATGATGAATCTTCGCGGATATATCGACCTTATGATTCCCAGAGGCGGTGCGGGACTGATAAAGCGCGTAGTTGAAGGCTGTCGCGTGCCTGTGCTTGAAACGGGAGTCGGAAACTGCCACATTTATGTTGATAAGTCGGCGGACGCCGAGATGGCTGAGAAAATAGTTATCAACGCGAAAACACAGCGTCCTGCGGTTTGCAATGCCGCTGAAACTCTGCTTGTGCACCGCGACAGACCTGAGCTTTTATTATCTCTCTGCTCCGCTCTTGCAAATGCGGGAGTTGTAATTCACGGCTGTGATGAAACATGTGACATAGTTCCTTATGCTGTGCCCGTGACTGAGGAGGAGCTTGCGAGTGAATTCCTCTCGCTCGATATGGCGGTAAAAGTTGTCGGATCGGTTGATGAGGCAATAGCCCACATAAGACGTTACGGAACCGGACACACAGAGGCGATAATTACCTCGGACAGAGCATCGGCTGATAAGTTTGTGCGAGAGGTTGACGCGGCGGCGGTCAATGTTAATGCGTCAACTCGCTTTACAGACGGATTTGAATTCGGCTTCGGAGCGGAGATCGGAATATCAACACAGAAGATGCACGCGCGCGGTCCGCTCGGACTTCGCGAGATCACATCGTATAAATATGTAGTAGAAGGAGACGGACAGATCAGAGGTTGATTTGACGCGCGGAGAAACTTGCTCTCGGGAAACTTTTGAAAAAATTACCCGCCGCGCAGGCATCCCCTGAAAACTTTCAGAAAGAGTGTGAATAGATTTGAGATATAAGTGCCTCTCGGCATATGAAAATCGCATATTATATCTTTGTTTCACACTATATTCACGCCCCACGGTTCAAAGGAGAGATTAAAATGGATATCAAAAATAAGAAAATAGCATTTATAGGATACGGCGGAATGGGCGGAGCGATGATCGAGGGACTTATCAGCTCCGAAACGGTATCGGGTGAATGTATTATCGTTATAAACGATGCTGCACCCGAGAGAGCTTCGGCAGCGGCTGAAAAATACGGAGTGCTGCACGGCAGGGGAAGCGACATTGCAGAGTGTGAGATTGTTGTATTTGCCGTAAAACCGCAGGTATTTCCCGAAGCTTTGGAGATGTACGGAAAGTATTTCGCGTCCGACAAGCTTTATCTTTCAATCATGGCGGGCGTATCAACAGAATCTCTTGAAGAAGCGTTGGGAGGAGCGAGAGTTATAAGATTCATGCCTAATCTTGCGCTTTCCGTCGGAGAATCGGCGACTGTTTACGCTCTCGGAAAAAATGCTGCTGAGGAGGACGCAGATATTGCGGAAACAATGTTTTCACCTATGGGTCTGATCCGCAGAGTTGATGAAGACAAGATATCTGCTGTGACCGCGTTATCGGGAAGCGGACCTGCGTATTTTTGTGCTCTTGCAGAGGCAATGACCGAAGCGGCGGTTGATGCAGGAATGGATCGCGCGGCGGCAGTAAGCCTTGCTGTTCAGACAATGATCGGCACAGCTGAGATACTGAAGAGAGAGGGCACAACGCCCGATGAGCTGAGGAGGCGGGTTACCTCAAAGAAGGGAACTACCGAAGCGGCTCTTGATGCTATGGCGGCGGCAGGCTTTGCAGGAACGGTCAAAGCCGGCTTTGAAGCTGCCCGTCTCAGAAGCGACGAGCTGGGACGAAAGAAATAACCCTATAAAAACAAAAAGATGTATTCACTCTGCAAAATTTGCAGCTTGTGACATACATCTTTTTAATTTGGGCAGAATTCAACTTTTTTCGTATTTGTCTATCTCAGTCAGGATACGATAAAGCTGTTTCTGTTTCGCACAGCTTTTGGAAGATAACAGCTCATAGCATTTCAGAGGAATATTATCATCACCTTCTGGTTCTCCGATCTTTTCAAATAGCTTTGACATCGGAACGTTAAGCTCAGAGGATATTTTTGATATACTTTCTATCGTAGCATTCTTTTCACCGCGTTCTATCTGTCCTATATATGTTGGGTGGCATTCTGAGAGTCCTGCAAGCTTTTCCTGACTTCAGCCCGAGCCTAATTCTATAGTTCCTGATTCTTTGTCCGACTGTTTTTATTATATCACTCATAATGATCTCCATTCTTCCGCTGCACGTCAGCATAAATTTGAGTTTTAGCGTGAAGGCGCTCTTTTTTTTTGCAATAGCGTATCTTTCGCGCCGAACTTCAGAAAAATGCTTTATTATTTTTTCGTAGAAATTCTCTCAATAATTTTCATAAGAGCAGTGGAGGTTGTAAGTCTCCTGATCTTTCCTCTGTCGCTCAGAGAGCCGAAATGTCTCGTTTCAGTTTCCGTGCCCGCAGCGTCAGATATACCGAAGCAAACTGTGCCGACAGGCTTTTCGGGAGTTCCGCCTGAAGGTCCTGCGATTCCCGTGACTGATACCGCGATATCGCATCCGAGAATGCGTCTCGCGCCTTCCGCCATGGCGGAGGCGCACTGTTCGGATACAGCACCGAATTTTTCGATAATATCTGCCTGAACTCCGAGCACATTTATTTTCACTTCGTTTGAATAGGAAACTATACCGCCGCACAAAACGTCGGATGAGCCGGGAATATCCGCAATTCTCGATGAGATCATGCCCGCGGTGCAGCTTTCTGCTGTACCGACTGTCAATTTTTTCTCACGAAGAAGATCGATTGCCCGTCTTACCATAGTTTCACTGTAATCACCGTCAGATGTGCTTTCGGCAAAGATATATTCTCCTGCTTCTCCGCCGCGGATTTTCTGCGCCATGCTGTAGCATAGCTTTACACATTCAGCGCGTGAATCACCTTTGGCGGTTATGCGTATGCGAACCTCCGCTTCGCACGCATACGGTGCGACTGTCGGATTTGTGCTCTCCTCCATGATAGGTCGGAGAATACTTTCCGCAGCGCTTTCACCGATTCCGTATAAATGGAGATTTAAGCTGAAGAATACATTCGGCGACATAGCTTCAAGGCGTGGCATAACTGATTCTTCAAACATCGGCTCAAGCTCTTTCGGAGGACCGGGAAGCATGATAACTGTTTTTTCGCTGTCTGAGCCGCCGATTTTCCCGCATATCAACACTCCCGGGGCTGTTCCGTGATTATTTTTAAGAATATCAGCGCCCTTCGGTATCATAGCCTGTGAGAGATTGTTTTCGGTCATGGTGCGTCCGATATCCTCAAAATATTTTTCTATCGAGCATCTGACAGCTTTATTTTCTTCAAGCGGAAGTGAGAAAAGCTCAGCAGTAACAACCTTTGTGATGTCATCGCACGTAGGACCGAGACCGCCTGTCATTATAACAATATCCGATCTCATCAGCGCGCTGTTCAGGCATTCACGCAGGCGCTCTGCGTTATCACCGACAACGCTTTGTCTGTACAGAGGTACTCCGATATCGGCAAGCCTTTTTGAGATATACGCAGCGTCGGTATTGATTATATCTCCGAGCAAAAGCTCAGTTCCGACAGAAATAATTTCACAGGTTTTCATGTTTATGACCATGCCTTTCTAAGTCTGAAAACATCCCGGCTGTGTTTAGTATTTTTGCTTTCAGACTTATTCTTTTTAAGAATATTTGAAAATTCAGCCTGCCTAATGCTTATGCACAAAAGGCAGACTGAATGAATAAATAGATCAAATGCAGTTTTAGAATCCCATTCGCCTGAGCCAATCTACGGCGAGATTGCTCCACTGGCATGCGCCGGGAATATTTTCTGTAATTCCTACACCGTTTGCAAGTCCGACGCCGTGACCTCCGCTCGGAAAGATATGCAGCTCAAATGATATGTTTCCTGCACTGAGAGCAGCCGCAAGATTAAGAGAGTTCTCGGGATTGGTCGCTCTGTCATCAGCGTTATGCCACATGAACATCGGAGGTGTTTCTCTCGTTATGCTGAACTCTCCCGAAAAATCGTGCGCAAGCATATTTTCGTCAGGGCGATCTCCGAGAAGATTGTGTCTTGATAAAAGATGAGTATTTGGAGGAAGAAGTGAAACTACGGGGTAGCAGAGAACAGCGGCGTTCGGTCTCGAAGATACGCGGTCGACCTCGTCTCCCTCGGTCTTGCCGTAGTCAAAATGAGTTGCAGCGTATGTTGCAAGGTGACCGCCTGCCGAGAAACCGCAAACAGCGATCTTTTCGGGATCGATGTTATATTCGTCGGCATGGCAGCGTACCCATCTCACCGCACGGCTGATATCTTCCGTGATTGCAGGGTGATGATAAGGCTTTACGCGATAGTTGAGAACGAATGAAGAAATTCCTGCATTTGCGTACATTTCAGCTACATCTCCGCCCTCATGGTCTGCTCTCATTTCATATGAGCCTCCTGCGCATACGATAACACAGCCAGTTTTTTTTATACTGCCGTCCTCGTTCTTCTGAACGGGAGCAATAAAGGGTGTCATATCAGTTTCGGGCTGACCGTATGACGGCTCAAAGTACGGAGTTTCTCCGTCTTTCCAAAGCTTTACGTTTTCCATTTTTAAAATTCCTTTAGATTAATATATTTATTTTATTACCACTCAACGCGTTCACCGCCGCGCTCTACCGACTCGAAGGCTTTCATGATGACCTTGAGTACGGCTCTCATCTGATCGTGAGTTACAAACTGCGGCTCAATTCCGTCAACAGCGCGGACGATGTTTCTGTAGTAGTCGTGGACGTCGGAGTGCGGACGATCGATGTCGTATTCGTCAAGCGTGATCTCATCGCGGGGGGCCATGGTTTTTGTAAGACCTGCGGCAGTCTGTACGGGAACAACGTCGGATTCATGCCAAGCTTTGCACTTTGCTACATGGCACTTTTCTCTCCAGTCGGAGATAAATGCAGAACCGCTCTTCGCTCGCATATAGAAACGCGGCATGGGAAGGAAGTTGTATGTTCCTACCTCGATATATGCGCGCTGACCTGATGTATAGTCTATCCAGAGATTAAAGCCGTCGTCAACCTCATCGTTGGTGATATGCTCGAATGTGCATCTTACGCCTGCGATTCCGTCGAATCCGAGGATCATAAGGATTTGATCGATCAGGTGAACGCCCCAGTCATAGAGCATTCCGCCGCCGTACTTCTTTTCACCTCTCCAGTCGGAGGGGATTCCGCGGCTTCCGTGAATACGGGATTCGATATTGATTACATCTCCGATCTCTCCGCTGTCATGTATCTGCTTCATTGCAAGATAGTCAACGTCCCAGCGTCTGTTCTGGTGAACGGAGAATATCTTGCCTGCTTTCTTTGAAGCGGCAATCATTCTCTCAAGGCTTTCAAGCGAGAGGGTAACGGGTT
This sequence comes from Clostridiales bacterium, assembly GCA_022800625.1. Lineage (GTDB taxonomy): Bacteria > Bacillota > Clostridia > Oscillospirales > CAG-272 > RUG11130. Next base: position 8,538 of record JAAWQR010000014.1, on the reverse strand, counting down.
TTTCTGAAATTACGTTTTTGCCTGCTTCAAGAGCTGCAATTACAACCTCTTCATGAACGTCGTTCGGAATAGCGACCGTTACGATGTCGATTGAAGGATCGGCAAGAAGCTCTTCACGGGACGAATAAGCTTTGATGCCTCTTGATTCTGCAAGAGCGCGTCTTTCTTCTTTTATATCATAAATTCCGGCAAGATTTGCAACATCGCTCTTCAGAAGATGCTCTGTGTGCCAACCGCCCATTCCGCCGTAGCCGATAACAGCAACATTCTTTTTCATAAGTATACCTTAACCTTTCACCGGGGGTCATGCCGGGGAGATTTTCTGCACCGCAGAGCTGTTCTACTTCTGTACGGCGCTGACCCAAAATAAATCTTATCATCAATATTATAGCAACAATTCAGGATAAGTCAATAGAATTTGAAAATTAAATGTGAGAAATATTTATCTTTATAAAATGCTGCACATTGTTTTTTCGGTTCATCTTGAATCCCGGTGTATACCGGACCGTTTTTCGGCTTTTTTTGCAATGCGTCACATGCAAATCTGTAAAAAACGACAGATATCACAAGACTTTTCATTGACAGCTTATCTGAGCTGTGATATACTTTAAAAGATAAATAATGTCGCTTTTACCTTTCGTGTTGATGGCCGATACTTCCGGTATTTTCACCAAGCCGCATCTTGTGTAACACTTACAGACATGGTATAATTAGAATGGTGAATTGAACTTTTGAAGGAGGAATGAAGTATGGTTGGTGATTTTTTAGGAGCGGCATTTCCGTGGATTTTAATTGGTTTATTTGTAGCTACCAGTTGTTCTCTTATGAGTAAAGAGAAGAAATAAATTCCAGCTTATTGGGCAGTCATTGAACAACGATGGCTGTCCACATAGTTATTTTGACGGAAAATTAAAAAATTGAACCTCCATCAACACGAAAGGTAAAAGGGGTTAAATAATTGAAGCAAATAAGGAGAATATTCACGTGTCGGGAAATGAAGATAAAAAGTGCAGCGGCTCGGTTCTTTCTTCTGATAAGGTATCATGGCGCGCTTCTGCGGCAGTTAAGACGCTTCCTGTTATGGCAGGGTATCTGTCGCTTGGCGCGGCATTCGGAATATTGCTTTTTGACGCAGGCTACGGACCGATGTGGGCGCTCTTTATGAGCGTTTTTATATTTGCGGGGTCTGCGCAGTTTCTTGCAGTTGAGCTGCTGGCATCGGGCGCTACTATCCCGCAGACGATTATGCTGACATTTTTACTTAATTTCCGTCATTTCTTTTACGGACTTACCATGATTACAAAATGTAAGGCTCACGGATACAAAAAGCTGTACTCAATATTCGGCTTGACTGATGAAACGTATGCAATATTGTCTTCCGCGACGATTCCGACGGGAATTGATCCGCAGGATTACTATGCGTTTATTACTCTTCTTGATCACATATATTGGATAATCGGAAGCCTTATAGGCTCAATAGCAGGTGCTTTGATTCCATTTGACCTTGCAGGAATAGATTTTGCGATGACTGCTCTTTTTGCAGTACTTGTAGTGGAGCAGTGGAAAAGCAGTTCAAAGCATTTTCCGGCGATTCTCGGACTTGCCGTTACATTTTTGTCTCTCAAGATATTCGGTCCCGAAAGTTTTTTGATTCCTGCGCTGATTGTGATATCGTCGGGTCTGCTGTGTGTGAAAGCATCGGTCTCGGAACTGCGCTGTATATGGTACTTATAAGAATCACAGCATGAAAAAATTACCCGCCCAAGTGTTTTTCTTCAGCGGGTAATCTATTTTTTAGCTTTATGGCTAAACGCTTTTCAGCAGCACGCAAGTCTGTCGGCGATAAAACCCGGAACATCGGATGGCTGCATCTCAAGCACAACTGCAAATTCATCATTGATTATCTTTTCTGCGTCTTTTAAGATCCTCTCGTCTGCCTGATGCAGCTTTTTGTTTTTCTCTTCAAGCTGTTCTTTCCTTTGATGAAGAGTTCTGATAAGTCCTATGATATCATGTCTGTCACATGATGTAAGCATAAGATTGTACGATGCGTTTCTTTCCTTATCATTGTCTATCCATTCCGTATGGCACTCGGGAATTTCTCCTATCAGCTCATATACGGCGGACTTTGACATCAGGTGATGTATTTTTGAGACGAGAACTTCATTTGCAGTCGGGACAAAAAATGTGGAATCGCCTCTGAGCAATGGCTGCAAGACATAATATTCCGTGTCTTCTCCGCAAAAACTGCGCTTTGATATGTCAACGATCTTACATATTCCGTTGACTCCGTATTTGACTGTTTCACCGATATTAAACATATTATTCTCTCGCTCCGGAACTGCGGCAACTGATAAATTTTTGCGCCTTTGCCGTATTACTATATAATAATGGTAGCACTTTTTTGTTCCGAAATCAAGAGAATATTTCGATTTTATTTATTATTTTTGAAGATCGGGCGTTTTTTGGCATATTTTTTCATCAAATACCGTTTCTATCACTTTAGTACAGCCATCAGGCGAATATTTCCAGTGCGGCATATGCCTGACTTTGTCCGTGTCTATGAAATATTTCATATTATGTGTAAAGCTTCCTTTGGCACTGTCTATCAGAACAAGCTTTATTTTCATTTTTTCGGGAATTATATTTTTTATGTACACGGCGCATACATCTCCCACCTCGACTCCGTCTTTGTATTCGGCAAGTCCCGCGAGATTCGGTGACAGTTCAACAAAAATGCCGTAGTCTTCAATTGAGCGAACGATTCCCGTTACCGTTTGTGCGCTTTCAAAGCGTGCGGCATTTTCCTCCCATGTTCCGAGCAATTCTCTGTGACTCATATATATTCTTCCGCTTTCGCGGTCCACACTGCGAACAATGCTCATAATATGCTCGCCGCATTTGAATCTCTCTCTCGGATGTGATATTCGCGAAACAGAAATTGAATCAACTGTCATGAGCGAGATTATACCGCAGCCGATATCAATAAATGCTCCGAACGGTTCAAGATGAGTAACAACAGCCGGAATTATGTCTCCGCTTTCAAGGCTGGATATGTAGTTTACGTCACATTCTGCCTGAGCTGCGCGTCTCGAGAGTATGAGATGCGGCTCGCCCGACGGAAGATAAACGATATCCGTTATTTTGAATGCGGCGGCTTTTCCTACCCTTGTGATAACAGCAATATCCTTTGCCGCCTCCCCGTCCCTTGACCATACCGCTTCTTCCCTCGGAATTATACCGTGATAGCGGCCTACTTCAACGCTCAGATCCATGTTTTCGCTGTCGCATCTTGTGACTACACCTTCGAGAATGATACCTCTTTCCATGGCTTTTTCAAGCCTTTTTATGTCTGAAGTGTAATAAATATTTTCCTCGCTGGTAAGAAGCATGCCTTCCGGCAAGTATGCTTTGTCCGTCATTTTGATCCTCCATTCAGCCTGTCGGCTGTATAAAATATCTCTGTGAAACAGATTCACTGTATTTTTACGATACCGTATCCTTATACCGATCTCGGATTATCCGCTCGCGGATGTCTTTTGATCAGCACTGCTCAATTCTATGCGCGTCAGGGTTCAAATATGCAGTACCGCTCCCGTCTGAATGAAAGCGGTACAAAAACTCTGAAAAAATCTCTGCTTTATTTTGACAAGCACATCTTTTTATGGTAAAATATATATGATTACAGTTTGTGCATTTTAACCCGTTATAAATTTCATTATTTTGGAGCGGAGACTTATATGAAAAAACTCGGATTCGGTATGATGAGGCTTCCTCTTGTTGACGACGGAAGCGAACAGAATGTTGATATAGAAGAAACAAGACGCCTTGTTGACGTCTTCATGAAAAACGGCTTTACATATTTTGACACTGCTTATATGTATCACAATTATAAGAGTGAAGAAATTCTGAGAGAAACCGTAGTGACATCTTATCCGCGCGAGAGTTTTACCGTAGCCGATAAGCTGCCGACGATGTTTCTTAAAGAAGCGGAGGATATGCCGCGCATATTTGACGAGCAGCTGAGAAAATGCGGTGTTGAATATTTCGATTATTACATGCTCCATTCTATGACAGCCGAATATTATGACGGCATAGTAAAGAGGATCGGCGCATTTGATTTTATATCTGAAAAAAAGCGTGAAGGGCTTGTACGGGAGATAGGATTTTCATTTCATGACAACGCCGATACGCTTGACAGAATTCTCTCGGAGCATCCGGAGGTCGATTTTGTACAGCTTCAGATAAATTATCTCGATTGGGAAGACGAGAACATTCAGTCTCGAAAATGCTATGAAACGGCGAGAGCTCACGGCAAAAAGATAATCATTATGGAGCCGGTCAAAGGAGGCACGCTTGCAAATGTTTCCGAAACGGCAAAGGCGATATTCAGCGCGGCAGATTCCACTATGTCGGTTGCATCGTGGGCTGTGAGATATGCGGCAAGCCTTGACGGTGTTATGATGGTGCTGAGCGGCATGTCAAATATGGAACAGCTTCATGACAATGTCGGATATATGAAGGATTTTTGTCCGCTTGACGATGATGAGCTTGAAACTGTGAAGAACGCATCGGCGGCGATCAGAGGATCTGTCGAAATACCGTGTACAGGATGCGTCTACTGCCTTGAAGGCTGTCCGCGTGATATTTCGATACCATCGTATTTTGCGCTCTACAATACGGAAAAGCTTACAGGTATTTCGCGAGTCAAAGACTACTTTGAAGCTTCAAAAAAACACGGAAAAGCGTCTGACTGTATAGGATGCGGAAAATGCGAGATCGCATGTCCTCAGCATTTGAAAATCAGAGAATATCTGGAAAGCGTAAAAAAGTTATTTGAATAAAACGATCTCTGAATATAAATTCTGTAAAAAGTACGGTGTAAGTGAAGTCTGCATACGGCGGTGTAACTTTCCGAACGAAACCATAGGGGGGCATTTTTGTGGAATATGATGTAATAGTTTGCGGCGGCGGCATTGCAGGTGTTTCTGCGGCGCTAGCTGCTGCAAGGAACGGAGCGAATACTTTGCTGATAGAGAGGGAGTATGCGCTGGGAGGACTTGCGACTCTCGGACTGGTATGTGTTTATCTGCCTCTGTGCGACGGACGCGGAACGAAAATGTCGTCCGGAATCTCAGAGGAATTGCTGAAATTATCTCTGAAATACGGTCCCGGCAAGATACCGGACGCATGGACTGACGACAGCAGCACGGCAGATGAAAGAGCTAAGGAAAGATATATGCTTACCTTTAATCCCGCGTCATTTGTTCTTTCTGCGGAAGAAGAGCTTTTGAACAATAATGTAAAGATTCTTTACGGTGCACAGATATCCGAAGTCGGCAGAAAAGACGGTAAGCTGAGCTCGGTATTTATTGAAACCAAAACCGGCAGAAAAGAAATACCCGGAAAAACGTTTGTCGATGCTACGGGAGACGCCGACATATGCTTTTTTGCGGGAGAGCAGACGGTAGAATGCAATAACAACAGGCGAACCGGATGGTATTTTTCATATGATGATAAGAAAATTGAACTTCATCAAAATGCAGATCCGCTGTATACCGATATTCCGACGGGAAGCCGAATATATTCGGGTATAGATACAGACGATATTTCGCAGAGCTGTATTGACGGCAGAGCTATGATAAAAGCCGATATTATGAAGAAGCGCAAAACAAATCCGAGTATTTATCCGCTTATAATTCCGAGCTTTCACGGACTCAGGATGACAAGACGGCTGAAATCCGAGCATTTTTTCAGTACCGACAGCGAGGGTGTATATTTTGACGATACGATAGGAATGATCGGTAATTGGAAAACAAGCGGTGAAAGATATACAATATCTTTAAAAGTAATCGAAGGGGTTGCAAACGACAACTTATATGCAGCGGGAAGATGTGTTTCCGCAGATGAAGATGGACAGGATCTGACGCGAGTCATTCCTTCCTGTGCCGTTACGGGCGAAGCAGCAGGAACGATTGCCGCATATCAGTCTCAGCATGGTGAGAAGCCGTCGGCAGAGAAGCTTCGCAGAATATTAAATGATAACGGAGTTTTGCTTGACAGAAACATTTTTTATCAAAAAGATAAGACTGCGGAAAATTAAATATATTAAACAGCGTGCCGCAAGGGTGTTTTAAGTTATTGTTTTCGGTACGTAATGAAAGGATTGGATATATAAATGAAAAAAATCGCAATAATCGGATTCGGAATTGTCGGAGGAGGAATTCCTGAAGTGCTCTCTTCCTGCAAGGAAGGAATAGTCAGCCTGCTCGGTGAGGAAATCGATGTAAAGTACATACTTGATCTTCGTGAATTTCCCGATTCTCCGTACGGCGACAGAGTAGTTCACGATATTGACGTGATCCTGAAAGACAGAGAGATTGAGCTTGTTGCAGAGACAATGGGCGGTGCGCATCCTGCGTTTGAATTCTCTATCGCTGCAATGGAGCACGGAATGCACGTAGTAACATCTAATAAAGAAGTTGTTGCGACATACGGAGAAGAGCTGCTTGCCGCGGCAAAGAAAAACGGGGTAAGATATCTGTTTGAAGCAAGTGTCGGCGGAGGAATTCCCGTGCTGCGTCCGTTCCTCACATCGCTCGCACATGAAAAGGTCGTATCGGTAAGCGGAATTCTTAACGGAACGACAAACTTTATCCTTTCAAAAATGAAGAGCGAGGGCAGAGAATTTTCAGATGTGCTTGCAGAAGCTCAGGAGCTGGGTTATGCAGAGCGCGATCCTTCGGCTGACGTTGACGGAATCGATGCAAAGCGTAAAATCATGATTCTGACAGCTCTCGCAACAGGAACGCTTCCATCCGACAGCGACGTTTATGCTGAGACGATATCAAATATCACGCCTGCCGACATTGATGCGGCGGAGCGCATGGGCGGAGCTGTAAAGCTCATCGGAACATGCAAGGTATCAGATTCGGGACTTAATGTGTACGTTTGCCCTCAGATAGTAAGAGAGGGAAATCCGCTGATGTTTGTTGACGATGTTTACAATGCCGTTTCCGTAAGATGTGAGATTACGGGAGACGTAATGTTTTACGGACGCGGAGCGGGCAGATATCCGACTGCGGGAGCAATAGCCGCCGATATTATCGCCGCTCTGTCAGGCGCGGCGGACGCTGAGAAGAAGCATGTATTCGAGAAACAAGCCGGTGCTGTTGCTCCGTTCGGTTCGGCAAAATTCACATACTATATCAGAACACGCGCGTCGTGCGCCGACACGGCAGAAGCTTATTCGCATATCTTTGACAAGGTTGAGATTCTTGAAGGATCACCTGAGGGAACGTGTGAGTTTATATGCGGCAAGATGACGCTTGATGAACTTAATGCGGCAAAAGATGTGCTTGAAAATGCTGAATCTATAATCAGAATACTTGAATAAAAAGAAAACTCCCCTGTTAAGCTTGTCTGAATTTTCAGGCAATCATTACAGGGGAGATTTTTATGTCAGAATTGTTGTTTAATAATATATTTTTCAATAGCGAGAGCGGCGGCAGAGCTTGAACAGTAGCTGTTAGTGGAATAATACTGAATTATAAAGTCATCATTTGAGCGCGGGACACGGTGAGAAAGAACGAAATACATTGCATTAAGTTTATAAGCCGAGTCAGAAAGCTTGTCACAGTCGGTATATTCGGGAAGAATATCTCGTTTGATAACATTATCTTTGTAATCGTAGTAAGTAACCTGCCATTCTGCATTGCGCGATGAGCATACATTAGAATAATTTTTGTTATTACTAATTATTTTCACAATGTTCCACTCGTCGGCAAAAGCTGACTTTTTTAAAACAACGATGCGGTGAATGTTCTTACAAACAGCAAGGGATCTGGAAACAGATTCAAATTCGGTGTTGGTATAATCGACCTGTTTTACGGGTAAGTCGAAAAAGTCATAATAGCGGACTCTGTAGGGAAGCACGACAGACCATTTTGATTTGTACATATTAAAGATATTATCAAAATTGAAGCTTTGGTAAGACGGGAGAGTGGTTGTGAAATTTTTAGCCAATCCGAGCAATTCATTCCAATATGTTTTAATCAAAAATTCGATCATTTCATAAGGAGAGGGAAGAGTGTTTTTATGAGGAACGGTCTTCCAGAGTTTTGGATTCTGAGCATTTATATATTCGGTAAGCTTTAGTTCAAAGTTTACGTCAGGGAAGCTTTTGATGAGATTACTGTAAATAAAATCAGGATTGGCGTCAACGATATCAGGTTTGAAGCAATTTCTGAGGTGACGTAAACCGTATTGCTTTCTATCTCTTACGGAGGTAGAACTGATATGAAGATATTTAGCATAATCCGATACACTATATAAGTCGGCAGTTTTGAGGAGAGCGTCAAAATAATTGACGGCGCTTTCCCACGGTTGTATTTTCGGCATGATTTTTCTCCTTTTTAAAAAATAAAAAAACTCGGCTGTGGCTGAAACCGCCTACTTCCGCGCAGCGGAATGTAGTAATCTGCGGAAACAGACAGCAGCCGAATTAAGCTACTCTCGGTATAAAAACGAACATTTAGC
>JAAWQR010000013.1 GCA_022800625.1 Clostridiales bacterium | reverse complement strand
TGAAGCGGGTACTTATGTTATGGGTACGCAGTCGGGCGATGATTTTATCTTTGTTTCAAAAGCCCAGAGCTGTATCTCTGTTAAGGATTATATAGATAATAAAGATAATATTTCCGGAACTTGGACTCCGCAAATATACAGACATTACTCTTCGTCAGTAGTTAAAGTTACTTCCGGAGTCGAGGCTGTCGGTACGTTTACAAAAATCGGAGATACGGTAACTGTATCATTCAGCATAAAATGGCTGTCTTCAACAACACAGCTTGAAGGAATGTATTTTACGATCGCAGGAGTTCCTTATGCGCCGGACAGGATATGGAGCGGAGGCGGCACGCTTGAAGGCTACCATGTTTTTTCAAGCGATCCTAATGTGGCATTCTCAGGCTGGAAGCTCGGAACAGATTCACGCATTTATCCGACGGGAGTTAGTCTTGAAGGTACTTCTGGAGATGTTGCGTCGTGCTATTTACGCCCGGGTGCAGGCGATATGATAATGAGCGGATCAATTACGTATTTGGCAGGAGGACAAGCATGACTGAAATAATAGTAGCTCTTATTACGGGAGGACTGACACTTATCGGCGTGGTAATATCCAACGCGACGTCGAATAACAAAATACAAAATCAGCTTCAAACATCTCAGGCAGTAACCGATACAAAGATAGAAGAGCTTACAAGGGAAGTAAGAGCGCATAACGGATTTGCTCAGAAGATTCCCGTGCTTGAGGAAAAAATTGAAGTTGCAAACCACAGAATAAGAGATTTGGAGGACAAAACAAAATGAAAAATGTAAAAGTATGGATCAAGGCAGCAGGAATCAGAGCGATCAAGACAGCAGCTCAGACGGCTGTTGCAACGATAGGCACAAGCGCATTTCTCGGAGACGTAAGCTGGCTTATGGTTGGTTCGGCTTCCGTCCTTGCGGCTGTTCTGTCGCTCCTTACAAGCGTTGCGGGACTTCCTGAGGTGAAAGATAATGAGTAACAGTCCGCTTGTAGATTACATACGATTATCTCCAAACTACAATCGGCGCGGCTTAACACCTATTCTCAAGATAACAATACATCATACGGCGGGAGTGGCTTCGGTTGAAGGAATGGGGGCGACATTCGCCCCCGCAAGCCGTCAAGGAAGTGCCAACTACGGAATAGGTTTTGACGGACGAATCGGAATGTACGTTGAGGAATGTAACCGTGCATGGACTTCCTCTAACGCTGAGAATGACTTTCAGGCTGTGACGATAGAAGTATCAAACGATTCAACAGGCGGCGTGTGGCACGTCTCAGACGTGTGTCTGAGCAAGCTTGTCGACCTGTGTGTTGATATATGCCGCCGCAACGGTATAGAACGTCTGAACTTCACAGGAGATGCGTCGGGCAATCTCACAATGCACAAGTGGTTCGCTCCTACTGCATGTCCGGGAGAATATCTTGAAAGCAAATTTCCGTGGATAGCGGATGAAGTAAACAAACGATTGGAGGAAAGCGAAGCAATGACAGATACAGAGAAAAAAGAATTTGCTGCACTGAAGGCGGAGGTAGAAAATCTCGCAAAAGAGAACAAGAGGCTGCAGGATAAGATCGGGACAGTGTCGGGCGAAAACGCCGATCTTAAGAAAAGGCTTGACCATTATGACGATATGGGCGTATACGATAACGCAGCTGTCAAGTGGGCGTACATAGACGGCAATCTCCCCAACTGGGCGAAGCCTACGATAAAGAAGCTTGTGAACAAGGGACTGCTTAAAGGCGGCGACAAGAATTCGCTTGAACTAAGCAGGCTTATGATTAGGATCCTTGTGATTCTTGATAGAGCTGGAACGTTTGGGTGATATAATATTACTAAACCGCATTGACTCAGGCATGAATAGCGCAAATTTGTAAATTATTTCTTTTAATGAAAAATTGTCAGTAAATGTATTGATTTTTGTGTTATGATAGAATATACTATGAATAGAATGGAGGGAGTAGAATGAAAGCATTGGCAACAAGTCTATGTAATAACATTTTGGAACGCGGTTTCAAAGAAAAAATTGATGTCACACCAATGAAATTACAAAAACTCTTGTATTTTGTGTGCCGAGCATATGTGCAGAAAACAGGTCAGCTTCCGATTAGTGAAGATTTTGAAGTTTGGCAATATGGTCCTGTTGTGCTGTCTGTATATGGAGAATTCCGTTCATTCAGATCTAATCCAATTCAATGCTATGCAAAAGATGCGATGGGACATTCGCGTAAGGTAAATGAAATAAATAATCCCATTTTGGCAGATTGCATTGATTTAACATGGGCAAAATATAAAAGGTTGAATGGCATTGAATTATCTAAGATAACACATCAAAAGGAATCCGGTTGGTATCGAGCCTATATGGACGGAAGGGAGAAACTAACACTGGAGGATATAAAGGGTGATAGATCAGAAGCAAAATCGTGAAATACCAGAGATAATTGACGAAGAAGATAAATCATTCGGTTCATCCTCTCCGGATACTACATTGGGAGCAGAAGATAATCTTGATAAAGAAATAACGAAATTTCGATATTTTACAGGAAGAAATATTATTTATACTTCGATGCTTGCAATGATTGTATTAGTTGCTGCCGATTGTACTATATCTTCCTTTGGCTTATCAAATAATTTGGTAGATAACGCTTTTGAAACATTCAAACTAATTACAATGACAGTACTTGGTTATATGTTTGGCTCAAATGTTTCAAAGAAATAACTTATGGAAACTAAGGTTAACTGTCTAATAAAATACAGAATATAGATGACGTTTATTGAATATGACAGAATCAATCAAGCCACTCGACGATGCTCAAACCGATTGGACGTCATGGGTGTAAGGCTTAACAAGCCTTACACCTTTTTTATATTATATTGCAAAAATAGTAATTATATTTCCTTCACCGTAACACTTTGAGGATTCTTGTGGTGCTGGATAGGGCAGGGACGTTTGGGTAATGTTTGTTTTTTTGTTCAATTTTGCATAGCGCAGTTGAAAATTTCACAAAGTTATGCTATAGTAAATTAATAAACCGAAAATTGAAAAGGCATATAAACAGTAGTGAAAATATTAATTGATAATGTAAAATTGAATCTTCTGTTAGAGCAGAAAAAGAAATTTATCGGGAAAGAAGTAACTTGGGACAGTGTCCTGTCTGCTTGTTCATTTTTAATAAGCGTTGTTTTCGCTTCTTATAATAACATATGGATTATCCCGGGATTGGTATTTAAAATAACATTTATGTTGGCTGGAGTTATTTTTACCGTAAAAGCTGTCTTGGATGTGTGGAACAGCATAAAAAACAGCTACAGTTATGCAGACTTACTGAAAGATATTAATACGCTTAATGAAATTACGCATAATCATTCCATTGTGGCAATCAGAGATTCATTTAACAAATATCCAAACCGTTTTTTGTTATATGATGATCCTAAGTGGGAGTGCAGATTATTTATTAATTATAAAGATAACGTCAATAATGAAAGTTTTATTAAAGACCACATTTTTAGAGAACTAAAAGTAGATATTTCTAAAATTAAAATAAATTACATCTCACAGATTATCAGTGAAAAAGTATCCGGTAGAGATAATCGAAGGAAAGTATATTGTCATAAGTTATTCTTAACGACAATTGATGAGTTTCCTGAATATATGAAAAAAGATACTTTTGAATGTGATGGACGGACTTATCATTGGAAGAGCATTGTTGAACTTGAAAACGATGGCACAGCAATGGAGAAAAATTCTGATATCATTCGATTTGTAAAAGAAAATATATAAGAATAAAGAAATAACCGCTTTGCACCCAACATGGCGGTTATTTCTTTAACTGACTTAAAGGGAACAACAAGAATTCGCTTGAACTAAGCAGACTTATGATGAGAATTCTTGTGATTCTTGATAGGGTGGGGACGTTTGGGTGAGAATTTGTAAATATATCTGCTATATAAGCATATACTAATACAGTAACGAAAAAGCTTATAATCCAAAAATAGCATTTTTTGAAACTTTTTATAACTTTTCAAAATGTTATTGACAATATATCGAAAATCCGTTATAATGACAATGAAGGATGTAAAATTGTATTCTATAGCATGATGACACATTAAAGTTGTCATCTCTATTTATGCGCTTATATCCTGAATAAATTTGAAAGCAATAAATGGAGGTATATGTTAATGGCAACTACGTCAATCACAAAACAGTTTGTTGTAAAAGACAAAAAAGCATTTAACAACTTATTGAAAACCGTTGAAAAAGTTCCCAAGAGGACAATTATTGCCAAAGACGGTACTTCTTTAAGTAAGGGGCGAGAGATATTAAAACAGTTCTCACCTCGCTGAGTGAATTGCTTAATAAAGCTGCCGATAATGTTGATTTTGACAGAGCATTAAAGGCAGCTCTTCTTTCTTTTAAATGTGTCCAAGATGAGGACATCGAAAATTTTTTGCACAATAAAGCTGAGGACTTTATAAATCGAAAGCTATGTCAGGTTTACTTAATTTTAAATGAAGATGATTTCAGAAATGGCTTTATAAAAATTGAAGCTTATTTTACATTGTCGTTTAAAAGTATGATTTCAAATCCGAATAAGATAAGTCTCAGCAAAATTAGAAAAATTTCGGGCAATAAAAAATCAAAGACATTGGATTTTGTTTTGATAGGTCAATTAGGAAAACATGTCGAATATTTGAATGGAAATTATATACGATCAGAGATATCCGGAAATGAAATTCTCGATACTGTTTTTGACGTTATAAAAGAAATCGATGCATTGATTCCATGTAAGTTCGCATTGATAGAATGCAACAACGAAGCAAAAGTAAAAGAATTCTATGAAAATTATAATTTTTCATTTTTTCAACACGATGACAATCATAATCAATACATAAAGTTTATAGAGTAAAATAATAAGGGTGTAAGGCAAAAACAAGCTTATACGCCCTTGTTTTTGCCTATTTTGCAAGATATCGTATTATTAAATTGTTTTGCTGTAAACTTTACTTTTCATAGCATAATTATACAAGAAAAATTAACCATAACCGTAACGCCCGTCGTTGGCAAATATTAAAAACTCTCATAACATAATCAGGGGTAGTATATGCTGCTCTAATTATGCTGAAGGGGGGGATTATGACTCTGGGTGAATTGATTCGCATGAAGAGAGTTTATAAGGGCTTAACTCAATGGGACTTGGCTGGCGAAGCAAACATAAGCTTGAAATCGGTTCAAAATGCAGAAACTGATGTGTATGACACCAAATGGTCGACAGTTTCATTGATTGCAAAAGCTCTCGAACTCGATCTCGGCGATCCGAACGTATGTCTTGAAGGGGTTGAAGTCCTTCAGCCATAAGTTCAGATAAAGCAATCCCGCGCCTTAGATTAACACATGGCGCGGGATTTTTTCTTTTATGGCACGATAAGATATATTCTTTCCTTCATCAAATCTTATTGACGTTTTGCGCGTTTTCTTTGGGCAAAAGAGAATCCAAGAAAAAGATTTAATTTGATTTATGAAGTGAATCATAGCATAGTGTTTGAAAAAACACAATATTATAAGGGATTTTAAAGGGCTTAGATAGAAAACAACTCTAAAACACCTGCAAAATAAGGCGTTTTAGAGTTTATTTTGGAGACGGCGGGAATCGAACCCGCGTCCGAAAAACCATTCACGTAACTTTCTCCGGGTGCAGTACGCCTACAAAATTCCCCGCGGAGCATCCGACGCACGGGATGAACCGAAGGTAGCTTTTTTATGCGTGACAGCTTCAAAAGCTAAAAGGCTGTTCACGTCCGCCACTAAAATGACGTCTGTACCGATGTAGGGTACACCGCTATGGGCAACCGGAGACCGTGGCATTCTCCGGCGGACGAGCTGCACTTAGGCAGCCAGTGCTACGTTTTTGTTAGCGTTTAATATTTAAGTTCGAGATGTTTAAAGAGCTTCTCGACCTCTACCCGCTTATCACGCTTCAAGATCTCCGTCGAAACCTTTGCGTCCCCATATACTATAAGCTTACCGAATATCGGCATACTTATACAGCGTTATTTGAATTATATCTTCTTACATGTCTCCGCGTGAGGAATATTTTGTATATTTGGAAATTTCACGCGCCGCACTTCTTGCTGCATCTGATTCCCGCTTGTCATACAGCTTTTTACCTCTGCACAGTCCAAGCTCCAGCTTTACTTTTGAACCTGAAAAATATAAAGACAGAGGAACAAGCGTAAACCCGTCGCGCGCAACTCGCTGACCGAGCCTTATTATTTCCTTTTTGTGCATCAAAAGCTTTTTCTCGCGAAGAGGATCACGATTAAAGATATTTCCTTGTTCATACGGACTTATCCGCACACCTACGGCAAAAATTTCGCCGTTTTTTACATAGCAGAACGAATCCTTCAAATTTACGTTTCCTGCCCTGACGCTTTTTACTTCAGTGCCGAAAAGTGACAGTCCCGCTTCAAATGTATCATCGACAAAGTAATCGTGGCGTGCCTTACGGTTTGCCGCAATTATTCGCTTTTTGCTTTTTTCAGCCGCCACAATCTCACATCCTCTGTATTTGCTTTATATATTTTATCACATTGCAAGTTAAAAATCAAGTACTGATGTTAAGTAAGACAGGGTAAGACAAAAACTGTCACTATGCCAAAAAATCCGCCAAACAGCGGCGGATTTATATAAAGCGGAATTTCCGCAATATTTCGGTTTCCGCATCATGACGTGCATGATGCCAAGACAGATCTCTTATTCAACGATGAATTTTCTGAAATCGAAGTAGCAGTTTTCATCACTTTCGATATAGATTTCATCCCATGCGATCTTTGCAAGATGTACTCCGAGAAAGCTCTTAGCATTGAGTCTCTTGTTTCCGTTGACAAGGTAAACCTTGCTGCCGAATTTTGCGGCAATCTTGCTGAACTCAATAACGTCGCTGTTAGTAACGAGTTCAATCTTGTAAAGGTACTTGCAGCATCTTTCCATAAGGTAAGTCCTCCTTTGACCTTTGCACTTTATTGCGAGAGGCGGTCATTTTCCGCTCACATCATTATTATATACCTGTTTTGACCCCGTGTCAACAGCTTTTTTTAACTTTGTTCAGGTGCACAAGTGAAATTTCAGCAATTGCGGGGCGTTGTTCAACATGCACAAAAACTGACGTTAATTTTTGTGCATGTTGCTGATAAAATTTTCTTTGGTCAAAGTATGCGCTATCTTTTCGGTTTGCTCTTGAATATAAGCGAGGCTAAAAGACCGAAGAATAGAGCAGCAGTTATTCCTCCTGCCGTTGCTGTGATTCCGCCTTTCAACACGCCGATAAGTCCTTCGGCGTCTACTGCTTCTTTGACGCCGCGGGATATAGTATACCCGAAACCTGTAAGAGGAGTTGCGGCTCCGCCTCCCGCAAAATCAAGAAGAGGCTTATATACCCCGACTGCTCCGAGGATAACACCAGCAACAACATATGATACAAGGATTCTTGCAGGATTCAGCTTTGTTTTATCTATCAAGACTTGTGCGATAACGCAAAATAATCCGCCGACAATAAATGCTTTAATACAGCTCATAAGGATTTCCATAATCTGTTCTGTCCTTTCCCTTAATGTTAAATTTTGTCTCCTCGGATTCTCACGAGGTGACCGATACCGGGAATCGTGCTTCCCTGATTGAGCGTCAGCGGACTCATCAGCGCGCCTGTTCCGACAAAGAGCACATCGCTCAGTATGCCTTCTTTGATGTTGCGGAGAATATGCGCAGACATAACGACTGCACTGCAACCGCAACCCGAACCGCCAGCGTGCTTGTCCTCAAGATCAATATTGTATATCATTTTTCCGCAGTCTGCGTGAACAGCCGATATATCATAGCCTTCTGCATCGAGCAGGTCGATCAGAATTGAGCTTCCTTCGCGTCCGAGATCTCCCGTGATTATCATATCAAATTCGCTTGGCGAATGACCTTCTTTGAAATATCTGAGCAGCGTGTCGGCGGCGGCCGGAGCCATTGCGGCTCCCATATTGTTTATGTCCGATATTCCGTGATCTACAACATATCCCGGCAGCAGTTCGGTGACGCACGGGACGTATTCACCGCCGCTGATTATATTCGAGTCGTCTTCAGACGAGAGAATGAACGCTCCCGAACCCGTGACGGTCCACTGAGAGGTGGGCGCTCTCTGTCCGCCGTATTCGAGCGGATATCTGAACTGCCTTTCGGCTGAGCAAAAGTGAGATGACGTTACGGCGGCACAGCGCATGTGTCCCGACATACACATTATTGAAGCAAGCATTATACTTTCCGCCGCGGTAGAGCATGCTCCGTAAAGACCGAAATACGGGATTCTGTATTCTGAAAGACCGTAGTTTGATCCGACGCACTGATTGAGCAAATCGCCTGCAAGCATGGCGTCTATTTTGTCTTCGCTCATACCGCATTTGTTCATAGCACAGCCGAGAGCAAGGCGCTGCATTTCGCTTTCTGATTTTTCCCATGTCTCCATTCCGAAACGGTCGTCTTTAGTGTCGGTTATATCAAAGCTTCCGCCAAGCGGACCGCGGTCTTCCTCCCGTCCTACCACCGATGCTGACGAGAGTATCTTTATTTTCATTTCAGGCTTTATTATTTTATGTGCCATTTTACATAGCCTTTCTTACAGTTGAATTTTTTGATATCACTCACATGCGTGTGAGAAAATAATATATTATGCCGTAGATGACTCCCGATGATATGCCGTAGAGGATAACAGGACCGGCTACCGTAAATATTTTAGCTCCCACGCCGAGAATATAGCCTTCTGATTTTGTGTCGATAGCGCATGAAGCGACAGCATTTGCAAAACCGGTTATCGGCACGAGCGTACCGGCTCCGGTGTGCTTTGCAATATTGTCAAATACTCCGATACCCGTCAGGAGTATTGCTATAAAAACAAGACTGACCGATGCTGTCATTGCCGAATTATCTTCGGAAATGCCAAAATTCATATACAGCATTTTAAGCAAATGTCCGATAGTACATATAAAGCCTCCTGAACAAAAAGCCCATATGCAGTTTTTGAGTATCGGCGATTTTACGGCTCTTGCGTCTGCGTATTTCTTATAGGTTTGCTCGCTTGTATTCATACTGCTCTCCGTTTACTCTGCAAAATTTCATTTACGAAATCATTATTCCCTGTAAAGGCAAAAAATATTAGCCTGTTTCAAAAAAATGCTTTACATTATCAAAACGATGTGATAAAATTTTTGTATCAGTAAAAAGGGAGATTGTTATGTCAACAATTGAAAAAGTAAGAGCATATTTAAAAGATTTCGGCATAGACGGGCGAATACGCGAATTTGATGTTTCGAGTGCAACTGTTGCCCTTGCGGCACAGGCTCTCGGCTGTGAGGAATGCAGAATCGCAAAATCCTTGTCCTTCATAACAGACGACGGCCCGATTCTCGTAGTTGCATCAGGAGACTCAAGGATCGATAATAAAAAGTTTAAGGCAAAGTTCGGAACCAAAGCCAAAATGCCTCACGGCGATGAGGTGGATGAGCTGATCGGACATGCCGTAGGCGGTGTTTGCCCGTTTGCGGTAAACCGCGGAGTAAAAATCTACCTTGATATTTCACTGAAAAGATTTGATACCGTATTTCCTGCTTGCGGAAGCTCAAACAGCGCTATAGAGCTTACCTGCGGCGAGCTTGAAAAATACTCCGGTTATGATGAATGGATCGATGTCTGCAAGGATCAGAATTAAAACGGTTACATGAAAAAACTTCCATATGAACCGTGATTTCACCACCTTTCCGTACTTGACCGAAAAGAGAAAATGATGTATACTATATATGGAAGAATCAAATGTTTGATATGATGAGCAAAGCATTTCGGGGGCGGTCGCTATGAAACGGTATAAATTAAATTTTGATGAAAAAAGGATTTTGAATATATGCAAAAGATTCCTTATCCTGTCTTTTGCAGTCATGATTTTTCTGCCGTTATGCGTAAGTGAAAAAGTCAATGCCGCCTCTGAAACGGGAGATATAATATATAGGCAGGATTTTACCGATACCGATACTCTCGGTGCTGCAGGAATTAAAAAGGGAACATCAGGCGAAGATGGCTTTAGGCTTTCGATATACGGAGGATATCTTCATATCGACAACTGCGATGATACCAGAGCATACGTCATATTTCCCGAGATTGGCACGCCTGAAGACTATACGGTGAGCTTTACGTTTTCATTCACTGATATCGTGTCGTCTAACGGATATCTCGCGTTTATGCTTTCCTGCACGGGAGACGAGCCTGTGAATATTACAAGCGCGCCTGTCAGGGCAGACGGAAAGTGCGACGGATTCGGTGAGCTCGGTGATGAAATGTCAGCAGCAATGGCTGAAGGAAGCGATATAACGGTCGAAATTCCCGTTGAAAAAAGAACTCTTCACGAAATGACCGTAAGAGTCGGGGATTTAAGCCGAACGCTTATTCTTGAAAACATTGTCGATGTTAATGAAGGTAGTTTCGGTTTTGTTGTCAGAAATGTTTCCGCCAATGTAAAAAATGTGTATATAGTCAGTGGTACGGAGTATGGCGGCGAAGCCTTAAGGCGAAAAATTACAGCCGCGTTGTCAGAGGAAACGGAGACTAAGCTTGCATCAGCCGAGAGCAGTGAAGCAGTTGGCTTTACAGCGCCGCAAACCTCCGACAGCTCAGCTATATCGTATGCGTTGCTTTTAATACATGCTGGGGTTTTCCTCATTTCTTTAATCATTTTACAAAATAAAAAGCGTGAAAAAAATGATTAAATCCGAGAAGGACGCGGTGCTGAATTTAGTTTCTGCACCGTGTCCTTAAATTTTTTTATCCAGTGAAGCATAGCGCGTACAGAAATGAAATTATTATATATAGCTTTTGCAGAAGAAACAGATAAAAACGCCTTTTCTTCCGAAAACAAAACTGTCGTATCATCTGTAGCTGATATTTATGTTGATGATTCTGAAGAAGGTGGGCGTATTGCCAATATGCTTACAGCATTATTAAACAGCAAATTTTCGGAGTATGAAAACTCTTCAATTCACACACAGTATTTTGAGTGTGAAAACAAACTCAGAGTTACATTGTGGGGAAATGTTGATTTTGTGAAGAGTATTTTTGAGATACTGTCTGACATAACACAAAAATGATAAGGAGTAAGGTCTGAAAATAGAATGCTCGGGGAACGTATATCAGATGATTTCAGACACAATTTGTTTCTTTCGCAGGGCAGATTATGCCGTGCAAAGTTTGCCGGAGGAACGGGTGAACTTCGCTTACGGAAAAACAGACACAAAAGACCGCTTTATTGCAATAAGCGCTAAAGTGCAGAAAGGTATGGTTATAAGTATGAATATAAAAATTTTAGACAAAAATAATGTGAAGATCGCAGAGCTTTCAAGCGATAAAAAGCTAATTGCAGATGTAGAGTCAGCGCCTGATCTAACTATGACGGTTTTATATAAACAGGTGCGCACAGAATACTTTTGGACAAGAAGAATGTCGCGGAAGAATTTTTCATTTTAAGCAGCGGTATTGCAGGTGAAATTCTTCAAAAGTTTATGAACTATAATATTAAAGCCGCATTTTACGGAGATTATTCTAAGTATACAAGCAAGCCTCTTAAAGATTTCATATATGAATCCAATAATGGGAATGATTTTTTCTTTGCTGCTGAAAAAGAAGATGCAATAGAAAAATTAGAAAACGCACACTTTTAAAATTTACTGATAATGCAGTTTGTGTTGATACTGTTATTTTATTAAAAAACGATTTTAGCGCACTGAGTTATTGAGTGCTCACATATAAAAAGTGCGAATTCACATAAATTTCACAACTAATCCCAAATTTCTTATTGACTTTATGCTCGCAGAGTGGTAAATTTATTATGTAGTTAGCACTTGCGCTCTTTGAGTGCTAACAAACGGATTTTTCTTCCATGATGTCCGCGTTCGGAGGTGGTTGGCATGAGCTACGGAAGAAATACTGATAAAAGCAGAATGAGCGAAAGAAAAAAACAAATACTCAAGGCTATAATCGAAGCGCATATTGAGTTCGGAGAACCTATCGGAAGTAAGTATCTGACTTCCGGGGGCGGTATTGCGTGCTCGTCGGCAACAATACGCAATGAAATGTCGGAGCTTGAAGATATGGGATATCTTGAACAGCCTCACACATCTTCGGGACGAGTGCCGTCGGAAGCGGGATACAGGCTTTATGTGGATTCACTTATAGACAGCTACAGGCTTACGCAAAATGAGATTGATGAGCTGAAAGCAAATCTTCGCGGAAAACAGGCTGAGCTTGATACGATACTTGAAAAAGCCGTTCATCTTGCTTCGCGCCTTACCGATTATACGGCTCTTACGGTCAAACCTCCGCAGAGGAGGGTTACGGTATCCAGATTTGAGATTTTACCGATAGACGAGCATGCCCTGGTTCTTGTTATGCTGATAGGCAGTTCTGCCAAAACGAAATATATTCAGTCGCGTTATCCCCTGACAAAAGCAGCGGTAATCGGTTTGTCTACAGTACTTAACACATATATTTCGGGACTTACTTCATCAGAAATCACGCTTCCGATACTTATGGAGATGGAGCGTTCAATGGGTGAGTATGAATATTTGGTATCACCTGTTGTCAAAGCTGTTTGTGAGATTATCTCTTCGTATGACGGCGGCGAGCTGAAGTTTGACGGCATAAACAGACTGCTTTCATATCCTGATTTTTATGATATTGACAGACTTCGCGATATGCTTGATCTTTTTGAAAGAAAAGACGATCTGCTGTCAGCTTTTTCCGAAAGAACATTTTATTCGGAATCTGAACCTGATAATAAAGTTAAAATATACATCGGACGAGAAAATTCGGTTAAAATAATGGATAATTCCTCGCTGATTTTCAAGACCGTAAAGAAAGACGGAATTCCCGTAGGAGCTATAGGTATAATCGGTCCTACGAGAATGAACTACAGACGCGCGATCGCGCTTATAGATCACTTGTCCGACAGAGTATCGGGCATGATAACAGACGGCGCGGACAGTGAATAAATAATGATTGGAGAAAAATATGGCTGAGGAAAAAGATATAGTTAAAGATCAGGAAGAAGTTACACTGCCTGAAGATAATGAAACTGTCACCGGAGCAGAGGAGACAGAAGGCGGGAACTGCTGCGGTAAAAACAAAGATAAGTGCGAAAAAGGTACTTCGTCGGACGGACACAAATGTGACAAAAAAGAAAAAAGCCGCTTGAAAAACGATCTTGAGAGTCTCAGGACTAAGCTGAAAGAAGCTGAAGAAAAGCTTGAGAGTATGAGCGCTGAGGCGGCAGACAAATATGCTCGTCTTGCTGCTGAATACGATAATTTCAGACGCAGAAGCCAAAAGGAGAGAGAGGCTGTATACAGCGACGCTGTAGCTGACACCGTTATGGGACTTGTTCCCGTTATTGACAACTTGATGTATGCCGACAAATTCGGCGGAGGTCAGGATAATCCCGAAAAATTTGCCGAAGGCGTAAGGCTTATACTTGATAAGCTTCCCGAAACGCTTGAAAAGATGAATGTTTCTATCTTCGGCGAGACGGGAGAAACCTTTGATCCCAATCTTCATAACGCGGTAATGCACGTCGAAGACGAAAGCTACGGCGAAGGCGAGATCGTAGATGTACTGCAATGCGGATACAAATGCGGAGAAAAAGTTATCAGGTATGCGATGGTAAAGGTCGCTAACTGATTCTTTATATATTTAAAACAATTATTATACAAAACCGTGCTTAACTGTACGGAGCGGCTTATAAGCCGTGATAAGAAAGGAATGAAGTTATATTATGGGAAAGATAATCGGTATTGACCTCGGTACAACGAACTCATGCGTTGCAGTTTTTGAAGGCGGCGAGCCTACTGTTATTCCGAATCCTGAAGGGGCAAGAACCACTCCGTCTGTTGTTGCATTCTCTAAGACAGGAGAGAGAATGGTAGGTCAGGTTGCAAAGCGTCAGTCTATTACAAACCCCGATAAGACCGTTATGAGCATTAAGCGTGAAATGGGACGCGACTACAAGGTAACGATTGATGACAAGCAGTTTACGCCTCAGGAAATCTCCGCGATGATTCTACAGAAGCTCAAGAGCGATGCTGAAGCATACCTCGGCACAAGTGTAACTCAGGCTGTAATTACCGTTCCTGCATACTTCTCAGACGCTCAGAGACAGGCTACAAAGGACGCGGGCAAGATAGCAGGTCTTGAAGTGCTCCGTATCATTAACGAGCCGACAGCTGCTGCTCTCGCATACGGCATGGATAAAGAAGAAGAGCAGAAGATCATGATATACGACCTCGGCGGCGGTACATTTGACGTATCTCTGCTTGAGATCTCCGACGGTGTATTTGAGGTTCTTGCGACAGCCGGTAATAACAAGCTCGGCGGCGATGATTTTGACAGCCGTATCATTGACTGGATCGCAGAGCAGTTCATGAAAGAAAACGCAGGCATTGACCTGAGAAAAGATAAGATGGCGCTTCAGAGACTGAAGGATGCTGCTGAGAAGGCTAAGATTGAGCTTTCGGGAATGGCTTCCGCTAATATCAACCTTCCGTTCATTACGGCTGATGCTACAGGTCCGAAGCACTTCGACGGCACTCTGACAAGAGCAACATTTAATGAGCTTACAGCTGATCTCGTGAATGCTACTATTGAGCCTACAAAGCAGGTTCTCCGCGACGCGGGACTTCAGCCGTCTCAGATAGATAAGGTTCTCCTTGTCGGCGGTTCGACAAGAATTCCCGCTGTACAGGATGCTATCAAGGCATTTATCGGCAAAGATCCGTTTAAGGGTATCAATCCTGACGAATGTGTTGCTATCGGCGCTGCAATTCAGGGCGGAGTCCTCGGCGGAGATGTTAAAGATCTTCTTCTCCTTGACGTCACTCCCCTATCGCTCGGCATTGAGACGCTCGGCGGCGTATTCAACAGAATTATCGACAGAAATACGACTATCCCCGTAAAGAAGAGCCAGGTTTACTCAACTGCCGCAGACGGTCAAAGCTCTGTTGAGATACACGTCCTTCAGGGTGAGCGCGATATGGCTGCCGGAAACACGACTCTCGGAAGATTCGTCCTTGACGGAATCACACCTGCTCCGCGCGGAGTTCCGCAGATCGAAGTTACCTTCGACATTGATGCTAACGGTATCGTAAACGTATCTGCTCTCGATAAGGGAACAGGAAAAGAGCAGCACATCACAATCACTTCTTCAACAAACATGTCAAAAGAGGACATTGACAAGGCTGTTCACGATGCTGAAAAGTTTGCAGAAGCAGATAAGAAGCAGAAGGAAATGATAGAGGTTAAGAACCGCGCTGAAAACCTTATTTATCAGAGCGAGAAATCTCTCTCCGATCTCGGCGATAAGATTACCGATGCAGACCGCGACAGCGTTCGTCCTGCAATCGACAAGCTGAAAGAAACAATTAAAGGCGACGATATGGAAGCTGTCAAGGCTGACACAGAAGCGCTTGAAAAGGCGTTCTATCCGATCGCACAGAAGATCTATGCAGATCAGGCAGGAGCTCAAGGACAGGCAGATCCTAATATGAATCAGGGCGGAGAAACGGGTGCTGACGGCACATACTACAGCGCTGATTTTGAAGATAAGAGCGATAACTGATAAGCGACATATCTGAATAAACAGAACTTATATACAGCGCAAATATTCGGGGCTTTCACACATATGTGCGACAGCCCCATTTGCAGGTATCAGGCAAAAGTCGTTTACATAAAGAAAGGATTCCATAGAAAATGGCTGACAAACGCGATTATTATGAGGTACTCGGCGTTTCCAAAGGTTCGTCCGATGATGAAATAAAAAAGGCGTACCGCAAGCTTGCTAAAAAGTATCACCCCGATATGAATCCGGGAGATAAGGAAGCCGAGCAAAAGTTTAAAGAAGTCAATGAAGCTTACGACGTGCTGTCCGACAGCGATAAAAAGGCAAAGTATGACGCATACGGACATGCTGCGTTCGATCCGTCTGCAGGCGGAGGAGCGGGATTCGGCGGATTCGGTGACTTCGGATTTGATATCGGAGATATTTTTTCAAGCTTTTTCGGCGGCTCTTCGGGCGGATCTCGAAGAAACGGTCCTGTAAGAGGCGACGATATCAATGTACGCGTTACTCTTTCATTTGAGGAAGCCGTGTTCGGCGTGAAAAAAGAAGTATCTTTCAATAAGATACAAAAATGCGGCTCATGCTCGGGTTCGGGCGCAGAGGCAGGTAGTGCACCCAAAACCTGCACCGCATGCGGAGGCTCGGGTCAGGTCAGAGTACAGCAGCGCACACCGCTCGGTATGATGCAAACTACGAGACAGTGCGACAGCTGTCACGGTACCGGAAAAATAATCGAAAAGCCGTGTCATGAATGCAGAGGAGCAGGATATGTCAGGGTTTCAAAGAAATTGGACGTCAATATCCCCGCCGGAATTGACGACGGGCAGCGTATAGCGCTCAGAGGGCAGGGAAGCGACGGACGTAACGGAGGACCTGCGGGAGACCTAAACATTATCGTATCGGTTCGTCCTCATGCAGTGTTCGAGCGCGACGGCTACGACCTGTACTGCGAAGTTCCTATCACTTATGCCGAGGCTACGCTCGGAGCTGAAATTGAGGTTCCGACTCTTGAAGGAAAGCAAAAATATACTATTCCCGAGGGAACTCAAACGGGTACGATGTTCACTCTCAGGCAAAAAGGCGTTCAGTACGTCAATTCAAAGTCACGCGGAAACCTTAATATTACGGTAATTGTTGAGGTTCCGAAAAATTTGTCAGAAGAGCAAAAAAATTTGCTGCGTAAGTTTGCAGATTCATGCGGTGACAAAAACTATACGAAACGCACGAAATTTTTTAAGAAGTTTTTTAAGGGAAACTGAAAAATACGGAGATATTGAATGGATAACAGTAAAGATTGGATACAGATAAAAACTTCCTGCAAATCCGAAGATCTTGACACGGTGTGTTCTGTTTTGTGCATGATAAACAGCGGTCTTATGATTGAAGATTATTCAGATGTAGACCGTGAGCTTGACGGAGTATACGGCGATCTGATAGACGAGAGCATACTTAACGCCGACAGAACAAAAGCAGCAGTTTCAATATTTGTACCTGCCGCATCAAGTCCTGCCGAGACTGTAATGATGATAAGAAATCGTTTTTCTGAGCTGAATATCGAAGCTGAAGTAGTTACTGATGAAGTAAGCGAAGAGGATTGGGCAAACTCATGGAAGGCATATTATAAGCCGATACATACGGGAAAAAGAATCGTTATCGTTCCTGTTTGGGAGAAATATGATGCCGCAGACGGTGAGATTACCGTTTTGATGGATCCCGGAATGGCGTTCGGTACGGGAACTCATGAGACTACAAGACTTTGCGCCGCTTTGCTTGAGGATTATGTAAGCGAGGGATGCCGTATGATTGACGTGGGGTGCGGTTCGGGAATTCTTGCAATATGTGCTTCAAAGCTCGGCGCAGGATACTGTTATGCCTGTGATATCGATCCGAATGCAGTCAAGGTTGCACGCGAAAATGTTTTACTCAACAAAGTCCGAAATATGGATTGCGAGGTATCCGATCTTGTTCGCGAGGTTGATCCGAGCGGAGCTGAATTTGACGTAGCAGCGGTAAATATAGTCGCCGATGTAATAATCCGTCTTGCTCCCGACATCGGATCATATCTCAAGGATAATGCGACGCTTATTGTTTCAGGAATAATCTGTGAGAGGGCTGAGGAAACCTTAGCGGCTTTGGAAGACGCAGGCTTTGAGCCGATGAGTGAGTTGCGTGAAAACGGATGGTATGCGGCTGCACTGAAAAAAGCCTGAATTATCTGTTGAGTATAATAGTATGCTCCTTGCAAATGAATGTAACGGACATTAAAGAGCCTTTTTTGCCGATCCAAAATTGACAAAATAAAAAAATCAGAAAATATCAAAAAACCTATTGACTCTTGCGTAACGTGATAGACTATAATGGAATTACACGGGAGGAATTAGTCTGAAAGAAGATGACAGCCGAAAGTGAGCATATGCTTCTTTCAGTCCCGAGAAAGGTGTTATAGCTATGCGAACAGTAAAAGAAGTCAGCAGAATCACAGGTGTCAGCGTGCGCACACTGCATCACTATGATGCTATCGGACTTTTGAAGCCGACGAAAGTTACCGAAGCAGGCTATCGGCTGTATGACGATACAGCACTTAGCCGTTTGCAGAATATTTTATTGTTTCGTGAATTGCAGTTCCCTTTAAAAGATATCAAAACAATTCTTGACAGTCCTGATTTTGATTCGTCAGAAGCAATTGTCCGACAGATCGAATTGTTAGAACTGCAATATAAGCATATGGGGGAGCTTATTGCCTTTGCCCGTGAAATTCAAAGCAAGGGAGTAAAAACAATGAAATTTGATGTTTTTGATAAAAATGAGATCGATAGGTATAAGGCTGAAGTAAAAGAAAAATGGGGAGATACTAAAGCGTATCAAGAGTACGAGCAAAAGAAAACTTCCCGAACTGAGGGAAGTTATACAAAGACTTCAACCGAACTGCTTACGATCTTTTCGGAATTGGGGGAATTAAAGCATTTAGCACCTGACTGCGATAAAGTACAAAAGAAAATTTCAGATTTACAGAAATTTATAACCGAAAATTATTATGTATGTACAAATGAAATCCTTCGCGGATTAGGACAAATGTATGTAAATGACGGACGTTTCAAGAGTAATATTGACAAGTCAGGCGGGGACGGTACTGCCGATTTTGTCAGTCAGGCTATTTCTGCTTATTGTTCTCATTAAGAGAGCGCTATTCTTATCTGAATACGGATGTTTTGCCCTATTCGGCGAAATAAAACAAGAATAAATATGTCAAGATAGAACGGGATGAGAATTTCCCGTTCTATCTTGATTTGACGGGGGGTTTGTGATATTATATAGTCAGATTGATAAATATTTTGTATCTTGATATAACTGCAGCATATGAGAGGGGAGACGTTTTTTGATTTTACAGGAGTCAGGGCAGATGTACCTTGAAACGATACTTATTCTTACAGGGCAAAAAGGCGTTGTCAGGTCGATCGATGTCGGAGAATATATGGGATTTTCAAAGCCAAGTGTCAGCCGCGCTGTGGGAATTCTCAAAAACGGCGGTCTTATCAGTGTTGACAGGGATGGTTTTATAACACTTACAGAATCCGGACGTGAAATCGCCGAGAAAATATATGAGCGCCATGTAGTGCTTACAGAAATGCTCATAGGTCTCGGAGTTGATTCCGAAGCGGCGGCTGAGGACGCATGTAAGATCGAACATGTTATAGGAGATAAGTCGTTCGAGGCGATAAAGCGGCATTTGAAAGAAAAACAGAATAAAAATAAATAAATCTACCGTAAAAGTTATGTCGCATGAAAAAGTAAATTGCAAACACCGGCAGGTTTTAACTTTATCAGCATTAAACCAAAGGCAAGTAACACTTGAATCAGGATATATGATGAAAAATTAAGAAAAGTGTGAGGTACATTATTATGAATGAAATAGGTCAATTGTTAATTGATATGGCAATTCAGTTTCTTACTTCTTGCGTGGAAGGGCTCAAATTTATTCTTAATCCTATTATTCTGATGCCGATAGCAATGTTGCTCATTGTTTCTGTAATTGTTTATATATTTCAAATAAAAAAGTATAAAGAAGGCGCATATTATAATATAACCAAAGTTCCGTTCCATTTACTTAAGCGTGATATAGGCAGATACGGAGAATATCTTACATATAAATATTTGCAGCATTTTGAAAAAGACGGTGCTAAGTTTCTCTTTAATGTATATATTCCAAAAGATAATGGGGAAACGACAGAAATAGATGTTTTAATGCTGACCAAAAAAGGTTTTTTTGTGTTTGAGAGCAAAAATTACAGCGGTTGGATTTTCGGGAACGAAAATCAAAAGAATTGGTATCAAACATTGCCATCCGGTTGAGGTCGAAGTCATAAGGAGCAGTTTTATAATCCGATCATGCAAAATCGTTCTCATATAAAACATCTGAGAGCATTGATTGGAGAACAGATTCCTATGTATTCGGTTGTTGTGTTTTCAGAAAGATGCACTTTGAAAAATTTTACAATCAAAAGCGATGAAATTAAGGTGATTAAACGTAATCAGGTTGCATCTGCTGTGTCTGATATATGTAAAACAGTATCGTCAAACTTTATGACGGATGAGGATATTGCAAATATATACGGCAAACTTTATTCATACACTCAAATCAGTGAAGAAGAAAAAGTTCATCATATATTAGATATTAAAAACCATTTAGAAGAAAAAATAAGTTCTGTATCAGATGAAACGATTGTAAAAATAACAACTGTTGAGACAAACTTGCAGGAATCGGGTTCAGCGGTTCATATACCTGTTGCAACTATTGCGGAACGAGATGATGCTATAAATGAACCGTTAAATGTTCAGTCGAATAATACCGAAAACACAGAAATTGATAATATATGTCCGAGGTGCGGCGGTAAACTGGTATTGCGGACTGCTTCCAAGGGGGCAAATGCAGGTAATCAATTTTGGGGATGTACTAATTTTCCGAAATGTCGGTTTACAATTAAATAATCGGCTTAATAATATATGTTTTTTGAGGGAAAGTGCCTGAATTTGCGACGGTACAACGAAACGCTGTCTGATGTACGGAATAAACAGCAACGATATGGCATACTGTAACAGGCAGACGGTTTATAAAAAAATAAAAAACGGTGAAGTGTCCGATATGAGGATACTTCACCGTTTTCAGGTATAGAAACTTCCTTATCCGTCAGTGCAAAAGAGGCGGCTTTATTTATCAGCTTCCATATGTTTTGATTATTCGCTCCGCCACCTTTTTCTTTGAAATGCACTGATCCATTGCCTGCTTTTCAATATAGCGGTGCGCGTCTGTTTCGGTCATTTTCAGCTCTTCGATCAGCAGCCACTTGGCGCGGTTGACAAATCTGATCTCTTCTAATTTTTCCTGAGCGGAAACAGTTTTTTTCTCAAGCCGTCTCAGACGCTCGCGAACCGCGCAGAGCCAGCTCAGCGCATGGGAGACCATCTGCGATGACGTAGGCTTTTGTAAGGTCAAAACTCCGTGGCGCGTTACCTTGGGATAAATTTCGCCGTACATATCGCTTTTTAAAAACATCAGCGCCGCGGCAGAGCTTCCCGAGCATACATCGATCGCAAATTCTATCCCGACTTCATCGGGCAGCGGTGAGTTTACAAGAACTATATCATATGATCTTTCAAGAATCTCACGCTGAGCAGAGCCGATACTTTCGACAGCTCTTACAGGATCAAATCTTGAACCCTGAAGCAATGCCGACAGGGAAGTATTGAATTTTTCCGAGGAAGAGACGAGCAGTACACTGTATACTCTTTGAGTAGCTTCCATTTTTATATTCCTTGCCTTTCCGCTTCGGTTTTAAGTTCGCTTTTGAATTATGATTTACAGATTCAGGCATTAAATGTCATGTATACTCAGATAGAGCAGTAACCGTCGATCAGGGATTTTGGAAGATAGGTTCGCACAAACTCGCTCTTTCCCGCAGCCGTTTTTGCTTCTTCAAGATTTCTCGGAAGTCTGTCGTATTTTTTCAGAGTTTCCGCATTGGCGGTGAACAGGTTAAAATCTGCGCTTTCGGGCGGCGTTAGCTTATTTCTTATTCCGTCGAGAGCGGCATATATCAGCAGTGCGAATGCAAGATACGGATTGGCTGTCGGATCGGCGGATCTCAGCTCGGCTCTCCTGTATTCATCCTTGGCAAACGGCACTCGGATGAGCTGAGATCGGTTTTCCGCAGACCATGTGATATATCCCGGAGCCTTGTCCTGCCCGAGCCTTCCATATGATTCTGCGCTCGGATTTAAGAAAAGCGTGATCTCTTTTATGTGCTTTAAAATTCCGGCAATCATGCAGGGGAGCAGATCTTCTCCGTTTCCCGACACGGAAATGTTGATATGAAACCCGCTTCCCGGCTTGTCCGCAAGCGGTTTCGGAGTGAAATCCGCCGACAGACCGTTTCTTGCGGAAATTGCCTTGACCACGTCACGGAAGGTCACAGCATTATCTGCCGCGGTCAGAGGATCGGAATATCTGAAGTCAATTTCATTTTGTCCCGGTCCTTCCTCGTGATGCGAGCTTTCGGGACGTATATCCATCTGCTCAAGCGTCAGGCATATCTCACGTCTTACATTTTCTCCCTTGTCGTCGGGAGCGATGTCCATGTAGCCTGCATTGTCATAGGGTGTCTTTGTCGGTGAGCCGTCTTCACTCATCATAAATAAGTAGAATTCCAGTTCAGAACCGAATGCAAAATTAACTCCCTCAGCTTTGGCGTCGGCTACGGCTTTTTTTAAAATTGAACGGGTGTCGTTTTCAAAGATTGAACCGTCGGGTCTCTTAACATCGCAGAACATACGTACAACGCTTCCGTGTTCCGGACGCCACGGCAGCCTGACAAGAGTTGACATGTCGGGACGGAGGAATAAGTCCGAGTGAATCTCTCCGCCGAACCCGTCGATAGCCGAAGCATCGACAGCGATTCCGTGAGTGAAAGCCCGCTCTATCTCTCCCGGCATTACCGAAATATTCTTCTGCTTTCCGAATATATCACAGAAAGCAAGACGTATGAATTTTACGTCCTCTTCCTCAATGTACTGCATTATTTCTTTGGCTGAATAATTCATATACTTTGCTTATACCTTTCTGCCGTTTGGCGGCAATCTTTCGGCGATGAAATAAAAATACAGCAGGCTGAGATATATCGATACCTCAGCCCGTGTGCTCTTTTATGCTGAATAAAACAAAAATATTCTAACAAGACATTAAGCAGGCGATCAGTTAGCTACATACATCTGCCTGTACGGATTTTTGCTGTCGGGAACGATAACGGTAAACTCAGCATCCATGATCTCGTCCGCGTTAAGAGAAAATTTTTCGCAGTAAGTCGTTACATATTTTTTTATCTGCGAGCGTTCCTCATCCGTTGCGGGAGAAGCCGTTACCTGACTCGGAAACCTGATGTTTTTGCAGTCGGAGCGTAGTACCATTCGCCCGCCGTGCATTCCCGTGCAGGGATAATTTCCGACGATATCGTGTCCGTCTTTGTTAAGTCCGAGAACTATAATAAGTCCGCCTGCCTGATACTCACCTAGAAAGCTTCCCGCACGTCCTCCGATCACCATTACAGGGAGCTTTTCACGGTAAGCCTTCATGTGAATTCCCGCGCGGTATCCGGCGTTTCCTTCGACATATACGGCGCCACCGCGCATGGCATATCCTGCGGCGTCTCCTATATTACCGTGAACCGTGATCTCTCCTGCGTTCATCGTGTCGCCTACTGCGTCCTGAGCGTTGCCCATAACCGTAATTTCAGCTCCGTTCAGATAAGCGCCGAGTGCGTTTCCCGGAGTTCCTTCGATCGTTATTTTTCGGTCGGACATTCCTGCGGCTATGAATCTTTGTCCCAGACAGTTTTTCAGAATTATGATCTCATCTGATTTAGAAATTTCTTCGTTCAGCGATTTGTAGTTATAATTTGAGGCATCTATTACCATAATTATATCACACCTCCAAGCTTTTTTCCACGGTATTCTTCAGAAAAGGGAATAAGTGCGGGACTTTTTTTCAGAGCGTCAAAATCAATGCTGTCAAGCGGTATTCGCTCTCTTATAAGAGAAGTATAAATTCCCGCGCGTTCAACATCTCCTATAATTATGCAACCAGTAAGATACCCGTCTTTAGTAAAAAGACGTTTGATCTTTCCGTCCGTTTTTTCTTCATACATTTCACCGCCGTCAGCTTCTCCGTAATATGCGCCGGCTGTCATTGCATGAAGTCCGAAGAATCCTATAGAGTTCATAGGGATTGCATTCGTGAACCTTTCATCACCACCTGCCATATTTACTCCCGCGCCGTGTCCCTGCATATAAGCGTTCGGAAGTATGGCAAGTATCTTTGTTTCCATGCTTGAAAAGTCGGTGCATTCCGTGCAGTCTCCCGCCGCGTATATATTCTCAAGAGAGGTTTTCATGCTCTCATCAACCGTAATTCCGCGTCCGACCATTCCGCCGATATCTGAAATAAGAGCTGTATTGGGACGAACGCCCACTGCAAGGACAAGCACGTCAAATTTTACGTCGAGCCCGCTTTTCATGTGTGCAATATTTCTATCAAATCCGTCCGCGCTGTCTCCAAGCATAAACTTAATGCCGTTTTCTTCAAGTTTTTTCTGCATCAGAGCGGCACATGGGTCGTCAAGAATGCTTGACAGCACGCGTTCTGCCAGATCGCATACGGTAATGCTGCATACTCTGCCCGACAGTCCTTCAGCGCATTTCAGTCCGATAAGTCCTGCTCCGACAATCAGCACATCAGATTCGGGCGTGACAGCTCTTTCAAGAGCAAGCGTGTCGTCAAGCGTCATAAATGAAAACTTTTTCTCTACCGTATCAAGACCTTTAAAGGGTGGGACAAAAGGCCGCGAGCCGGTCGCTGCGCATAAAGCGTCATACTTTATCTCCGTGCCGTCATCAAGGCTTACTGTATTTGAATCGTTGTTGATCCTTACGGCTTTTTTGCCGTACAGGACGGTACAGCCGTTTTTTTCGTAAAAATCATCGCTTCTGTACTTCATTCTCTGAAGATCGGTTTTTCCCTCGAGATAATATGATATCAAGGGTCTGCCGTATACATGATGTTTTTCTTCGGATATCACGGTTATATGCGATTCGGTATCACGGCTTCTGATACCCTCTATACATCCTACAGCGGCGCTTCCGTTTCCGATTATAACATATTCTCGCATTTTTATCTCTCCTCAAATACAATAGCTTTATTGGGGCAGCCTTTTACGCATGCGGGAGAAGCGCAGGCGTTTTCAAGACACAGCTCACATTTTTGAGCGAGGCCCGTCTTACTTGTCGAAACCGCACCGTAAGGACATACAAGAATGCAGGTCAGACAGCCTACGCATTTGTCGCGGTCAATGCAGATAGCACCGTCCTTAACGCTCAGCGCACCTGATATGCAGCTTTTAGTGCATATAGGATCTGTGCAGTGGCGGCATGACACCGCATACATGATCTTCCCGTTGTCTTCAACTCTGATTCTCGGAAAGATTTTTTGATCCTTCAGGGCTTTTACCATGTCGTTTATTCCCGAATTGGCGAGTGCGCAGTTGTATTCGCAGAGATGACAGCCGAGACACCACTTTTCGTTTACAAATACTCTTTTCATTCTCCGGCATGTGAGATTCCGAGGATCTCAAGCTCCTTTCCGTTAAGTCCGACACCTCTCAGCATAAGCCGGTTACCGCGCAGTGCTTCAATTGAGTTGATTCCCATTCCGCCCATCAGCTCTTTGATTTCATGCTTCCATGCTGTCATGAGATTGATAAGCCGTTCGCTTCCGATATCGGGATTGAGCCTTTTTACAAGCTCGGGACGTTGTGTTGCGATACCCCAATTGCATTTGCCTGTCTGACATGTACGGCAGAGGTGACAGCCGAGCGCAAGAAGAGCAGATGTTGCAATGTAGCAGGCATCGGCTCCGAGCGCGACTGCCTTCACGACATCTGAAGCAGATCTGATGCTGCCGCCGACTACGAGCGATACGTTTCCGCGTATTCCTTCGTCTCGCAGTCTTGAATCTACAGCCGCCAGTGCAAGCTCTACAGGGATACCAACATTATCCCTGATCCTTGTAGGAGCGGCTCCCGTTCCGCCGCGGAATCCGTCGATTGCGATTATGTCAGCGCCGCTCCTTGCAATTCCGCTGGCAATCGCTGCGATATTATGTACGGCTGCAACCTTAACGATAACAGGCTTTTTGTATTCCGATGCTTCTTTCAGAGAAAATACGAGCTGCCTTAGATCCTCAATTGAATATATATCGTGGTGCGGAGCAGGAGATATTGCGTCAGAGCCTTCGGGAATCATTCTTGTTCTCGATACATCTCCGACAATTTTTGTCCCGGGCAAATGTCCGCCGATTCCCGGTTTTGCTCCCTGTCCCATCTTTATTTCAATTGCAGCTCCCGCTTCAAGATAGTCCTTGTATACTCCGAAGCGTCCCGACGCTACCTGAACGATAGTATTTTCGCCGTAACAGTAGAAGTCCTCGTGAAGTCCGCCCTCGCCTGTGTTATAGTAGATTCCGAGAGCCTGCGCGGCGCGGGCAAGACTCTCATGTGCGTTGTAGCTGATAGAGCCGTAGCTCATAGCGGAAAACATAACGGGCATTGACAGCTCAAGCTGAGGGGGAACATCGCATTTTATTTTGCCGTCTTTGTCTCTTGATATCTCAGTCGGCTTTTTGCCGAGGAAAACTTTCGTTTCCATAGGCTCGCGGAGCGGATCTATCGGAGGATTGGTTACCTGAGACGCGTTTATCAGGATCTTGTCCCAATATACGGGGAGCGGCTGAGGATTTCCCATTGATGAGAGAAGCACGCCTCCGCTGTTTGCCTGCTTGTAGATCTCTTTTATCGTGTCCTGCTTCCAGTTGGCGTTTTCTCGTAAGGTACAGTCGCTCTTTACTATCTTGAGCGCTCTTGTCGGGCAGAGTGAAACGCATCTTTGGCAGTCAACACATTTTGCATCATCGCTGAGGATAACATTTCCTTCATCATCAAATGTATGTACTTCATTAGCGCACTGCCTTACGCATACTTTACATTTTATGCAGCGGTTTTGGTCGCGGACGACTTCAAATTCCGGATATATAAATTCTATTCCCATAGTTATCTCCATTATAAATTAAACGTATCTTTCATGCTAATCTCCATATAGCCGTTTAATTAGCTTTGCAAATATTTCATTTAATATGTGTCAAACGATCAAAACTTACCGTTGCGAACTCTTACGATTACAGGCTCGCCGCCTGCCGGCGCGTAAATGTTTTCAGCATCAGGCTCCATTACGCGTATCGCGGATTCTTCACTTGATATATAAACCATATCATTTTTCTCGCCGACGACCATTGAGCGAAGTTTAAGCCTGTCGTTCAGAGCCATTATTCCGCCCTCAAATCCGAATACTATGGAGAAAGGACCTGTTATCAGCAGACTTGAAAAGATCGTTCTGAGATATGTCAGCTTTTTCTTTTCGCCGTCGTCTTTTTTTTCGATCGTGCTCCAGAAAGGAGCCGCAATAACGGAAGCTGCTTCTTCTGCTGTAAGTCCGCGGCAGCGTATCAGATGATCCATAATGTATGTGATAACTTCCGTGTCAGTCTGAAGCGTGCATTTATAACCGAACATTTCAATATAACGTCTGTTTGCGTCATAGGACGATATTTCGCCGTTGTGAACTATTGAATAGTCAAGCAGAGCAAATGGATGCGCACCGCCCCACCAGCCGGGCGTATTTGTGGGATATCTTCCGTGTGCTGTCCATGCGTAGCCCTCGTATTCGTCAAGCTTATAAAAATGTCCGACATCCTCGGGATATCCTACCGCCTTGAACGCGCCCATGTTCTTTCCGCTTGAAAATACATATGCGCCCTTCATTTCTACGTTGATCTTCATTACGGTGCGAACTACAAATTCACGCTCGTCAAGCTGAACCGATGCAAGCGTTGATCTCAGCGGAGTTAAAAAGTATCTCCAAATCAGCGGTTCATCTGTGATTGCGGGAGTTTTACGTGTGGGTATCAGCTCTGCCTTTACAATCTCAAAGCTCTCCTTTAAAAACCGCTCACAGTCAGATCTTATCGTATTGTCGTCAAAAAACATGTGGAATGCGTAAAAATCACGGTATTCGGGATAAATTCCGTAGCCTGCAAAGCCTCCGCCGAGTCCGTTTGAACGGTCGTGCATCGGTACCATGCTCTGTGCGATCTTTTCGCCTGTCTGCCGTCTGCCTTCTCTTGATATCACAGCCGATATGGCGCAGCCTGACGGAATCCTTACCTGACCTTCTAAAAGCTTCATTGCTGTTAGTCCTTTCGTCGTGGAAATAAAAAGAGACGTTCACTAAAGGATAGGTATAACTATCCCTTGAATGAACGCCTTTGCTCACTTGATACCCCATTATAGCACACATTGCGAATTATGTCAATTATTTTTTTGAAAAACTTTCGGAAAAATGAAATATAACGAGGTGTAAACAATCAAACCGACAGTTTTAATACAGCAGAAAATCAGGCATATATAATGTAGACTGTTTTTTGTGTGCAGATAAATGAATCAAGTACCATCAAAAATTTCAAAAAAATCAAAAATAGCTATTGACAAAGTTCGCGTTTCGGTGTATAATTTGGGTATTAAGGCAAAGGCGTCTTAGAGAGTACATCTCTATGGCGCCTTTGTCTTTTCATTTAATTTTACTTTTACCCAAAAGGAGAGCTATTATGGGAACAGTAACAGATTTTTTCGGAAGTCTCGTATTTGACGACAGAGTTATGAAAGCAACGCTTTCATCAGATGTTTATCAGTCTCTGAAAAAAACAATCGACGAGGGTGCGCGTCTTGACATTTCCGTAACGAATGCTGTAGCAGATGCGATGAAGGAATGGGCGATATCTCACGGAGCTACGCATTATACGCATTGGTTCCAGCCGCTGACAGGTATTACCGCAGAAAAGCATGACAGCTTTATCACACCTTCTCCCGACGGACGTGTTATCATGGAGTTCTCCGGTAAGGAGCTTATCAAAGGTGAGCCTGACGCATCTTCGTTCCCGTCAGGAGGACTGAGAGCTACATTTGAGGCGAGAGGCTATACTGCGTGGGACCCGACCTCATATGCGTTCATTAAAGATAAAACGCTTTGTATACCGACCGCATTCTGTTCATACGGCGGTGAGGCGCTCGATAAGAAAACACCGCTTCTCCGTTCGATGGAAGCGCTCAACCGTCAGGCACTCAGAATCCTCAGACTCTTCGGAAATGATAAAGTAAAGTGCGTCCGTACTTCAGTCGGTCCGGAGCAGGAATACTTCCTTGTTGACCGCGAAATGTACGAAAAACGTCCCGACCTGATTTTCACAGGACGTACTCTGTTCGGCGCAAAGCCTCCGAAGGGACAGGAAATGGACGACCACTACTTCGGTATGATCAAGCCGAGAGTTGCCGCATATATGGCTGATCTAAATGAGGAGCTTTGGAAGCTCGGCATTCTTGCGAAGACAGAGCATAATGAGGTAGCACCCGCTCAGCACGAGCTGGCTCCGATATATACGACAACCAATATTGCAACAGACCATAACCAGCTTACAATGGAGATTATGCAGAAGGTGGCAGCTCGCCACGGACTTGTATGTCTCCTTCATGAGAAGCCGTTCGCAGGTGTAAACGGAAGCGGTAAGCATAACAACTGGTCGATCTCTACCGACAACGGCGTAAACCTTCTTACTCCCGGTGAAACTCCTTATGAAAACGCGCAGTTCCTCATTTTCCTCTGCGCTGTAATTAAGGCAGTTGACGATTATCAGGATCTGCTCCGCCTGTCTGTAGCGACTGCCGGAAACGATCACAGACTTGGTGCAAACGAAGCTCCTCCGGCTGTAGTGTCGATCTTCCTCGGTGATGAGCTGACGGCAGTTCTCGATGCTATCGAGAATGATACTCCGTACAGCGGAGCTGAAAAGTCCGTTATGCGTCTCGGTGTTCATGTCCTTCCTAAATTTACCCGCGATACAACTGACCGAAACCGTACGTCTCCTTTCGCATTTACCGGAAACAAGTTTGAGTTCCGTATGCTCGGCTCTTCTAACAGCATAGCATGCGCTAACATGATGCTCAACAGCGCTGTTGCAGAATCGCTCAAGCAGTTTGCGGATGAGCTTGAAGGTAAAGAAGATTTCGACAGCGCTATGCATGAGCTTATCAAGAAAACGATCAAAGAGCACAAGCGCATAATATTCAACGGAAACGGATACGATGACGCATGGATCGAAGAGGCTGTCGGCAAGAGAGGCCTTCTCAACTATCGTACAACTCCCGACTGCATGCCGCATCTCCTTGATAAGAAAAACATTGACATGCTTACATATCATAAGGTGTTCTCAGAAGCAGAGCTTGAATCCAGATGTGAGATCATGCTTGAAAACTATAACAAGACCGTTGCAATTGAAGCTAACACTATGATCGATATGACAAAGAAGCAGCTCCTTCCCTCAATTGAAGAATACACCGCAAAGATTGCGTCAGCTGCAAAGGTAAAAATGGACGTCGTAGAGGGGCTTTCATGCAGTTATGAGAAGAAGATAATCAGCCGTCTCTCGGGACTTATCGCTCAGATATCCGATAGTTGCGATGAGCTTGAAAGTGCAGTTGTACAACTGCAAAGCTATGACGACGTTAAAGAAGCATCATACTTCATCCGTGATGAGATTATCGCAAAGATGGCGCGTCTGCGTTTGGCGGCAGATGAGGCGGAAACGCTTACCGATGCTAAATGCTGGCCGTATCCTTCATACGCTGATCTTCTTTTCGGCGTAAGATAAGAGCATATACACATAAAATAAATATTTACGGAAAGAGAGTGATCTTTTATGACAGTCGAATTTTGGTTTTTAATCGGAGCCGCCCTTGTGTTCTGGATGCAGGCAGGCTTCGCAATGGTGGAAACGGGATTTACAAGAGCAAAAAATGCCGGAAACATCATAATGAAAAACCTGATGGATTTCTGTATCGGAACGGTTGTATTTTCACTGCTTGGATACACGCTTATGATGGGTGAGGATACGCTGTTCGGACTTATCGGACTTCCGAATATGGATCTGTTTACAAACTTTAAGGAATTTATAGCAAGTCCGGCTGACGGCTTCACAAGCGCATCGACATTTGTGTTCAACCTTGTGTTCTGCGCTACTACCGCAACAATAGTTTCGGGAGCCATGGCTGAGAGAACGAAATTTTCGTCCTACTGTATTTATTCAGGCGTTATCTCGCTTGTGGTTTATCCGATCGAAGCTCACTGGATCTGGGGAGGCGGTTGGCTCTCCTCCATCGGCTTCCACGATTATGCAGGCTCATGTGCCATTCACATGGTCGGCGGAATTGCAGCTCTCGTCGGTGCAATGTTCTTAGGTCCGCGTATCGGTAAATACGTTAAAGATGCAAGCGGTAAGGTAACTAAGGTAAACGCGATTCCCGGTCACTCTATCACTCTCGGAGCGCTCGGTGTATTTATTCTGTGGCTCGGCTGGTACGGCTTTAACGGAGCTGCCGCTACAAGTGTTTCGGAGCTTGCATCGATATTCCTTACAACAACGATAGCTCCGTCTGTTGCAACAGTTGTTACAATGATCTTCACATGGGTAAGAAACGGTAAACCCGATGTTTCAATGTGCCTTAACGCTTCTCTCGCAGGTCTTGTCGGAGTTACGGCAGGATGCGATTCATTTGATGCGATTGGCTCTGCCGCAGTCGGAGTTGTGTCGGGTATCATAGTTGTTCTTGTAGTTGAACTGCTTGACCTTAAGCTCCATATAGACGATCCTGTCGGAGCTGTCGGCGTGCATATGGCAAACGGTATTTGGGGCACGGTAGCTGTCGGACTTTTCGCAAATCCCGATGCGCCCGCAGGTCTTGACGGACTGTTTTACACAGGCTCTGCTTCACTTCTCGGAAAACAGCTTTTGGGCGTTCTTACTGTCGGTGTATATGCTGCGGTAATGATGATAATTACATTTGCCGCGATCCGCAAATTCCACGGACTTCGTACAACGGCTGAAGAGGAGCTTGCGGGACTTGACATCACAGAGCACGGACTTCCGAGCGCATATCCCGATTTTGTACCTGCTGTTGATACTTTCTCATCTTTCTCCACTCTTGAAGCTGTGTCTGCGGAGACTACGGCGGTTACTGGAGATACTCCCGCAGCGGAAGCTATACCCGTAAAGAAGATTCCTTCATTTGACGAGGGTGCGCCTAAGTTTACCAAGATAGAGATAATCTGTAAGGAAGCTAAGTTTGATGCGCTGAAAAAGGCGATGTCAACACTTGGAATTACAGGTATGACGGTTTCTCACGTACTCGGATGCGGAGTGCAGGGCGGAAGACCCGAATATTACAGAGGAGTTCCGGTTGAGACGAATCTTCTGCCTAAGGTGCAGGTAGACATTGTGGTAAGCAAGGTTCCCGTCCGCAGTGTAATTGAAGCTGCAAAGAAGGTTCTGTATACAGGACATATCGGAGACGGAAAGATATTTGTTTATGATGTTGAGAATGTAGTCAAGGTTCGCACAGGTGAAGAAGGCTATGACGCTCTTCAGGACGTAGAATAAGTTGATGTAGAATCAAAAATCCGTGGGCTTTTTGATAAAAAGCCCACGGATTAGACGTAAAAATTGACAAGTGAGATATTACAAAAGGATTTGTGATATCATAGTGCCGACAAAGTCATTTTGCGTAGCAAAATAGTTAGAAGTTTTGCTCAAGCTTTTTCAAAAGCTTGTAGGTTCTTAGGGCAAAGCCCTGAGTCGACCTCCGCAGAGGTCGAAAAACCTTATGTGTTGGCGGGTTCGAAGGGTGTAGCCCTCGGCGCTCGCCGCAGCGAGCGAAATTCCTTTGTGCATTTTGCTATCTCATATACGTTTTGTCTTCAGCCTGATATTACAAAGGTATTTGTGATATGTCACCTGTCAATTTGAAATTTTATAAAGAAAACGCTGTTATTATCCGTAATACGGACGGCATGGCGTATAGGAGGAGCATTATGTGTTCGATAATGGGTTATTGCGCTCCGCGCGTATCGCTTGAAAAGTTCAAGGAGGGATTTGACCGTACTCTGTCAAGAGGACCTGACGACAGCAGAATCATTGATACAGGGCACGGGCTTCTCGGTTTTCACAGGCTTGCAATAATGGGGCTGCACCCCGAAGGAATGCAGCCGTTTGAGCTTGACGGAAGCTATGCGGTCTGCAACGGCGAGATATACGGATTTGAAAAGATTAAAGCGGAGCTTTCCGCGAAATATAATTTTGCAAGCGATTCCGACTGTGAGATACTTTTGCCGATGTATCGCGAATACGGCTGTGATATGTTCCGTATGCTTGACGCCGAATTCGCATGTGTGATTTATGATGCTGAAGCTGAAGAATACATAGCGGCGCGTGATCCGATCGGAATTCGTCCTCTTTTCTACGGATATGATAAAGACTCAAACATTATTTTTGCAAGCGAGGCTAAAAATTTAGTCGGACTTGCCGATAAAATAATGCCGTTTCCTCCGGGACATTATTATAAAGGAGGAGAATTTATTTGCTACCGTGACATGACGAGTGTCAAGAAAATTTGTCACGATGACCTTGAAACTGTATGTGGGAATATCCGTGAAAAGCTTGTCTGCGGAATTGAAAAGCGTCTTGTAGCGGATGCAAAAGTCGGATTCCTCCTAAGCGGCGGACTTGATTCTTCTCTTGTATGCGCGGTTGCGGCAAAAAAGAGTAATAAACCTATCAAAACCTTTGCTATCGGCATGAGCGAGGACGCGATTGACCTCAAATATGCGGGCGAGGTTGCGGAATATATCGGAAGCGACCACAGTGAGATCATTATTACAAAGGAAGATGTGCTGAATTCTCTTGAATCTGTTATCGCTTTGCTTGGTACATATGACATTACAACGATTCGCGCAAGCATGGGAATGTACCTGATCTGCCGTGCGATACATGAGCAGACGGATATACGTGTGCTTCTCACAGGTGAGATTTCAGATGAACTTTTCGGATATAAATATACTGATTTTGCGCCGAGCGCCGCAGAATTTCAATCTGAGGCGGCAAAGCGCGTTCGCGAGCTTTATATGTATGACGTGCTTCGTGCAGACCGCTGCATTTCGGTAAACTCTCTTGAAGCAAGAGTTCCGTTCGGCGACCTTGATTTTGTGGAATATGTGATGTCAGTCGATCCTGAAATGAAGATGAACAAATACGGCAAGGGAAAATACCTCCTTCGCCACGCGTTTGAGGGAGATTATCTTCCTCACGATATTCTTTTCCGTGAAAAAGCGGCTTTCTCAGATGCAGTCGGTCACTCTATGGTAGATTATCTGAAGGAATATGCGGATGAACATTACACAGATGCGGAATTTGAAGAAAAATGCAGTAAATATACTCATGCTGCTCCGTTTACAAAGGAATCGCTTCTTTACCGCGAAATATTTGAAAAATACTATAAGGATCAGTCTGAGATGATAGTCGATTTTTGGATGCCTAACAAATCATGGGAGGGCTGCGATGTAGACGATCCGTCAGCACGCGTTCTTTCAAACTACGGCGACAGCGGAAAATAATTATTTGTGTGAATTAAGAAACATGAAAAACATAAAAAGTGGAGAATGTCATGACAAAGTATATTTTTGTAACAGGCGGCGTTGTGTCGGGTCTCGGCAAGGGAATTACGGCAGCATCTCTCGGAAGGCTGTTAAAAGCACGCGGACTTAAAGTCGCGGCGCAGAAGCTTGATCCGTATATAAATGTTGATCCCGGAACGATGAGTCCGTACCAGCACGGCGAGGTTTATGTAACCGACGACGGAGCGGAAACAGATCTTGACCTCGGGCACTATGAAAGATTTATCGATGAAGATCTGAACAAGTATTCAAATCTTACGACAGGTAAGGTTTATTGGAATGTTTTAAATAAAGAAAGACGTGGGGAATACCTCGGCTCAACGGTTCAGGTGATACCTCACATTACAAATGAGATAAAGGAATTTGTATACAGAGTCGGCAAAAAGACTGACGCGGATGTTGTAATCACAGAGATCGGCGGCACTATCGGCGACATTGAGAGTCAACCGTTTCTTGAAGCTATTCGCCAGATATCACTTGAAGTCGGACAGTCAAACAGTCTCTTTATTCATGTCACTCTTGTTCCGTTTCTCAGCGGCTCTGACGAGCACAAATCAAAGCCGACGCAACACTCTGTCAAAGAGCTTCGCGGGATGGGAATAAATCCGAATATAATCGTTTTAAGATGCGATAAGCCGCTTGAGGAAGCGATTTTTAAGAAAATATCGCTTTTCTGCAATGTAAAGCCTGATTGCGTTATTGAAAACATTACTCTCCCTTGCCTTTACGAAGCTCCGCTTATGCTTGAAAAGTCGGGAATATCAGGTGTAGTATGCCGCGATCTTGGCATCGATGCGCCGTTACCGGATCTTACCGAGTGGACAAAAATGGTTGAGGCTGTTAAAAACTGCAAAAAGACGGTAAATATCGGACTTGTCGGAAAATATGTCGGACTTCATGACGCTTACCTTTCTGTAGCAGAGGCTTTGAGACATGCGGGGTATTCGCTCGGCGCTGACGTTAAACTCAGTTGGATTGATTCAGAAGGAATAACTGAGGAAAATTC
This sequence comes from Clostridiales bacterium, assembly GCA_022800625.1. Classification (GTDB taxonomy): domain Bacteria; phylum Bacillota; class Clostridia; order Oscillospirales; family CAG-272; genus RUG11130. Next base: position 17,773 of record JAAWQR010000013.1, on the reverse strand, counting down.
AGCGGAAGTATTTAAAGGCATAGACGGAATTATCGTCCCCGGAGGTTTCGGCGGACGCGGCATAGACGGCATGATACTGTCCGCAAAATATGCAAGAGAAAACAAAGTTCCGTATTTCGGCATATGTCTCGGTATGCAGATCGCTGTAATCGAATTTGCGCGCCACGTATGCGGAATTACAGGCGCAAATTCGGGTGAGTTCAACGAGATATGCGAGAATAAAGTTATAGATTTTATGCCCGGACAAAGCGAGGATGTTGATAAAGGCGGCACTCTCAGGCTCGGAAGCTATCCCTGCAAAATTAAGCCTAAAACTATTATGGAAAAATGCTACGACTGTGATCTGATAAACGAGCGCCACCGCCACCGCTATGAGGTAAACAACGATTACCGTGACGTGCTCGAAAAATGCGGACTTATTCTCAGCGGCACATCTCCCGACGGCAGGCTTGTCGAAACGGTAGAGATTAAGGACTCTCCGTTCTTTGTAGGCGTTCAGTATCATCCCGAATTCAAGAGCCGTCCGAACCGCGCACATCCGCTTTTCCGCGGATTTATCGAAGCGTCGCTCAGAGAGTGCAGTTTAAAGGAGATCAAATGAGTATTCATGAAGAATGCGGTGTTTTCGGCGTTTACAGCGATACACCGACTGACGCTGCGAATATCACATATTACGGACTTTACGCTCTTCAGCACAGAGGTCAGGAGAGCTGCGGGATCGTTGTAAACGATGACGGAGTTTTTGTGTCGCAAAAGGATATGGGACTTGTCGGAGATGTTTTTGACAGCTCTGTTCTGTCTGATTTTCCGAAAGGGAAAATGGCGGTAGGACATGTCAGATACGGAACCACGGGAGGTACAAACAGAGCCAACTGTCAGCCGATAGAAGTAAATCACAGAAAAGGGAAGATGGCACTGGCTCACAACGGAAACCTGACAAATGCGTATGATCTGAGAGTAGAGCTTGAAATGTCGGGCGCAATATTTCATACGACCAGCGATACGGAGACAATAGCGTATATTGTGATTCATGAGAGACTTACTTCTGCTTCCATTGAAGATGCAGTCAACCGTGCAATGAGTAAACTTGAGGGAGCGTATTCGATAGTGCTGATGTCGTCAACAAAGATGATTGCGGCGCGAGACATTCACGGCTTCCGTCCGCTCTGCTACGGTCGCACTGACGACGGAGTATATGTTATAGCTTCCGAAAGCTGTGCGCTTTCCGCTGTGGGAGCAACGCCTGTACGCGATATTCTTCCGGGAGAAATAGTTGTTTTTGATAAGAACGGGATAAGATCGATAAAAGATCACTGCGGAAAAGCAAAGCGAACGATGTGCATATTTGAATATATTTACTTTGCAAGACCTGATTCCGTGATCGACGGAGTTTCCGTTCATTCATCAAGATTGCGTGCGGGAGAGATTCTCGCAAAGGCGCACCCTGTTGAAGCCGATGTTGTAATCGGCGTTCCCGATTCCGGTATGGACGCTGCGCTTGGCTTTGCATCGGCATCGGGAATTCCATATGGTATGGGATTTATAAAAAATAAGTATATTGGCAGGACATTTATCTCACCGGGGCAGAACGAGCGGCTTGACAAAGTTAAGATTAAGCTAAGTACGATACGTGAAACGGTAGCGGGGAAAAGAGTCGTTATGATAGACGACTCAATTGTGCGCGGAACGACGAGCAGAAGCATCGTAAAGCTTCTTCGTGAAGCAGGAGCTGCGGAAGTACATGTACGCATATCTGCGCCGCCGTTTTTAAATCCCTGCTATTACGGAACCGACATAGATTCATGCGATAATCTTATTGCATGCAGTCACACGGTGGAGGAAATATCAGATATTATAGGAGCTGACAGTTTGGGATACCTGCCGATCGAGGCTCTGCCTGAGCTTATTCAAGACAGCGGAATATGCAGTGCATGCTTTAACGGAAAATATCCGACTGAAATACCGACCGACACAAGAAAGGATCGGTTTGAAAGGCGTCTTTCGGAAAAGAATAAAAAATAATTCAGATAGTTTAAAACCGGAATTCAGAAAATAAGTTTTTGTTTCCGGGTAAAAGGGAAGCGGCAAGACTTTTTTATGCCTTGCCGCTTTTCATATGCTTTTTTACAGCTATTTATTTTTAGATCTGCTTTGTTATAAGTTCTGCTTCCGCTTCGCCTGTAACACATTTCTTGTTGATAACCACGCGCTCAACATCGCACCGTGAGGGAAGCTCAAACATAAGATTTGTAAGTGTTTCCTCAAGGATCGAACGAAGTCCGCGTGCACCTGTGTTGCGCTCTATTGCGCGGTCCGCTATCTCACGAAGTGCATTAGGTGTGAATTCAAGCTCTATATCATCCATAGCAAAAAGCTTGCGATATTGCTTTATAAGTGAATTTTTAGGCTCTTTCATAATTCTGACAAGAGCATCGGCGTCAAGATTTTCAAGTCCTACAATGACCGGAAGTCTGCCCACAAGCTCGGGAATTATACCGAATTTTACAATATCGTGAGCGCTCACATCCTTAAATATACCGTCTGACAGCTTTTCGCTTTTCTTCTTGACGTCGCCGCCGAAGCCGATAGTGGAGTTTCCGTGCCGTTTTTCGATTATCTGATCGAGCGTATCAAAAGCTCCGCCGCAGATGAACAGTATGTTCTCGGTATTGATTTGTATAAAATCCTGATTAGGATGCTTTCTGCCGCCCTGAGGAGGTACGTTTGCAACCGTTCCTTCAAGTATTTTCAGCAGCGCCTGCTGAACGCCTTCGCCCGATACATCGCGCGTAATAGATCTGTTTTCGCTTCTGCGCGCAATTTTATCGATTTCATCTATATATATTATTCCGCGCTCAGCCTGCTCAATGTCATAGTCAGCCGCCTGAATGAGTCTTAGGAGAATATTTTCAACGTCTTCACCGACATATCCGGCTTCAGTCAATGTAGTAGCGTCTGCTATTGCAAACGGAACCTTCAGCGTCTTTGCAAGCGTTTGTGCGAGGAATGTTTTTCCGACTCCTGTCGGTCCGATAAGAAGAACATTACTCTTTTGAAGCTCTACTTCATCACTTTCTTCGTCAGATTTGCCCGCAGTTTTTTTATCTATGCTTAAAAGTCTCTTATAATGGTTGTAAACAGCGACGGAGAGCGCGACTTTTGCTTTGTTCTGCCCGATTATATATTCATCAAGCGTAGCCTTTATTTCGCTCGGAGTCATAAGAGTACTCTCGTCAAGCTTTTCTGTTTCTGAAGGAGAAGAAAATCTGAGATGTTCCTCAATAATCTCATTACAGGTGTCAATGCAGTTATCACATATACAAACACCTGTCGGAGACGGAATCAAAAACATGACCTGGCTTTCATCTCTGCCGCAAAATGAGCAGCGATGCAGATTTTGGTCATTATTCTTCGTATTCTGAGCCATTTATGTGCATACCTTTCTGATTTTTTACCGCGTGCTCGGCATACCGCATTTCGGTACGCATCATTTAAGCATGATGCTCGATCACACGGTCGATAAGTCCGTATTCAACAGCCTTATCAGCACGCATGAAATTGTCTCTTTCGGTATCCTGTTCAATAATTTCAAGCGGTTTACCTGTATTGGCAGCGAGTATACGGTTTAAATTCTCTCTTGTACGAAGTATATGCTCCGCATGGATCTTAATGTCCGTTGCCTGACCTTGAGCTCCGCCGAGAGGCTGATGAATCATGATCTCGCTGTTGGGAAGAGCATAACGCTTTCCTTTGGCTCCCGATGAAAGGAGAAACGCGCCCATGCTTGCAGCCATTCCGATACATGTTGTTGATACGTCGCATTTTACAAAATTCATCGTGTCATAGATAGCCATACCTGCAGAAACCGATCCTCCGGGACTGTTGATATAGAGACTGATATCTTTGTCGGGATCCTGCGCTTCAAGATAAAGAAGCTGTGCTACTACAAGAGACGCCGTAGCATCGTTTACTTCATCGGACAGAATAATGATTCTGTCGTTGAGAAGTCTCGAATAGATGTCGTAAGATCTTTCACCTCTGTTTGTCTGTTCAACCACCATAGGTACTAATGCCATAAAAGTATCCTCCGTTTCTGCTGTTTGCAGCGCCGAATTTTAAATTTGCCGTTCGGGAAAATTCCTGTCGGTACAAGTAAATTATATGCTATAACTTAATGCCGCTGTCATATTGACAGCGGCATTTTATATTAAAAACATTCCGCCGATTATTCAGCTTTATCTTCAGCCTTTTCCTCAGTCTGAGATGCCTTTGCTGTCTTTTTAGCCGTAGTCTTTGAAGCTGTGCTCTTAGCAGTTGTTTTCTTAGCGGCGGGCTTTGCTTCTCCATCTTCCGCATCAGCCGCTTTTTTCTTTGCGGGAGCGCGCTTTGCCTTCGGTTTTTCTTCACCGTCAGCTTCAGCCTTGCCCTCGGTTACAGCTGCACTTTCTTTTACAAGATCAACAGCTTTCTTTACCTTGATATCTTCTTTAAGAGCGTCAACCGCAACAGCAGCCTTAACTTTATCGGCTTCCATTCCGTAAGCTTCGGCAAGACGCTTATATTCTTCCTCTGTCTCCTCATCGCTTATCTCAATATTTTCAAGAACTGCGATCTTTTCAAGAGCAAGTCTTGTTTTTACCTGACGTTCAGCGTCGGGACGCATCTGCTCCCTGATCTTATCAAGAGTAAGTCCTGTATATTTGAGGTATGTTGAGAGATCAAGTCCCTGCATACGGAGTCTTGAGTCATAATCGCGAACAAAGTTCTCAGTTTCATTTTCAAACATAGCTTCGGGAATATCCGCATTCAGCTTCTCGATAAGAGCCGCGATAAGCTGTTCCTCAACGTCAGCGTCAGCTGCCTTCTCATTTCTCTCTGCTATTTTAGCCTTGATATCGTTCTTGTATTCATCAAGAGTATCAAATTCAGATACGTCGCGGGCAAATTCATCGTCAAGAACAGGAAGCTCATTGAATTTTATACCGTTCATTTTGCACTTGAATACGGCAGCCTTGCCTGCAAGCTCAGACGCATGATACTCTTCGGGGAAAGTTACGTTTACATCAAACTCATCGCCGATAGAATGTCCTGCAAGCTGATCTTCGAAACCGGGAATAAACTGACCGGAGCCGAGCTTGAGATCCTGTCCTTCCGCGCGTCCGCCTTCAAAGGGAACACCGTCAACAGAACCTTCATAATCGAAGTTTACAACGTCTCCCATAGCTGACGGACGGTCTGTAATATCAATAACTCTTGAGTTTCGGTTTCTGATCTTCTCAAGCTCTTCGTCAACATTAGCGTCAGTTACTTCGGGAACCGTGCGTGTTACGGGAATACCCTTATAGCCTTCGATCTCTACTTCAGGCTTTACAAAGAACTTCGCTGTGATGACAACACCGTTTTCGTCGATCGTTTCAATCTCGAACTCAGGACGGCTGACAACAGTACCCTCGAAATCCTTCATAGCTTCCTCGTAGGCTGCGGGAAGAATCTCATTAACGGCGTCTTCATAGAAAACTTCCTTGCCGTACATTTTTTCAACGATGCTTCTGGGAGCCTTTCCCTTTCTGAAGCCGGGAATTGAGATGTTGCGTACAGCCTTTTTGTAAACCTTTGTGATAGCCGCATCAAAGCTCTCGCGTGACGCATCAAATGTCACGCAGTACTGATTTGCGCCTATTTGCTCGCTTTTTTTCAAACTCATTACTTTTATATCCTCCGAATAATGATCTTTTAAAATTATAGCTCTCTTTATTGTATATTTTTTTATAGAATAAGTCAATAAAGAAATTGAAAAACAATTTAACGAAATTGAGTCTTATAACTGTTTAAAATGACAAATTACGGCATATATTACCTGAGCTTTGTTAGCATAGGTGTAAAATTGAGATAATCTGCCGATATTATCGAGATAGGAAGTCTGTCTGTAACGGTTGTCCGCGGAATTGAATAGACCCCGTGAATATGACCGAAATAACAGTGCCTTACACCGTAATCCTTCATAAGTGATATGTATTCGCCGCAAACAAAATCTCCGAATGCGGGCGGAAAATGAAGATACACAATAATATCTGCATTTTCCGAGTTTTTTTGTATTTTCACCGCTTCGTCAAGGCTGAGTTTCAGTCTTGACAACTCACGCGCGGAAACCTTTGTATATTCTGTCCTGCTGACTGTATTTTGAAGTCTTTCTTCGGTAAACCATCCGCGTGTTCCGCATATGATAAGATCTTCCGCAAGATACGCGTTATTATAAAGAAAATCTATCCCCGTGATATTTTTATCTGCAAGATATCGGCGCATTTTTGTGAGAGTTTCCCACCAAAAATCATGGTTTCCTTTGCCGAGCAATTTTTTACCGGGAAGGGAAGAGATGAATCTTAAATCAGCTTCTGCTTCTTCAAGGGACATCGCCCATGAAATATCCCCGGGAATTACCACAGTGTCATCTTCTGTTACGACGGCTCGCCAATTTTTCTCAAGCTTTTCCGTGTATCCCTGCCATCTGCTTCCGAAGATATCCATAGGTTTAGGAGTTGCAAGCGACAGGTGCAGGTCTGAAATTGAAAAAACGGACATTTTGATGATTTATTTTCCGAGAGCCACTGACGGCATATCGGCAGGATCTGCGGTTTTATCAAATCTTACGGGGAGTGTGAGAGTTCTTGCCAGCGGCTTCGGGATATCAGTGCCTGTAGCGTTTGACAGAGCCTTCAATATATCGGCAGGCTCGTCTGACGGAATCTCCGTACCGATCGAACGGCACACGTCTCCGGCAAACTTGTATGGACTTGCTGTAGATGCTACTACAGTTACGGTGTCATCTCCTGTTTCTGCAATATACTTGCGGGCGCAGCCGAGGCCGACTGCGGTATGAGGATCAATAAGATATCCGTCACGCTCAAGAGTATCCTTGATAACACCGGCAGTTTCGCTCTCATTAAGGCAGTATCCTGCAAACAGAGACGTGATTTCAGCATGAAGTGCGTCGCTTACACGGTACTTGCCGTTTACCTTCAGCTCATTCATAAGTCCTGCCGTAGTCTCAGCGTCGCTCATCATATAGATCAGGCGCTCAAGGTTGCTTGAAATAAGTATATCCATCGAAGGCGACATAGTTTTAAAGAACTCACGTGTTCTGTCGTATTCGCCTGTGCGGATAAAGTCAGTGAGAACACAGTTGGAATTGGATGCGCAGATGAACTTAGCAATCGGCAGACCCATGCGGCGTGCGATAAAAGCTGCAAAAATATTTCCGAAATTACCTGTCGGAACACAGACGTTTATCTTGTCGCCGTTCTTTATTTTACCGTCTGCTATAAGATCGCAGTATGCTGAAACATAGTAAACGATCTGCGGTGCAAGACGTCCCCAGTTGATTGAGTTGGCGCTTGAGAAGAACATTCCTTTCTCTTCAGCCCGGCGGGCGCATTCAGCATCTGAGAAGATTGCTTTAACTCCGTTCTGCGCGTCGTCAAAGTTTCCTCTGACAGCGCACACATTTACGTTGCCGCCTTCCTGCGTTGTCATCTGCATTTTCTGCATACGGCTTACTCCGTCGACGGGATAGAAAACCGTAATATCAACGCCGTCAACATCGCGGTATCCCTCAAGGGCGGCTTTTCCCGTGTCACCTGATGTTGCAACAAGGATTCTTGCAAGACGGCGCTCTCCTGTCATTGTAAGAGCGCGTGAGAGAAGTCGCGGCATTATCTGGAGCGCCATATCCTTAAAGGCGCAGGTAGGACCGTGCCAAAGCTCAAGCGAATAGAGAGATGTGTCAATATGTCTAAGGGGAGCGGCTCCGCCCTCAAAACGCTCTTCCGAATAAGCAGCCTTGCAGTCCGCCGCAAGAGCGTCTTTATCATAATCAGTCAAAAATTTTGAGAGAATATACGCCGCACGCTCATCATAGGACATTTCTATGAGCGAGTTTATCTCGGAACTTTCAAGCGACGGCAACTTTTCCGGCATATAAAGTCCTCCGTCAGGTGCAAGTCCGCGCTTTATAGCTTCGGCGGAGCTTACATAAGCCGGTGTTTTGGCTGTGTCTCTTGTGCTGCGGTAATTCATTTTTGTAACCATGCCTTTCTTTTTATCCCGTACCGATAAAATTTATCGGTACAAAACCGAGCTGCAATCCGTTCGGCTTACAGACTCGACATCTTTAATTTTTATATAATAATCAGTCGGCAATATGCGCAGACATAAAATTATAAGCGTTTTCAAAAAATATTCTATCACACATTTCTGAGGAAAATCCGCGCCTAATCAGAGCATCATAAAGAGCGCCGATACACGATATTTTTTCAAGACCGCTTGTGTGGCAAGCACCCATTCCGTCAAAGTCGCATCCCAGAGCTATGCTCTCAGCGCCCACCGCATCGGTAATATGTGCGATATGCTCTGTGACATCACCGATTTCAGCGTGCTCCGTACCTGTCAGGTGAATGGGATATGTATTAACGCCGATAATGCCGCCCGAAGCTTTCACAGCTTCTATTTGCCGATCTCTGATATTACGTGAATGAGGATTCAGAGCAAATGCGCAGGAATGGCTTGCAATTACAGGCATACCGTATGATAACGCAATATCTGTAAGCTCATATGCGCTGCGCTCTGAGGCGTGTGAAATATCGGTAATTATGCCAAGCCTTGCAAATTCGCGAGCAGCTTCTTTTCCGAAATTTGTAAGTCCTCTCTCCGATTCATGCGAGCCGCCGATACAGCTCTCGCCGCCCCACATCGGAGTGATTATTCTGACTCCTGATTCAAACAGTATCTGTATCCGTTCTGATTTTCCCGCAAGAATTCTTGCGTCCTCGACCGCCGTAATGAACCCCGGTGTATTATGCTCGCGGCATGCTTTGATATCGGAGATGTTTTTACAAACGAGGTATCCGCGCGAGCAGCATTCCGATTTGAAATTATCCTTTATTTTGAAAAATCTTTCATATGCCGTCTCGTCTGTGTCGTGTTCATCAGCACAGATTGCCGACACGGCGAAAAAAGTGTCAAAGTCTGATATCATTCGATCGTTTATATCAAGAGTCTCGTCTGAAAGTGTAATATTTCTGTCTTCAAGCTCAAATGCGGTGTCGCAGTGAAGATCAAAAAGCTTCATGATTATAACCATGCCTTTCTGCTGTCTGAAAACAAATGACATGAGCTTTCCGCTCACTTTATTTCCGGACTTATGTAACCTTTTCAAAATATCTGAAAAACTCGGCTTATCATCTGTGAACAGCATTCGGAAAATGCTTGATGTCGAGTACACGGTAATCCTCCGAGTTCGGATCACAGTATACTTCGATTATATCCATTCTCGGCTGGAAATCCTTTACATTTTCACGGTTTTCATAAAGATACCGTTTTACAGCGTCCGTCATATGCGCTCGCTTTGAATGATTCACAGCGTCGGCAGGTCTGCCGTAGATATTTTTTATGTCGGGCTTTTGCCGTCTGGTCTTTACTTCGGCGAAAATGAGCAGTCCGTGCCCTTCGGCAATAATATCGATCTCGCATCTTCCGACATAAACATTACGTCCGATGATGGTAAAACCGTTCTGCTCAAGATATTCGGCGGCAGAGCTCTCACCGAGTTTTCCGAAAAAGCGATTATTCATAGTACAAGGTCTTTCATGGTTTTCAGTAAGTAATACTGTATAAGATGATAAGCGCCTGTTTAATATTATATGCAAAAAGGTTGATTTTGCCGCAGATTATCATTTATATCCGAGCCTTACGGCTTCGGCTTCAAGTTTTTCGCGGTCGCGTTCGAGAAATTTCAAAAATGATCTTCTGTGACACGGTGATGGACCGTGCAGATATACTGCAAGCTTATGAGCCTTGGTCGGATATCCTTTGTGACCTGCAAAGCCGTATTCGGGATATTCTTTGTCAAGTTCTGTCATCATGCGGTCTCTTGTTACCTTTGCGATAACAGATGCTGCTGCGATCGACGGCGATTTTCCGTCGCCGCCTACTATCGCTTGCGCGGGAAGGGTAAATCCTTCGGTACGGTTGCCGTCAACGAGGAGCAGATCAGCTTTAGCTCCTGACGCCTCAAATGCACGTCTCATTGCAAGCATAGACGCCGCCAGAATATTGATATTGTCGATTTCTTCGGGAGTTGCAATACCGACTCCCCATGACAGAGCTGACTCTGTTATAATATCATATAACTTTTCGCGCTTTTTCTCCGACAGCTTTTTCGAGTCGTCAAGTCCGTCGATCACGATTCCCTGCGGAAGAATACATGCACCTGCTACAACAGGACCTGCAAGCGGTCCTCTCCCTGCCTCATCAAGTCCGCAGATAACGGACACACCGTCATGACGGTACACGTCGTCAAAACTGAAATCTAACATTTACGCACCTCATTCTCGCTCTGTCGGTATTTCAAGAGAAATATTACCGATTTTAGCAGAACGGAATTCATCGAGAACGATGCCTGCGGCGCGTTCTGTATCAAGTTCTCCGCCCGAGATAAGGAAACCTCGTTTTCTCGCAACGGTATTCAGCAGTTCATATGGCTTCATTCCCGCAAGCTTTTCCTCTTCAAGTTTATATCTTGTGCAGAATTTGTCGGGCGCGGTTCTGTAAAGTCTGTCGCAAAGTTTTGCGGCAAGTGTTTCGGTATCGAGAACAGCGTCCTTGATAGCTCCCGTAAAAGCGAGATTCTCTCCTGTTGTTTCATCTTCAAACTTCGGCCAGAGAATTCCCGGCATATCAAGAAGCTCGATTCCGATATTTGTGGTTACCCACTGTTTTGACATTGTAACGCCCGGTCTGTCCTCAACCTTAGCTTTTTTAGCTCCGCTCAGTTTATTTACGAGAGACGATTTTCCGACGTTCGGAATTCCGACGATCATCGCGCGTATTTTTCGTCCGCTCATTCCGCGCTCGGCAAATTTATCAAGCTTTTCGCTCAGTATTTCACGGCAGGCAGGCGCGATTCCTTTAAGACCCTCGCCTGTTATGCAGTCAACTGCGATGGCATGTCTGCCTTCATTTTTGTATGCCGCTATCCATTGTTCGGTTACGTTTGTATCGGCAACAGAACATTTATTGAGTATTGTCAGCGTTGGTCTGTTTGCTGTCAGCGCCGCGATTTCGGGATTTTTTGAGCTTTGAGGAATTCGGGCGTCAAGAAGCTCAAGCACAATATCTACAAGCTTAATGCTTTCGCTGATGAGACGGCGGGTTTTCGCCATGTGCCCGGGGAACCACTGTATATTTTGTGACGGCATATCAAATTCCGCCTTTCTGAATTTATTGTTTATCAGTCGGTGGGATTTTTGAACACCGTGAATCTGTTAAGCGGAGCGATGCGCATATATACTTTTCCCACAACGCATCTTTCATCAATTTGACCTATTTCAACTATTCTGCTGTCGGCAGAGTGATTTCTGTTGTCACCCATTACAAAGACACAACCTTCATCCACAGTGATAGGATATTTAAAATCTGAAGTTAATAAAGCGTCATCTCTCAGGGTGATATATTCCGATTCATCGACAACTTCTCCGTCTACAGTGACGGTCCATGTGTCAAAATCAATATCAACAGTCTGTCCGCTCGTTGCTATTACTCTTTTAACTATCGGCTCTGTGTACTGTATCGCTGTCATATCCTGAATTACCACAATGTCTCCTCTTTTCGGAGTGTATAGGAGATCGGATACCATAAGGTATTCGCCTGTATAAAGGGTATCCTCCATTGACGGTCCTTCGACAATATTCAGTCTGAATATAAATGTGAAGCAAAGTATGATAGACACGGTTACGATCGCAAGCATTTCAAAAAATTCAAATACAGAGCGAAGCTTTGAACCTGCAGGTTCTTTCTCTATCTGAAGATTGTCCTGCCACATGTCGGAGTCGTAAGAATCATCGGCATAGATCAGGTTTTCCGGCTCGGAAGAAATCGGTGATTCTGTGTTCGTATCATCAATCTTGGGAAGCTGCTCTTCCGTATCTTTATCACGGGATACTTCAGAGGCTGTGTCTTCAAGCGAGGGATAATTATTATTGTCCATGTTTTCCATATCAGTATCCATTCTGCGGTAAAAACCGCTATATGCTGTATTAAGATATTATTTTACTATGAGTTTTGAGAGCAGCTCACTGCCGTCGGGAATATAAAGCTCCCGTGCAGAGCACTCGTCCTCAGTGAAATGAGAAACACCCTCGGTAGTATTTGCCGGATCGTATATAAAGAACGGCACAGGTTCGTGTGAGTGAGTACGAATATCAAGAGGTGTCGGATGATCAGGAAGAACCATGATTTTAAAATCGTCTCCGCAGTTTTCAAGATATTCAAGGACAGGCTTCAAAATAAGGCTGTCTATCTTTTCGATTGCAAGAGGCTTGGTATCGTATTCTCCTCTGTGACCGCACTCATCCGGCGCTTCAACGTGAACATATACGAATTCCGTTCCGCGCTTGAAAGCGTCTATGGCAGCGTTTGCCTTCCCGGTGTAATTAGTTGAATAGTTGCCTGTAGCTCCCGGTACATCGATTACTTCCATTCCCGCACAAATGCCGATTCCCTTTATCAGATCGACAGCAGAAACTACGGCTGCCGAAATTCCCCACTTTTCCGAAAATGAGGGAAGAGAGGGATTTTGACCGGGACTCCAAAGCCACGGTGAATTTGCAGGATGCTTGCCCTCTGCTCGGCGGCGGGCATTAACGGGGTGATCCTTCAGAATGTCATATCCGCGACGCATAAATTCAAGGAATTCCTTGCCTCCGTTGTCCTCTGACGGAAGATAACCGCCGATTCTCTGACCTATGATATCATGAGGACGTGCAAAATCATATGTTGAGTCAGCTCCATCCCATATTAGGCAGTGGCGATAGCTTACGCCTGTGTACAGATGTCTGCCATCCATAGGCAAGGCCTCATTGAGAGCGGCGCAAAGCTCATCTGCTTCCTCAGTCGTAATCTCATCGGCGCTGTGATCGATCATTATTCTGTCTTCGTATTTATCCTCGTCTTCGGATACGGTAACGAGGTTGCAGCGGATAGCTGTATCATTGTCGCCGAGCTTGATTCCGAGACTGACAGCTTCAAGCGGGGAACGTCCCTTTGAATATTTTCTCGGATCGTATGACATAATTGCAAGATTTGCAGTATCGCTCTCAGGCACCATTTCAGCGGGAACATTAAGAACCGTTCCGCAAAGAGAACGTGCGGCAAGCGCGTCCATTGTGGTTTTGTCTGCTATCTGCATGGGAGTTTTTCCGCCCAGCTTTTCGCTCGGACGGTCTGCCATACCGTCGGGAATAAGAACAAGATATTTCATGACTTAAAAAAGTCCTTTCCTAAACATGTAATTTTCAGCGTTGCGGTGATTTTTCAGTGATAATTCCGCTGACATTGATTATATCACATTTTTGCTTTTATAACAACATTTTTTTGCGAATTTAACCTGACGGAAACAATTTAAAACTACGCTTGGGTTTACATATTTAAAAATTAATCCGTGCGACCTAAAAGACATAAAAAAGCCGCCTGTCCCGAAGGAAGACGGCTGTAGGAATTTGTATAATCAGTCGCTGATATAAGGCATGAGCGCAACGTGGCGTGCTCTCTTTATAGCGAGAGTAAGCTGACGCTGATGCTTTGCACATGTACCTGATATACGGCGGGGAAGGATCTTTGCTCTCTCGGAAACGTACTTTCTGAGTCTTACTGTATCCTTGTAATCGATATTGTCGATCTTGTCTACGCAGAAAGCGCAAACTTTTCTTCTTCTGCGGTTGTTCTTCTGAGCCGGTCTTGCGGGTCTCTCTGAACGTTCGGTTCTTTCGGGTTTTGCAGAGGCTGCAGCCTCGGGAGCAGCATTTGTTTCAACAGCTGCGGTTTCCTTTATTTCATTTTCCATAAGTATGAACCATACCTTTCTTAAACTTGTTATCGGGACGCCTTCAGAAATCAGAACGGAAGGTCGTCGTCATCGGTTATTTCTTCAAATTTGGGAGCTGCCGCCTGTCCCTGACTGTATGCGGGAGCCGCTCCGTCTCCGTATGAGGTATACCCCTCGGGCATATACGATGAAGGCGCACTCTGAGAGAATCCTGCCTGTGCAGCCGACGGATTTTCACCCTTAGAATCGACAAACATGGCTTCATCGACCACGACCTCGGTGGCATAGCGCTTTGCGCCCTGCGCGTCAGTCCATGATCTTACCTGAATTGTTCCCACAACGCATATGGAGCTTGCTTTTCTGAAATAACGTGTAATAAATTCAGCGGTCTGACGCCAAGCCGTACAGTTGATAAAATCAGTCTGAGGCTGTCCGTTTTCACTGCGTCCGCCGAATCGTCTGTTTACAGCTACCGTAAACGAAGTCACAGGCAAGCCGGACGTAGTTGTTTTAAGCTCCGGGTCAGCGGTTAAGCGACCGCCCAAAATAACCTTATTAAAATTAAAGTTAGCCATAACCTGTTTTCTCCTTTTTAAACGTCTGTATTACTCGTGACGTACAACGATAGCTCTGAGAATGCCGTCTGTAATGTTGTAAATTCTTTCAAGCTCAGCGGGGAACTCTGGCGCTGACTCAAAGTTTACGAGAACATAGTAACCCTCAGTCTTGTAATTGATGGGATATGCAAGTCTGCGGCGACCCCATTCGTCAACCTCACCCAGTTCTCCGTTATCCGCGATAAGAGCTGTAAACTTACCGATAAGAGCTTTTGTATCTTCTTCGGAAAGATCAGGTGAAATCACGAACAGTGTTTCATAAGAGTTCTTTACTTTTTCCATAATTTTAACCTCCCTATGGACTTCAGACCGCTGCTTAGAATTTTCAGCGGCAGAGAGACGGCCTGACAGACCGTTCAGCGACTATTTTACCACAGTTTTCACTGTATGTCAATATTTATTGCGATATTTTACGCATAAATTTCACTCATGGACGATTTTATTCGGAAAGCCTGATCCTGCGAATTGTATAGTTCCCGTTTTCTTCGAGTTTTACTGTATCTCCTCCGAATATACATCCTGTAAAATCAGCTTCTGCCGACGCGTTTTTTGATATTACCGAGGTTCCTCCGACAGCGCAGCTTACGGGAGTTTTATATTTCGGAGAATGTGCGCCGAAAAACGCGGTATCGCTTGACATGAGCTCTTCTTCATCGATTACACCCTCATTGAACGAGCCGCCCAAATATGTTATCTTGCACTCTCCGAGCTGTGCGGTGAAGGATATTATCGGATGAGTCGAGCGTTTGACCTCTGTATGATCGAAAAATCCGAAGCTCATTCCGCATAATTCAGCGCACTCTCCGCTGCGGCGAAGA
Organism: Clostridiales bacterium; assembly: GCA_022800625.1. Classification (GTDB taxonomy): domain Bacteria; phylum Bacillota; class Clostridia; order Oscillospirales; family CAG-272; genus RUG11130. The sequence continues at coordinate 2,462 of JAAWQR010000013.1, read as the reverse complement.
TAAAAGCTGCATTCTATGTTTTGTTTCTCAAGGATACGGCACAGCTCGTCAAAAACAGACATATCCTTATCATTTTCGGGATACGGAAGCATAACATGCCTGAGCATAACGCGACCTGAAAACGAATTCAGAGCTGATATATGCTTCATATGATAATGCGTAAAAATAAGAGTATCTATTTCCGCAGCGCCGTTTTCCTCAGCAGCTGAGTTGAGCTTTCTCAAAAAGCTGTATGAACCGTCGGAGACGTCGGCGATTACGTATTTAGTTCCGATTCTGAATACAAATCCGTCGTTCTTTCCGCTGTTATTGTAGACGATCTCTCCTGTGCCCGAATATATTATGCTTCTCGTTGCCAGAAGCGCCGCAATACCGAGCGCTCCGAGCATGGCTGTAACGTATGCCGTGCGTTTTGCCTTGCCTGTAAGCTGAGGCATAATTATAACGGATGCGGATAAGAGAATTATAAATATTCCGACGCCGCGTATATTAAGTGATACGTTTATTCCGTGAAATAAACTCCCGAGACGGGCGGCAGAGCATATTGCTTCAGATACGGCATTCAGCAAATATGATACAGGAGTCAGCAAAGATCCGAGACCCGCCATACACAAGATCAGATAAATGGCGGAAATATAAAGGAAAACGGTCATTATGGGGATAAATATTAGGTTTGATATCGGTGAAACAACCGAAACAGAACCGAACCTTTCCCACATGACGGGAAGAGTACATGCCGTAATGAGAAGCGTCATCAGGAATCCGTCGCGCACGGTGCATAAAATTTTCGGAATGCGATTTGAAAAATGCTTTGCGGCAAAGGAAGAATAGACTATGCACGCATATGCGGAGAGAACAGACAGTAAAAGTCCCGCGTCATATACCGAGCAAGGGTTAAATATCAAGACAGCACATGCGGAAAATGTCAGTGACGTCTCAGAATCAGAGCTTCTGCCGAATAAGTCCGCCGTCAGGCGCATGATATTCATGATTCCCGATCTCATGACAGATACCGAAAATCCCGTGATTCCCATATAAAGCAGAATTAACGCTGTCATCAGCGGCTTTTGTGCTGAGTTCTTAATGCGGAATCTTTTCAGCAGCATTTCAGCGAATGAGCATATCACGGAAAGATGGAGTCCGCTTACAGCGGTAAGATGAGATATTCCGAGTCGGGAAAAGTCACGCCTTACGGAATTGTCAAGATATGATTTATTCCCTAACAGAACTGCGCAGGAAAGCGCGCCGCCCTCATGCAGGTTTGTGATAAGTACCGAGGATAACTTACTGTTTATTTTTGAAAAGAACCGTCTTACAGAAAAGCTGTTATCACGTCCGATATATTTCATATCCTCGCTCTCACCGACTGAAAATATTCCGTCGGAAAGAAGTGAGAGCCTGTTGCCGCCAAAGTCGCTTCCGTCAAGGGCCGAAATGCTGACATATCCATGTAGAATATCGCCGACTTCGCAGCTGCCGTCAGGAAAAGAAAGCAAAACACGGATACTGCGGTTTTCTCCGTTCGGTCTGATATCAGCCGTATAATATCCGTAGTATGATGACGTGCCTCTAACATTCTCTATCACCGCATCGCATTCGACGGTTGTATTATAAAATTTTTCGGTTCGGTATAAAGGCAAGTTTATAAGGAGAAGTGAAAACAGCAAAGCCGCTGCTGCGGATACCAGAAAAGCAGCGAGAGCTGATACGGTTTCTTTACGTATTTTTCCTATACACTTCAATACGTAAAGAAATATACATACCGTAATTGCCGCCGACGCAAGTCCTGATTTTACATAAGCTTGGGTATTGCTGAACAAAACAGATGATAAAAAGAATGTGCCGCACACTGCAAAAAGCGGACGCTTTAAGAGAATTACAGGGCGTTTTTCCGTACTCATCGCAATTTTCTCCGAAATACGATTTTATATCTGTGAAAATTATAGCAAAATACTTATAATTTGTCAAATTAAGAAAAATACGCCTGATGATATTTCAGCAGGCGTTTAGAATATTAAAAAATTCAGAAGTATTATTCTGATATGAAGTCCTCGATTACATCTCTTAATGTGATCGGAGTGACGAGTCCTTCGGCAAGAAGAGTAAATATTTTGTGCGCGCTCGAAGCGTCTCTCACAGCATCATATACAAAGTCCGTGGACTTTTCGATATTGCCTTGTTTTTTAGCAGCGAATATTGAATATACCGTTTGTTCTTCGGTTTCGCCTACTGAGCCGAAGAGAATATATTTTAAGGTATATTTTTCTCCGAACGACTCTGTCCTTTCTTCTAAAATGGCAATACCCGGAGCAATTAATCTTTTGTTCATAATAAAATAACCTTTCCGCGCCGTACATCTGTATTATGAGATATCAGCCGAAGACAAAATATAAAAATCTTACTCCGACTTTGAATTTTAAAGCGTTATTTTCCTAAGAAAAAATGGTATAATGTTATTTGTA
>JAAWQR010000046.1 GCA_022800625.1 Clostridiales bacterium | reverse complement strand
CCTGATGAAAATGCTACCCGTGCAGAAGTTGCTACGATGCTTACGAGATTTGACATGGATCCCATGTACTACGTTGTAAGCAACCTTGGTGAGTACCTTGCAACAAGAGATACAAGACCGTTGCTTCAGTTCAGCGACTCTCAGGATTTCAGCATTGAGACGATGAATAATATCATTCTTCCGCAGGTAGGTCTTGACCCTGATAAATATACTGTAGTACTTCCTGAGTATCAGATGCACAAAATGACAGATGATGAAGAAAACGATTATAAGAAGCCGATAATTGGTGAAGACGGCAAGCAGAAGGTTGACGAAAAGGGTGAACTTCTCTTCTCAAATGAAGATTGCGGATGCGGAAGCTTCTACGGTGACTGTGGATTTTCCGGAGCCGGCGGCGGAACAGATCCCAAACAGAATCAGATGGTTCTGGAGCCCTGGTTTGCTATTAAGAATACCAATGGCACAGAAGATACATCAGATGATGTTGTTACACAGTATGTACGCTATGAATGGACTGTTATTAAAATGGATTCATCAGCAGAGAATGACCAGGTATATGTAGGACTTAAAAATCTGAACGATACAGTAACTGCATATGCGAGAAAGCTTGATAAAAATTCGATACTAAATCTTGTTATTCAGGCTGCAGCTGTAGAATCTGACGGTGTAAATGAAGCTCTTAGTACTAACGGTAAGACAACTCCTGCCGGATATGCATATTCTGTAAAGGTCTCCGATGAACAGATAGAAGCTGCTCTTAATGCGTTTAACGCACTCAAGAATAATGGAGAAAAGACCGGTGAATTAACATTAGACGTAACTGTTCAGAACAAGGCTACATTCAAGCCTGCTGTAACATGCAGTATTTCTATGATAATTGAAATGGATAAAGGTTCTCTCATACCTTGGGTTGGTTAATTTCATAATCGACTCGGAATATTTTATCAGTAAAAACAATAGCCGTTTTGCAAATTGCAGAACGGCTATTTTCAGCATTACAGCCATGCGGCACAATTATTTTGTTGACTAAAAAGGTAGGCAAAAATAAGCGCATAAAAACAAGGAGCCGAACATTTTGTTGCGACTCCCTGAAATAATTTAAACCACTGCTGTATTTACAGAACTTCTGTAAAGTACATAATTATATAAGACGGGAATATGCTCCCGATTGGAAAATACTTACGCCTGAGCAGCTTCAACTATCTTTGCAAATTTTGCAGGAATGAGTGAAGCTCCGCCGATAAGTCCGCCGTCAACATTTACCTTGGAAAGAAGCTCAGCAGCATTTCCGTCGTTCATTGATCCGCCGTACTGGATAACAGTTGCGTCGGCAATGTCGGCAGAATAAAGATCAGCAATAGTTGAACGGATAATTCCGCAAACTTCATCAGCCTGATCCGGTGTAGCTGTAAGACCTGTTCCGATAGCCCATACAGGCTCGTAAGCAACGATAACATTCTTCATATCTTCAGCGCTGATGCCTGCAAGATCAAGCTTTGTCTGCATAGAAACGATCTCGCTTGTGATTCCAGATTCGCGCTCGGAAAGGACTTCTCCGAGACAGAGAATAACCTTAAGACCTGCGGCAAGAGCAGCCTTAGTTCTTGCGTTTACAGTCGCGTCAGTCTCACCGAAGTACTGTCTTCTCTCGCTGTGTCCGATTATAACGTATTCTACACCTGTTTCAAGAAGCATAGCGGCGGAAATCTCACCTGTGAATGCGCCTTTTGCTTCAAAGTGAACATTCTGTGCACCGATCTTTACGTTTGTGCCTTTTGCAGCTTCAACAGCAGATGCAATATCTACAAACGGTACGCAGAGAACCACATCACAGCCGTTCATTGAATCTGTAAGCTTTGCAGTCTCGGCAACAGCAGTTTTTGCTTCCGAGGGAGTCATGTTCATTTTCCAGTTGCCTGCAATGACAACCTTGCGCTTTGATTTATCCATTTTATTATAACCTTTCTTTTATAAAGCTGAGGGAAATCAAATTTTTTCGCCTATCAGCTTAAGTACAAAATTCAAACGCCGAAGGAGAAATACCTCCTCCGGCGAAAGTTTTTATCAATTATTTATCAAGAAGGCAAGCAATTCCGGGAAGCTCAAGTCCTTCGAGGAATTCAAGCGATGCTCCGCCGCCTGTAGAGATGTGAGTCATCTTGTCGGCATATCCAAGCTGCTCAACAGCCGCTGCGGAGTCGCCGCCGCCGATGATCGAAACTGAGCCTGATTCAGCTACAGCCTTAGCTACAGCACGAGTACCTGAAGCAAAGTTTTCCCACTCCGAAACGCCCATAGGTCCGTTCCAGATTACGGTGCCTGCGCCTTCGATGGATTTGGAGTAAAGCTCCTGAGTCTTTTCACCGATGTCAAGTCCCATCCAACCGTCAGGAATAGAGTCTGAATAGATTCTCATGAATGTAGTATTTTCGTCATACTCACGACCGATGATGTTGTCAACGGGAAGAAGGAAGTTTACGCCTTTCTCACGAGCCTTGTTAAGAATCTCAAGAGCGAGATCAAGCTTATCCTCTTCACAGATGGAAGTTCCGATAGAATTTCCGAGAGCGCGGAAGAATGTATAAGCCATACCGCCGCCGATGATAAGCGTATCAACTTTTTCGATGAGGTTGTTGATTACGCCAATCTTGTCGGAAACCTTAGCTCCGCCGAGGATAGCAACGAACGGGCGTGCAGGATCTGCCAGAGCCTTACCCATGATATCGATTTCTTTCTGAATGAGGTAACCGCATACAGCAGGGAGATAATCTGCAACGCCTGCTGTTGAAGCGTGCGCTCTGTGAGCGGTTCCGAAAGCATCGTTTACAAAAATTTCAGCCATGGAAGCGAGCTCTTTTGCGAATGCAGGATCGTTCTTTTCCTCTTCCTTGTGGAAACGAACATTTTCGATGAGCATAACGTCACCGTCCCCCAGAGCGGCGGCTTTAGCTTTAGCGTCGGGACCGATTACATCTGCTGCAAGCGGAACTTCAACGCCGAGCTTTTCGGAAAGTCTCTTTGCTACGGGAGCGAGTGAATATTTCATGTTGAATTCGCCCTTCGGACGACCCATATGTGAGCAAAGGATAAGGCGTGCGCCGTGATCCTTGAGATATTTGATTGTGGGGAGTGCTCCGACGATACGGTTCTCGTCTGTGATTACGCCGTCCTTGAGCGGTACGTTGAAGTCGCATCTTACAAGAACTCTCTTGCCTGCAACATCAATATCTTCTACGGTTTTCTTGTTATAAGTCATGTTCTGAAATTCCTTTCATCTTTAATTTTCCATACATAATATAATATAACACAAAGCGTAGGATTTATCAACCTTTTTTGAGAAATTTTGCGAGGAGTGCGATAAAAAATATTATCGGCTAGCACATATCTGATATTTATTTTTCAGCTGTACCGAAGCATTGTCGTGTGCAATCAAAGAAAAAGGGGTTGAAGATAAAAAATATTAGAAAAATTACATATCTTTCTTGACAAATTATAATGCGTATGATACAATATACGTGTTATATGTGATGTATAACACTACAACATCAGTCGACAAACAATAAACAGCGGCTTCCGATAAAAATAAATAAAGAAAAGGGGGAGAGGCAGATGTTTCGGATAGATGCGATGTCAAGAACACCGATTTATGAGCAGATCATTTCTCAATGCGAAAAATTTATTCTCACAGGCACTTTGAAACCCGGGGATCAGATTCCGTCGGTCAGAAGCCTGTCCGTAGAGCTGTCGATAAATCCGGTTACGATTCTTAAAGCGTATTCTCAGCTTGACGGACGCGGACTTATCCATTCAGTTCCGGGACGGGGATATTTTGTCTGTGATGATGCGGAAAAGGCTTTGGCTGAGACAAAACTCGGACTTATCGATAAGATACGCGGTATGGCATATGAGCTTGCTCTTGCAGGAATTCCGGAAAGCTCGGTTCAAGCCTGTGTATCGGAAGGTTACAGGAGTGCATCGGAAAAGAAAAATATTTAAACGAAAGGAACGACATAAATGATAAAGGCTGAACATCTTACAAAAAACTTTGAAAATTTTTGCGCGCTCAATGATATTTCATGTACGATAAACGACGGCTGTATTTACGGATTGGTCGGATCAAACGGCGCGGGAAAATCTACTTTTCTTCGTATACTTACGGGAGTATACCGCGCGGATTCGGGCAGCGTTACGATAGACGGAGAGACTATATGGGATAATCCTTCGGTAAAATCGAAGATAGCTTATGTTCCCGATGAGCTTTACTTTCTCACCGGCGCGTCAATGGAAAGAATGGCGGCTCTGTACGCCGACTGCACCGCAGGATTTGACAGAGCGCGCTTTAAGTCGCTTTCGGAAAAATTCGGACTTGATACCAAACGACACATAGGTACGTTTTCAAAAGGAATGAAGCGTCAGGCAGCGACTATACTCGCTCTCTCGACAAATCCCGATTATATTTTCTTTGACGAAACTTTTGACGGACTTGATCCGGTTATGAGAAACTATGTAAAATCCATAATCTGCGAGGACGTCATCGACCGGGGAGCGTCTGCCGTTATTACGTCTCACTCGCTTCGGGAGCTTGAGGATACCTGCGATCAGCTTGCACTGCTTCACAAAGGCGGACTTGTTTTTGAAAGCGATATACAAAACTTAAAAACCGCGCAGTTTAAGGTACAGGTAGCCTTTTCCGAGGAATACGGTCGAAACAAATTTGACGGAATCGACATTCTTCACTTTGTAAAGCACGGAAGCGTTACAAATATGATAGTCAGGGGAGAGCGCGACGAGGTATACGAGAGACTTAAAGTAATGAGTCCTCTCTTAATAGACATACTTCCCTTGACGCTTGAGGAAGTCTTTACATACGAAATGGAAGCGCTCGGATACAAGTTTGAGCTTAACTGATTTTCAGAAAGGCAGGTATTTGATATGAAAAATAAAAAACTATTCAGTATCAGCGTGTATCGGGAGGGACTTCGCCGATTGCTTCTGCCCGGCGGAATATTCTTCATAATTCTGACGCTTGAAGCGGTGCTGATACCGATGGCAGGTTTTATCTCGCAGATAACAAGCAACTACTCATACGCCGCTGATTATCCGAGCAGAATCGGAGCGGTGAATGTTCATCCGCTCCTGTATGCCATGATAGTTATAGGCGCACCGATCCTTACATGGACGATGTTTTCATTCTTAAATAAGCGCAGCTCGTCAGATTTTTATCACTCACTGCCGATGTCAAGATCGGGATTTTACATAAGCAACACGGCGGCTGTTGCTACATGGATTGTCGGACTTATTTTTGTAACATCGGGAATATCGCGTCTTATGACCTTAATTTTGAGCGGCGTTTATGAGGTAATTCCGTGCTCTTATCTCCCGTTTATGATAAGCTGTACGATAGCTTCTTTGCTTGTCAGCGCAGCTATGACGATAGGTATGACAGTCAGCGGAACTGTTCTCGGAAACATTGTAGTGTCGGGACTCGTCCTGTTTATGCCGAGATATATTACGGCGTATATTGTAAAAGGCGGACTTTCCGACTTGTCTGTATTTTCCGGCACGTGGGCTCCTCGTTTGCTGACGACCGAGATAAATATTGTAACCGGAATGTTTGATTTCAGCGCGTTTACTTCCGCTGCAACGCAGATATATTCGCTCTGCCTTGCTATTGTCTATTTTGCGCTTGCGGGAATTCTGTTTTACAAAAGACGGAGCGAGAGCGCCGAGCGAACTGCTCCGAGCAAAATATTGCAGGCTGTGTACAGGATAGCTGTTGCAATGGTGATTTGTGTTCCGGTATGCTGTATGATATTCCGCGGTTATGCTTCTCAATCTGAATATTTTCTGTACTTTATCATCTATGTTACGGCGGCAGTCGCTTATTTCTCATTTGAGATTATAACCACAAGAAAGCTTAAAAATCTTGTGCGCGCCCTGCCGGGACTCGGCATAGTTGTGCTTCTAAACTTCATAGTAATCGGAGCAATGTGGGGATTAAGGACGGTATACCTGAATTTCACGCCGGATGCCGGCGAAGTGAAATCAGTGACTATGCTACCTGTTGACGAATGGGATTCCGAATTCAGCAGTTTGGTGTATTCTAAATTTGATATAACCGACGGAAACGCAATCAAGATCGTAACCGATGCGCTGAAGGCTCAGTCAAATGCTCAAACAGACAGGGTGTGGCGCTATAGCTATTCATCAGACGGCAAGATCAACGGCAAAGCAGTAGCCTTTCGTATAAATACGGGAAGAGATGAAAAATACCGCTGCGTAACTCTTACCGAAAAAGAATACGGGCAGATGATTGCAGCTATTGAAGGCATGTCGAGTTATGAGGATAAATTACGAACGCTTCCAACACCCGAGCGCGGATCGCTCCGTTCCTATTTATACAATGATGGAATTTATCATACCCAATACAAGAATGATGAGACACTGTTCTATATCATTCAAAATGAACTTGAAGAGATTTCTTCGGACGATCTTCTAACATATATGCACGTGTATTCGTCTGATGAATATATAGCCGGAAAAGTTTTTGGTATAGAATATAATGACAATAATCAAAATCAAGACGGAAGAATTTCGTACACGACTGATGTCGACGGCAGAAAATTTGAGTTGAATGTGCCGATTTATAAAAAGATAATGCCTGAATCGGCAAAGTTCATAAATGATCACACCTCTATTATTGATAGGTATAATACATATCCCACAGAGATAAATTGAATAATATGCCCTACGGGACTGCCCATTGCGGCAGTTCCGTTTTTCTGTAGAAATGTTTTTTCCTGCTGACAAATCATCAATTTCGTATTATAATTACGATAAGTAATATACGTTGCGAAACATATGTTATCTAACATGAGGAGGAATTTATGCCGCCCAAATGTAAATTTACGAGAGAAGAAATTATCTCATGTGCGCTTGATATGACAAGAGAGCACGGAATATCTTCTGTTACCGCACGTTCGCTCGGAGAAAAGCTCGGTTAATCCTCAAAACCCATATTCAGCATATTTCAGAATATGGAGGAAGTACAAAAGGAAATAATGCGTGCGGTATATGAAGTATATGACAGGTATCTTACCGAAGATATAAAAAGCGGAAAATATCCTGCTTATAAAGCTTCGGGAATGGAATATTCGCTTTGCCGGCGAAGAAAAGGAGCTGTTTAAATTACTTTTTATGCGTGACAGGAGTCTTGAAAAGTTGCCGCAGCCCGATAAGTTTGAACCGAAGCTTGTAGAAAGAATTGCAAAAAGCTTATCGATTTCAAAGGAGCTTGCACGCCGCTTTCATGTGCAGATGTGGATATATGTGCACGGGATCGCAGTTATGCTTGCGACAGGTTACTTAAGCTGGAATCCGAATGATGTAAGCTTAATGCTCACAGACGCATATGAGGGAATTAAAAGCAGTTATTTGCGGGAAGGCGGTCCTTCATGGAGATAACAAATACATTTAAAGGAAAGGCGCACGGAGACATGCCCGATATTATAAAAGCTGTAGGACTTACAAAGAAATACGGTAATAAGATTACCGCCGTAAACGGACTTGATCTGACAGTCGGCGAGGGTGAGCTGTTTGCTCTGCTCGGAGTGAACGGAGCGGGAAAAACGGCGACTGTAAAGATGCTTACATGTCTTACGGCTCTGACTGACGGAGACGCGTCTCTGGACGGTTTGAGTATACGGGAAGATGCGGACAAGGTGAAAAAATTATCGGTGTGTCTCCGCAGGAAAGTGCAGTTGCTCCGAATTTAACGGTAAAAGAAAATCTTTCTCTTATGTGTAAGCTTTACGGAATCGGAAAGACCGAGCGCGAAGAAAAAATATCATCTCTGAGCGATTTTCTCGGGCTCAGTGATTTCATGTCAAAGCGTGCAGGCCACTTGTCGGGTGGGCAAATGAGGCGGCTGAGTATAGCCATGGCGCTGACGGGAAACTCCAAAATTCTGTTTTTTGATGAACCGACTCTCGGTCTTGACGTGATTTCAAGAAGTGAGCTTTGGGAGCTTATGAGACAACTGAAAGGCAAAATGACGATAATTTTGACTACTCATTATATGGAAGAAGCGGAAGAGTCGTCGGACAGGATCGGTATAATGAAGGACGGACGGCTGTTGGCTGTCGGAACTTCCCGGGAGCTGAATCGCTCGGTAGGAGCAAATTTGCTTGAAAAAGCATTTATAAGTATTGTGCAGGGAGGCGGTGTTGTATGAAAATTGCGGCTTTTTCCGAAAGAAATACGAAAGAAATAATCCGTGACCCGCTGAATCTGTTTTTCGGGTTGGGTTTTCCGCTTATCGTATTGATCTTATTGAATTTGATTAAAAGAAACGCGCCTGTCAGTCTGTTTGAGTTAGGTTCGGTCACGCCCGAAATATGTGTGTTCGGACTTTCGTTTATGACGCATTTCTCGGCAACGCTGATCTCAAAAGACAGAGAAAGCTCGTTTTTAAAGCGGCTCTACTCAGCACCTGTTAAATCATGCGATTTTATAATCGGTTACGCACTGCCGATCATTCCCCTCGCACTCTTGCAATCGGTTATCTGCTATACCTGCGCAATTGTCCTCGGACTTAAAGTTACTGTCGGAATTTTATATTCTGTGATCTTTATAATTCCCGTGTCTCTTCTGTAATATTTCACCCGGGCTTCTGTGCGGAAGTATTTTTACGGTAAAGCAGGTCGGCGGTATCTGCGGCGCTCTGCTTACCAATCTTTCTGCATGGCTGTCAGAGGTATGGTTCGATATTTCCATGCTCGGAGGTGCGATCGGGAAAATTGCAAATTTTCTTCCGTTTGTCCATGCGGTAGAGCTTGATCGCAAATTGCTTAAGGGAAGCTTTGACGGAATACTGCCGCATCTTGCATGGGTTCTCGGATATACTGTAATAATATCGGCTTTTGCAGTTTATACGTATATGCGGCAGATGAAACGCGGATGAATTTTGTATGCTAAAAGTGATTAAAATTTAATAAATCGTTTTCCAATATGTTTAAACCGTTTCCATCTCAATTGATAGGGGACGGTTTATTTTTGTGCTTGTTTAAGTCAAAAGCTCTGAGTCCTGTATTCGATAGCGTCGAGTAACTCTCCGGCATATTATATTATAGGGCGAAAAATTTATTAAGGAGGAAAAATTAAAATTGGGAGACTGTATAATAGCGATGAAGTCTAATTCGGCAGCAAGAACAGCTGAAAGAGCGCTGAGATCTGTCGGGATAAGCAGTACTATAGTCGGCATAGATCCGTCGATAACGCGCCGCGGCTGCGGTTTCGGACTTAGAATGTCTTGCTCGGATATAAATACGGCTGTAAGAACGCTTGACCGAAAAAGAATAACTTACGGCGATATAATCGGCTCTTATTGACAGCCTGAAATGATATCGAAAAGGTAATGAAGAATGATAGTGCGAAAGCGTCGATATTGCAAAAAATATGCTTTACGCAGGCGCAGGCGCATTTTTATTTGACTCGCAAACCCGCGCGTGTATACACGCGC
>JAAWQR010000045.1 GCA_022800625.1 Clostridiales bacterium | reverse complement strand
GCGCGTGTATACACGCGCGGGCGGCAGGGTGAATTTATAAATTGTTTGCACAGCCGTACGTACGGCTGAATGGAGATTTTATGATATATTTAGATAATGCGGCGACCAGCTACCCGAAGCCGCGCTCTGTATATAATGCGGTAGCAAAATGTATGAGGAGAGCAGGCGGAAATCCCGGGCGCGGCTCGCACGCATTAGCAGATGCAGCGGCAGAAGCAGTATACAGGTGTCGTGAGGCGGCGGGAGAAATGTTCGGATGCGAGCCGGAAAACGTTGTGCTCACCTTTAATGCAACTCATGCTCTCAATCTTGCGATCAAAGGCTTTGCAGGACGCGGCGGGCATATCCTTATTTCAGATATAGAGCACAATTCCGTTTACAGACCTGTAAGAGCGTTGTGTGAAACTCACGGTTACAGATTTGATATTTATTCTTCGTGCGGCGGCAGGGAAGACGAGGTAATCGAAGATATAAAATCCAAGCTCACGCCCGATACCGATATGATAATTGCAAACCATGCGTCAAATATATGTTCTCTGACTCTTCCGATAGAAAGAATAGGGAATCTGTGCCGTGAACGGGGAATAACATTTATCGTTGACGCATCGCAAAGCGCAGGGCATATGAAGCTTGACATGAGAGACATCTCGGCAGACGCAGTGTGTATGCCCGGTCATAAGGGACTTTACGGACCGCAGGGAAGCGGTCTTTTACTTCTGCGCGGCGACAGTCTTCCGAACACGCTGATTGAAGGCGGCTCGGGAATAAATTCTCTTGACGCATTTATGCCAGATATACTGCCGGAGCGCCTTGAAGCAGGTACGCTTTCAGCTCCGTGCGCTGCGGGCCTTGAAGCGGGTATACGCTGGGTGAATTCTGTAGGAGTTGAAGCTTTGCATGCTCATGAATGCGAGCTTGCCTCGATTCTGTCAGACGAGCTTATGAATATGGAGAGTATTTCCGTTTATGCACCGCATCTTTCGGGAAGCTCGGGAGTTGTGCTTTTTGGCTCCGATAATATGTTGCCTTCTGCGCTCGGAGAAGTTCTCGACGGCAGAGGAATATGCGTAAGATGCGGACTGCACTGTTCTCCGCTGGCGCACAGCGCTGTCAGATCCGGCGAAAACGGAGCTGTAAGAGTCAGCTTCGGATATTTTAATACAATGACTGATGTAAGACTGCTTACAGACGTGCTTTACAAAGCGTCAAGAGGAAGAATCTGAGGAAATATAGCATTAAAAGTATATTTTTGACTGCGTAGAAATGTTAAAATATACTTTTTCGCTAAGTTCTATTGACAAAAAAGATAAACAGTGATAAAATAAATCAGATAGATAATTTTAAATCGACTGTTGCAAAAACAGCGTTTAACAGCGCTCATACAGTACTTTCTGTGTGATGGCATAGGGATTAACAGATTCCGAGAGAGGCAGATCTGACTCTGCAATTTGATTGACACCGCGGATGTTTTTCACCCGTCTCGAAGAATACTTTGAGACGGGTTTCGTATTTTTAATATCTTCCGTATTTATACTGTTTTGGAATAATGCTTCCTTTACGGTATGGCGGGGAGCATATAAATTAAATTTTTCAGATCGGAACGGAGGTAAAAATGGCGTCGAATAATATAAAATTGAGTGAGATCGCACAACGCATACGTGAAATGCGCGACATATGTGCTTTGAGCGAGCGTGAAATGGCTGAAAAGACGGAAGTCTCGCTCGAAGAATACAGAGCTTATGAGAGCGGTAAGCTTGATTTTCCGTTTACATTCATTCATAAATGTTCTCTGGCTTTCGGCATTGAGATCACAGATCTTCTGGAAGGGCAGAGTGCGCATCTCAGGTCGTATACCGTGACCAAAAAAGGGCAGGGGCAGGAGACGGCAAAGCAGAACGGTATCAATATCACAAATCTTGCTCCGCTTTTTAAAAATAAAATAGCAGAGCCTTATTGGGTAAGATACGAATATGATGAATCGCTTCAGGATAAGCCGATTGAGCTTACCCGTCACTCAGGTCAGGAATTTGACATTATTATGAGCGGCAAGATGAAAATTCAGATCGGAGAACATATAGAATACTTAAGCGAGGGTGACAGCATTTATTATAACAGCGCAACTCCGCACGGTATGATAGCGGTAGGCGGCGAGGACTGCCTTTTTGTAGCCGTTGTTCTTCCTGCTGAAAAAGAGGCTGAGAGTGTTGTAAGAGATACCTTGATCCAAAAGCCTGCATCAGCTGAGAAGCTCATAAGCGAGCAGTTCGTCAAGTGTGAAGAAAACGATGACGGACTAGTGACAAAGATTGACTTTAAGAATGAAGACAGATTTAATTTTGCATTTGACATCGTTGACGGAATTGCGAAAAAAAATCCCGAAAAGACCGCAATGATACATATTTCCGAGGATAAAACGGAAAGAAGATTTACATTTAACGACATGAAATGCGCTTCCAACAGATGCGCAAATTACTTTAAATCGCTTGGTATAAAAAAAGGTGACCGCGTTATGCTTGTGCTTCGCCGTCATTATCAGTTCTGGTTTGCGATCCTTGCGCTTCATAAGCTGGGAGCGGTAGCTATACCTGCGACAGATCAGCTTTTGGCGCATGATTTTGAATACAGATTCAACAAAGCGTCGGTCAGCGCGATTATCTGCACTGCCGAAGGAAATTCCGCAGAACAGATAGATTCTGTAGGCGATGTGTGTGAGAGCCTTAAAATTAAAGTAATTGCAGGAGGCAAGCGTGAGGGCTGGCGCAATTTTGATGAGGAATTCCCGCTCTTCAGCTCTCATTTTTACAGAACTGCTGATACGGCGTGCGGAGATGATCCGATGCTTATGTTCTTTACATCGGGCACAACGGGATACCCGAAAATTGCGACGCATTCTCACAAATATCCGCTCGGTCACTACATAACCGCAAAATATTGGCACAGCGTATCTCCCGACGGACTTCACTTTACGATTTCCGATACGGGCTGGGGAAAGGCCCTGTGGGGAAAGCTGTACGGGCAGTGGCTCTGCGAGGGTGCGGTATTTACATATGACTTTACGCGTTTCTCAGCTCACGATGTTTTGCCTATGTTTGCAAAATATCACATAACGACCTTCTGCGCACCTCCGACAATTCTCAGAATGATGATAAAAGAGGATATTTCCAAATACGATCTTTCATCTATCAGACATATGACTACGGCAGGCGAGGCGCTCAATCCCGAGGTCTACAGACAGTTTGAGAAGGCAACGGGACTTCAGATAATGGAAGGCTTCGGACAGACTGAAACTACGCTGTCTATCGCTAACCTTATAGGAGATATCCACAGACTCGGTTCAATGGGAAAGCCTGTTCCGCTTTATGACGTTGATATTCTCGATCCGGACGGAAATCCCGTTCCCGACGGTGAAAACGGTGAGATAGTTATAAAAACAGGTGATAAAGCTCCGTGCGGTCTTTTCCTCGGATACTACATGGACGAGGACTTAACGTCAGACGCATGGCACGACGGATATTATCATACGGGAGATGTTGCATGGCGCGACGAGGACGGCTTCTTTTGGTATGTCGGAAGAGTTGACGATGTTATCAAGTCTTCGGGCTACAGAATAGGACCGTTTGAGATAGAAAGCGTTATAATGGAACTTCCGTATGTGCTTGAATGCGGTGTGTCCGCAGCTCCTGATGAGGTAAGGGGTCAGGTAGTCAAAGCAAGTATAGTGCTTGTCAAGGGAACCGAGCCGACGGAGGAACTGAAGCGTGAAATACAGCAGTATGTAAAAGAACATACTGCTCCGTACAAGTATCCGAGAATCGTCGTCTTTAAGGACGAGCTTCCCAAAACGATAAGCGGAAAGATACAGAGAAACAAGCTCTGATATTAGTATGAACGGCAGGTGTTTATGTTCAGATATAAGCATATAACTTTAATATGCGGTCATTACGGAAGCGGCAAAACAAATGTTGCGCTTAATATGGCGATGGATTTGAAAAAACAGCACGGGAATACCGCTCTTGCCGATCTTGATATTGTGAATCCGTATTTCCGCACAGCTGACAGCAGGCAAATGCTTGAAAGTCTCGGTATTAGGCTTATTTGCTCCGACTATGCTGCCTCAAATGTTGATTTGCCGTCTCTTCCGCAGGATATATACGCTATAACCGAGCTCAAAGAGATGAAAACGGTAATCGACATCGGCGGCGATGACCGCGGCGCTCTTGCGCTCGGCAGACTGAGGGACGCAATTAAGACTGAAGGGGACTATGATATGTTTATCGTTGTCAACCGATACAGACCGCTGACTCGCGGCGCTGAGCAGACGGTTGACGTCATACGCGAGATAGAGCAGGCGTGCGGTATAGCTGCAACGGGATTGATAAATAATTCCAATTTGGGTGAAGCAACAACCATTCAGACGGTGGCGGATTCAATAAAATATGCAGAGGAAATTTCATCTCTGTCAGGATTGCCTGTGGTTATGACGACTTTAGATGAGAAGCTGTTTTCCGAATGTTCGGAAACTGTTCCCGGACTGTTTCCTCTGAAATTGCAGGACAAGATCATATAAGCCAAGGAGAAAGGAACTAAATTATGGCAAAGCTGAGCTTTGATACTGATAACTGCAAGGGCTGCGGACTTTGTACCGAGGTTTGCCCGTGCGGTATTTTAACCTTAAATAATGAAAAGATAAATTCAAAAGGACACCATCCGATAGATGTTACAGATATGTCAATGTGCATAGGCTGCGCAAGCTGTGCTTTGATGTGTCCTGATTGTATTATTACTGTGGAAAGGTAAGTTATGATATGGCGGAAAAGGTTTTAATGAAGGGAAATGAGGCGATCGCCGAAGGCGCTATAATCGCCGGATGCCGACACTATTTCGGATATCCGATCACTCCGCAGACTGAGATTGCGGCTTATATGGCGAAAAGGATGCCGAAGATCGGCGGAACTTTTTTGCAGGCGGAAAGTGAAATTGCCGCGATAAATATGGTATACGGAGTGGCAGCAGCAGGAAAGAGAGTTATGACTTCGTCTTCAAGTCCCGGAATTTCTCTGAAAGGAGAAGGACTTTCATATCTTGCCGGCTGTGATTTGCCCGCTCTTGTTGTTAATGTTGAGAGAGGAGGTCCCGGTCTCGGCGGAATTCAGCCGAGCCAGTCTGATTATTTTCTCGCGACGCGCAGCGGCGGACACGGTGATTTCAGAATGATCGTTCTTGCTCCCGCGTCTGTTCAGGAAATGGCATCGCTGACTATCCGCGGATTTGATCTTGCAGATAAATACAGAATGACGTCAATGATATTAGCAGACGGAACGATGGGACAGATGATGGAGCCTGTTGATCTCAATTTTGAGATCGGGGAGACTTATGATAAGCCGTGGGCGGCTCGCGGTACCGATATGAAGCGTGAGCACAATATTATCAATTCTCTCTCTTTGGTTCCCGAAGAACTTGAAGAGCTGAACTTTAAGAGATTTGAAAAGTATGCCGAGATCGAGAAGAACGAGGCTATGTGGGAGGAATATCTGATGGATGACGCTGAAATATGCGTGGTCTCATTCGGAATTACGGCAAGAATCTCCAAAAATGCGGTTGATGCGGCACGCAGTCAGGGAATTCGCGTCGGTATGATAAGACCGATCACGCTGTGGCCGTTCCCGAAGCTTCCGTTTAAAAATGCGGTTTCACATATTAAAGAATTTATATCGGTAGAGATGTCAATGGGACAAATGATAGAGGACGTAAGACTTGCAACGGAATGCCGCCGTCCGGTAACGCTCTGCAACAGAGTCGGCGGAATGATTCCGTCACCCGAGCAGGTACTTGCATCTATTGCCGAGGCTGACGGAAAGGAGGCTGATATTTGATGACAGTATTTAAAAAACCTCATGCGCTGACGGATACTCCGATGCACTACTGCCCGGGATGTACGCACGGAATCGTGCACAGACTTATTGCCGAAGCTATTGACGAGCTTGGAATAGAGGGCAGAACAATCGGTATAGCTCCTGTCGGATGCGCCGTTATGGCGTATAATTATTTCAGATGCGATATGATAGAGGCGGCTCACGGGCGTGCACCTGCTGTTGCAACCGGAGTTAAGCGTTCAGATCCCGAAAACAATATAGTCTTTACATATCAGGGAGACGGAGATCTTGCGTCTATCGGAATGGCTGAAACTGTACATTCTGCGGCGCGCGGCGAAAATATTACGATAATCTTTATAAACAATGCGATATACGGAATGACGGGCGGTCAGATGGCGCCTACATCTTTGCCGGGACAGATAACGCAGACCTCACCGTACGGTCGTGACGTAGAGCAGTGCGGATATCCGATACGCGTATCGGAGCTTCTCTCAACTCTTGACGCTCCTGAATATATAGAAAGAGTTGCGGTCAATAACGTGAAAAACGTAAGAAACGCAAAAAAAGCAATACTCAAGGCATTTAAAAATCAGGTTGAGGGCCGCGGCTTCTCTTTTGTTGAGGTTGTATCCTCCTGTCCTACCAACTGGGGAATGTCCCCTTCTGAAGCGCTTCGTTGGATCGATGAAAAAATGATTCCGTATTACCCGCTCGGCGTGTACAGAGATAAGTCGGACGTATCAAATACAGATGTAAACGGGAAGGGGGAAGTTGTTCAATGAATACGGAAAAGCTTCTGTTTTCGGGATTCGGAGGACAGGGAATACTCTTTGCCGGAAAATTTATTGCATATCACGGACTTCTGTCAGGTAAAAATGTGAGCTGGCTTCCGTCATACGGACCTGAAATGCGCGGAGGAACAGCGAGCTGCGGAATTATTATAAGCGACTCGGACATTGGCTCGCCGATCGTATCTGAACCTGATATTTTGGTCGCAATGAACTTGCCGTCTCTTGATCGATATGAGGGATCAGTAAAAAAAGGCGGAATAATAATTGCGGATTCTACACTTATCGAGCGTAAGATCGTACGAGATGATGTAGAAGCGATATATATTACGGCTACGGCTTTAGCTGAAGAAAACGGTATTACACCTCTTGCAAATATGATAATTGCAGGGCGTCTGCTGTCGATCCTCGGAAAATACAATAAAACTGAGATAGACGAGGCTCTCTCTCATGTAATATCGGCAAAGCACGCAGATATGATCGAGTCAAACCGTCTTGCGCTTAAGATTGGCGCAGAAAAATAATACAAATAAATCAGCGCTTTGCTCTGCTGTTATATTATCGGTGAAGTCGGCGTCATACTCAATTACCGAAAGGAAAATATAATCATGGAAATCAAAATCACCAAAACAGCCTGCCCGAAGGAAAAACCTGACAGCAGTACGCTTGGATTCGGAAAAATATTTACGGATCACATGTTTATCATGGATTATTCGCGAGAACTCGGCTGGCATGACGCGAGAATCGTGCCGTTTGAAAATCTGTCGATACATCCTGCTTCAACCGTGCTTCATTACGGCTCTGAAATATTTGAGGGATTAAAGGCTTATCGCCGTGCCGACGGTAAAGTACAGCTTTTCAGACCGATGGAAAATATACGCCGCATGAATACTTCTGCTGACCGTCTTTGCCTTCCTCAAATTCCGGAAGATATAGCATTTGAGATGCTGACGGCGTTTGTAGCATGTGAAAAGGACTGGACTCCGTCTGCTCCCGGAACATCTCTTTATCTCAGACCGTTTATGTTCGGAAATGATGAGACTCTCGGAGTACATGCGGTAAACAATGCGAGATTTATGATAATCGCTTCTCCTGTCGGAAGCTACTATAAAGAGGGAATAAATCCTGTTAAGATCATGATCGAGGACGAGGATGTAAGAGCGGTACGAGGCGGAACGGGATATGCTAAATGCGGCGGTAACTATGCGGCAAGCAACCGCGCGGGCGAGAGAGCTGAGGAGAAGGGATATTCTCAGGTTCTGTGGCTTGACGGAGTTGAAAGAAAATACATAGAAGAAGTCGGCGCGATGAATGTTATGTTCAAAATCGGCGATGAGATAGTTACACCGAAGCTTACAGGTTCTATCCTCCCGGGGATCACGAGAAAATCCTGTATCGAAATGCTTATAAAAGAGGGATATAAGGTCAGTGAGAGACTTCTCAGCGTTGATGAGCTGAGCGCAGCGATGCGTGACGGAAGTCTTGTTGAAGCTTGGGGCTGCGGCACGGCGGCAGTTGTTTCACCTATCGGTGAGCTTTGCTATAAGGATCACAAATATACCGTTAACGAAGGCAAGATAGGAGCTGTTACACAGCATTTGTACGACACTCTTACGGGAATACAGTGGGGTAAAACTGAGGATACGTTCGGCTGGACTTATGTTATAGATTGAGTTATCTGTTTTCGACGGGGTTTCAACAGATTTGCACTGTGAAAACTACACTCCGAAAGCATACTTGGATAAAGATTATCATCAAAAAAGCAGAATTCCTTTTTATTCGGAATTCTGCTTTTTGTTGTTCAACGTTTTTTCAGCATAGATTTAATCATCCTTTATATCCCCAGTCAACTGCGGGAGAGAAAGGAGAACTAGTCTTTCCTATAACAAGTTTAAATTGTCCGTGTGCCGGTTCTGACATTGATGAAAGATTTTGTAGAGTTATATTAATAGTTATAGGCTCAGAAGCGCTTTTGTTTTCGAGAGCATCAAAAATCTCCTGAAGCTTTTCAAACTCTCCATCTGCAAGAGAGACTCTGTAGGGATATCCCAAAGGCATATCGCCTGTCGTCTCTATTTCGAGTGCCTGGCAAATGCCGTTTGAAAAAAGGTCTTTATCTAATGTTTTGAAGTCAATTTTAAATGTAGTATCAGGATCAAGTGCATTGAGTGCGGCATAACCTTCGTCGTCGCCGAGAACTTTCTTCATTTTATATTCATAGTATGAATATTTTGTCATTTCGCCTGTTTTGGTGTTCTTAATTGCAAGATAAATTTTCGGGAGTATTGACTGATCGTCATCGATTCCTCCGTACAAACTTGTACATAGGAGACTGTTGCAGCCACAGGTTTCTGAATCATACAGAATGTCGCCTGTCTCGGGATCATGCTTTATTTTTCCCGTTTCTTTATCGACAAGAGGATCCATATATTTATATTCTTCAGCGTCCTCATATATCTTCAGCTGGTATTCGGGAATTACTACGGTATATTTTTCGGAATCAAATCCGAACTGAGGCAAAATCACTGAGTTAAACGCATCTATGGTTACGGTAGCCTTTCCTTTGAATTGAAGGCAGGGACGTGTATCCTTTGTTGGCAAAATACTCTGCATGTTGCTGAGGGAATAGTACATGGGATCCATGTCAAATCTCGTAAGCATCGTAGCAACTTCTGCACGGGTAGCATTTTCATCAGGGTAGAAGTAGTTATTTCCTTCGCTGTCTGTTGCTTTACCTGTTATAAGTCCGTGTGCTCTTGCCTTATCAAGAACATTATCCTCTTTCTCTGAAGATGCCCAGTGACCTTCAACATCGACAAAGCTATCTACAAGTGATTCCTGCTTTGATATATCAATGCTGTCAATCTTGTCAGCAGCTCTTACAAGCATAGCTGAGATCTCTGCTCTTGTTACACTCTTATCGGGAGCAAAATACTCACCGTCATTGTAACCCTTTACAATTTCATTCTCTGCTGCCCATGCAATTTCATCTGCTGCCCAGTGAGTCTTAGTATCGTTAAAGGTTACTTTATCACCCATGCCCTTGATCTCTTCATCGGATACACCTGCGTATCTGCGAATGATCGTTGCAAG
>JAAWQR010000012.1 GCA_022800625.1 Clostridiales bacterium | reverse complement strand
ACACAATACAGACGAATCTGCGATACACACAAGATGGATTATACCGTATTTTTTTATAAGCATAACAGTACTTTTGTTCATGTATAAAATAGCGTGGAGCTTTGAAAAGAGAAAAAAAAAAGATGAAAAATGAAACTGTACAATCATGCGAATGAGCTGTATTTTTACTATTTATCTGTTTTAAAATCCGAGAAAAAATATAATGAAAAATAATAAATAAAAAACATCGCTTGGAGCTGCATATTTAACTGTGGCTTTAGGCGCCCATTTTTTGTGTCACGGCTTTAATCAAGCTGAAAAATGAAGATATAAGGCTTTATTCTATTGCTATAATTCGGTTTTCATGGTATAATAAAGCGTAATAACATAAGTGATAAATAAATATGTGTTTTTAGGAAAGGAAACATAAATTTATGAAAATTGCTGTTTCAACATATAGCTTCGGCGAATACATAAAGCCAGATAGCTTAGGCTTTATCGGTGTTATGGATAAGGCGAAGGAATTGGGTTTTGAAGGAATAGAAATAGCGGAAAACGAATATACCGCAGACACTGATACTCTCAAAAGAATCAGAGAGCATTCGGAAAAGATCGAACTTCCCGTTGTATCGTTTGATGTTGCGGCTGATTTTACAAAAGATGGTCAAAGTATCGCATCTGAAATCGAGCGCGTGAAAGCACTTGTAGACAGCGCGGTAATACTCGCTTCTCCGAAAATGCGCCACGACGTAGCATACGGCGTGTACGGAAGTAAACACGGCATCGGATTTGATGACAAGCTTCCTCTGATGGTGGAAGGCTGCCGTGCGGTGAGCGAATATGCCGCAGAGCAGGGCGTTATGACCATGTTTGAAAATCACGGCTATTTTCTTCAGGATTCCGACAGAGTCGAAAAACTGATAAACGCCGTAGACCGCGATAATTTCGGCTATCTCGCCGATATCGGAAACTTCATGTGCGCGGATGAAGACCCGTGCATTGCTCTCGGAAAGCTTGCAAAATACGCAGTTCATGCACATGCTAAGGATTTCCATTTCAAATCAGGCGACGGAATAAATCCGGGAGAAGGCTGGTTTGAAACGCGGAGCGGTAACTACCTCAGAGGCGCTATAATCGGACACGGAGACGCAAAGGTCATGCAGTCTCTGAAAATTCTCAAAAATTCCGGATATGACGGATACCTCACAATAGAATTTGAAGGTATGGAAGACAATATTACAGGTATCAGAGTCGGACTTGAAAATCTCAGACGCTATCTCGCCTGAATAAATAAATTCCTACGCAAAAGGGAGAATGGAGATTATTATGTTTGAAGACATCAGAACAAAAAAAGTATTTGAATATTTTAAGGAAATATCAGATATTCCGAGAGGCTCGGGAAACGAGAAAGCGATGGCGGATTATATGGTGAAATTCGCTGTAGATCACGGTCTTGAATACGACCGCGACAGCTCTGACAATATCGTTATAAGAAAGCCTGCGACAAGCGAGGAATATGCGTCTCATGAGCCTGTTGTGATTCAGGGACATCTTGATATGGTGTGTGAAGCTGAACCCGGTGTGGCTCACGATTTTACCAAAGATCCGATCGAGCTTATCAGAGACGGCGACATTCTGACTGCAAACGGAACTACACTCGGCGCTGATGACGGAGCGGCAGTTGCTCTTATGCTTGCGCTTCTTGATTCCGATGATGTTGTGCATCCTGAGCTTGAGTGTCTGTTTACAACAGCTGAGGAGATAGGAATGCTCGGTATGACGGCGCTTGAACCTTCATTCATAAAGTCACACAGAATGCTCAATATAGATTCAAGCACGGAAGGTCATGCGATAGTATCGGGTCCCGGCGGAGTCCGCTCGGACTTTGTACGCCGCGCAGAAACAGCTCCCGTTCCGCAGGGTATGAGCTTTTACACACTCAAGATTGCAGGACTTGCAGGCGGTCACTCAGGCGAGGATATCGCGCTCGGCAGACTTAATGCGATTGAAGCTGCGGCAAGAGTTTTGAGATTTATTACAGACGGAACGGAGTTTTGCATTGTTTCGGCATCGGGCGGTGAAAAAGACAACGCTATTCCGCGCGACTGCAAGATAAGCTTCGCAATTTCTGCATCAGTTGACGTAAAGGGAAGAGCTGCCGCTGCCGCAGAACTTATGTCACGAACGCTTTGCGATGACGACCGCGATTTTGAAGTGATAGTTGAAGATGCCGAAAGCTCAGACAGTGCGCTTACACCGGCGCTTTCAGCCGCACTTCTTGACCTGCTGTCCGTATTCCGTCCCGGTCCTCTCACAATGTCAAAGGAATTTGACGGAGTTGTTGAAACTTCGTATAACCTTGCCGTTCTCAGAGCGGACAGTGAAAATATTTTAGTAGCTCTTCTGTCGAGATCTCCTGTTGAAGAAGCTCTTGACGATATGGAATATTTCATGAATTCGCTTTCACGCATGTCAGGCTTTGAGGTTAAAAATTATAACAGATATCCCGGCTGGAAGTATGAAAAGGAATCCTTCATGAGAGATACTTACCTTAAGGTAAGCCGCGAGGTGTTTGGTCATGACGCTCTCGTTACAGGCGTTCACGCAGGGCTTGAATGCGGAATTCTGAAGGGAAAGATGCCTGATATAGACATCGTATCTATAGGAGCGCAGATATATGATCTTCACTCACCGTCAGAGAGACTTGTGATTTCATCTATGGACAGACTTTACGACATAGTCACGGGAATGCTCCGTGAGTGCTGATAATTCAGCCGTAGGTTAATTTTTACATATATCAAATAAAGAAGGGAAAAGGTATATTTGTATGAAAGCAATAGTATCGGTAATCGGACGCGACACTGTCGGAATTCTCTCAAAGGTAAGCGGAGAATGCGCAAAGCACAACGCCAATATCATTGACGTGAGCCAGTCTGTTATGAAAGATATGTTTACGATGATCATGATGATCGATATAAGTGAACTCACATCTGATTTTTCGCTTTTGTCGGAGGGACTTTCAAAGCTCGGAAATGAAATCGGAATGAAAATTCATGTAATGCATGAGGATATTTTTAATTCAATGCACCGTATATGAGCAAAATTAAATTCGTAAGAACAGTAGTGGTGATTAAATGATAAATACAACCGATATAATCGAAACGATCAATATGATCGATAATGAAAATCTTGACGTACGTACTATAACAATGGGGATCTCTTTGCTTAATTGTGCTGACAGCAATATTGACGCTTCCTGCACTAAAGTGTATGATAAAATAACAAAAAGTGCTGAGAGACTTGTTGAGGTCGGTGAGAAGATCGAGCAGACATACGGAATACCGATAATAAATAAACGCGTATCCGTAACGCCGATATCAATGCTTACGGCGGTCAGCGGAGGCGATCCCGTAAAATATGCACTTACCCTTGAGAGAGCAGCGTGTGAGCTTGGAGTAAACTTTATCGGCGGTTACAGCGCGCTTGTACAGAAAGGATTTTCAGCAGGCGATCGTGAGCTTATCGAGTCAATTCCGGAAGCTTTGGCAAGAACGGAACATGTATGCTCGTCTGTCAATATCGGCTCGACAAAAGCCGGAATCAACATGGACGCCGTAGGACTTATGGGACGCGCTGTAAAGCGTGCAGCTGAGCTTACTTCCGACAACAACTGTATCGGCGCTGCTAAGCTTGTTGTTTTCTGCAATGCACCGGAGGATAATCCGTTTATGGCGGGAGCTTTCCACGGTGTAGGAGAGCCTGATACGGTAATCAATGTAGGCGTGTCGGGACCCGGTGTCGTCCGCGCGGCTGTCTCTAAGTGCCCTGACGGAGATCTTACAGAGATCGCCGATATAATTAAGAAAACAGCGTTCAAAATTACTCGTATGGGACAGCTTGTGGGAACTGCAGCTTCGGCTGAGCTTGGCGTACCGTTCGGTATAGTTGATCTGTCGCTTGCACCGACTCCTGCTGTCGGAGATTCTGTGGCTCACATTCTTGAAGCAATGGGACTTGACATGTGCGGCACACACGGAACAACAGCGGCTTTGGCGCTTCTCAATGACGCTGTTAAGAAGGGCGGAGTTATGGCGTCTTCTCATGTCGGCGGACTTTCGGGTGCGTTTATACCTGTGTCAGAGGATGCAGGAATGATAGATGCGGCACGCTGCGGCACTCTTACGCTTGAAAAGCTTGAGGCGATGACTGCAGTATGCTCAGTAGGACTTGATATGATAATTATTCCGGGAGATACCACACCCGAGACGATTTCCGCTATTATCGCAGATGAGGCTGCTATCGGTATGGTAAACTCCAAGACAACAGCGGTCAGAGTAATACCTGCTATCGGAAGAGCGGCAGGAGAAGAACTCAATTTCGGCGGACTTCTCGGCTGCGGTCCGATAATGAAAGTACATGAAGGCAACGGTTCGGCTAAATTTGTTACACGCGGCGGAAGAATCCCCGCACCGATGCAGAGTTTGAAGAATTAAAAATATAAAAATATTATAAAACACCCGGTTGATGCGGTAGTTGCTTCATCAATCGGGTGTTTTGTGTTGCAGATACGGTTGCATCTGTAATAATTTACTTTCCAGCTGCTTAATAGTATTTTGATTTTCGGTTGAACGCTGACAATCATACGCCAAAAATCGAACTGATTCTGCACGGAAATGTGACATAAAATACAGACTGATTTAATATATAATATTGACATGAAAATTTAGGACAGGCGGTGATGAAAATAGAGCTGACCTTATATGCAGATGTTTTATTTCTTATAGATTTCAGTATGGATTTTGTATCACTGTACATTACAGGAAGAATGACGCATGCACGCGCTAAGGCTCGGCGAATGACACTCGCAGCAGCGCTCGGTGCGCTTTGTTCCGTGCTTCTCACATGTTTTGAGGCAGGACGCGCTTTCTCTGTCTTATCAGGAGTGCTGTGCTCTGCGTTTATGTGCTTTGCGGCGTTCGGCGCAGAAAAGCCCGTCGATTTTATCAGGAGATGCGCTGTCCTTTGGTGCGCCGGATTTCTTCTAGGCGGAACAATGACTGCTGCATTGTCTATGGGCAGTTACGGCAACATCTCTTACAGAGACGGCGCGGCCTCTCAAGGACACATGATACTTATTTTGCCTGTAGCGCTTGTCGTTTCAGGACTGTTTTTTGTAATCGGACATGTTTCGGCTCGACGGGCTGTAGATGTCACAATTACATTTAACGGTAAGACTACACACCTTCGCGGACTTGCCGATTCGGGAAATTTACTTACCGATCCTTTCAGCGGTGATATGGTTGTTATAATTTCAAAATCATGTGTGGGAAGAGTATTTGGTGAGTATGAAATAAATCTGACTGAGGACGTGTCAGGTGAGCTTATTGCATCTCGTATGAGGCTAATTCCTGCAACGGGTATAGGCGGAGAATCTCTTTTAAAAGCTGTAAGAGCGGATTCTGTATACATAAACGGAAAAGAAAGGCGTGCGCTTATTGGAATTTCTGATACATCTTCGGATTTTGCAGGATCGTTTGAATGCCTTGTTCCGTCAAAACTGATTTAGTAAGATATTCAAGTAAAATAAATTAGATAGAAAGGCTGTGGTTTAATTATGAAACGGCTCTGCGATTTTTTTGCAAATATGAGATACAGGAGATTTATAGAATTTTTATTGGGTCTCGGAAAAGGGAAGAGCGTATATTACATAAACGGCGCTGAAACTTTGCCTCCGCCGCTTGATACCGAAGAGGAAGCTGCCGCGATTGCAGGACTTGCATACGACAAATCGAACTGCGAGAAACTGATAAAGCATAATCTTCGCCTTGTTGTTTATATATCAAAAAAATTCGACAATACAGGTGCAGGTATTGAGGATTTAATATCAATCGGTACGATCGGGCTTATTAAGGCTGTCAATACATATAAACCCGAAAAAAATATAAAGCTTGCGACGTATGCTTCACGGTGCATTGAAAATGAAATACTGATGTACATACGTAAAAATGCGTCGCATCGCGGAGATATGTCGATCGATGAGCCTCTTAATGTTGATTGGGACGGAAATGAACTGCTGCTTTCCGATATTCTCGGAACTGACGAGAACTCCGTAAGCGAAGATATTGAGAAAAGCGAAGAAGAGCGTACTGTCAGAGAAGCAGTTTCGGCTCTTGATATACGTGAGCGTGAAATTATCGAAATGAGATACGGACTTGGGGGAAAGCGTGAGATGACTCAGAAAGAAGTAGCTGATAAGCTCGGCATTTCTCAGTCGTATATTTCACGGCTTGAAAAAAAGATAATAGTAAGGCTGAAAAAACAAATTGCTGCAAAGGTGTAATAATATTTTAATAAAGCGAAATAAGTAAAAATCGGGCAGATAGATCTTTCATTTCTATCTGTCCGTTATTTAGTCTCGGAGATTATCCTGTTCTCCCCGATTTTACAGGGCATTATCCTGAAGAGAAGTTATGCCCAAAAATTACCAACTGATTTTGTTCCGACTGCACGAGATTACGGACAAATTCAACACCTATTTTCACACTATACCATTAGCGTCTACGGCAAATCAAAACAACGTCAATATTGTGTATCATAAAAACTTTTTTTACCGAGCTTTCGGGTGGATTCTAAATTATTTTCTTTCTGATCTTAGGCATTTCAGTAGTCGAATCCTACGATATCCGATAAAATCTCCAGAATGCGAAAGCGTACCTTATATTTCTTCTCGCTCTTATTTTCAATCATTTTGTACTGCTCAGGAGTAAAACCGGCTTCGAGATAGTCTTCCTTAACCTCAACAGCTTCGGGAACGCAAACGGAGGGAAATAACACGCACCACCAATTGTGACCTTTCCCGCTGCCTATCGTTACTCTGAGAGAATCATATGTGCCTGCGGGAAGAGTGAAGTCGTCATAATGGCGAACGGGATAGTTTTCCTGCCCGAGTTCTACCTTTACATCGGGAGCTTCTCCGAGTGATAAGAGTGTTTGTGCTGCACAGTCCTCAATTTCATCGCTCATCGAAGCAACTGCTTCATATGCTTTATCATGATCTGCTATACCTTCAAGGCGCGATGAAACGCAGTTCAGCACGCTGTCGCGTACCTTTAGTTTTATTGACTGATCGATGTCGCTGTCCGATTCGGCTATGACATGAAGCCTTATCGTTTCTTCGTATACCCGTTCCTCTCCGTTTACGGGAAGGTAGTTTAAGATAATAACGGCGGCAAGAATTGATATGCAGGTGGAAAGAATCGTTTTCATATGTTTACTCCGTTTGTCATAAAAAATAATGGATATCTCTGTGATATCCATTATTGACGGTCAAACTGTGTATTATTCAATTACTGATCTCAGAAGTTAATTTTCACTATATTGATACTTCTTTAACTTCTTGCCTGCGATGATACAAATTAAGCTTCCGCTTATACCAAGTATAAACATCATAAGTGCAGCGCCGGAACCTTTACCCGAGCCGAACAGTGTTTGCAGAAATGATGATTCGCCGTATGCTTTCATAAACGGTTCGCACACATTATCAACCATGAGTCCGCCTGCAAACAATCCTATGGGGATAGTAAAAAACTGAAAAGTATTGCGGCATGAATAAACACGCCCTTGAAGCTTCAGCGGAATAGTTGTTCTGAGTATCACATCTAAATTTGCATTCATGATCGGTACAAGTATCCATCCGATTATTTGTCCTATGCACCATAATATTGGTTCTCTCGAAAATGCTAACAAAAAATTTTCAGTTCCCAGCGAAAAAAGCATTGTCAAATAAATAATTTTTACTCTGTCTTTCGGTTTCGGTAAAGCCGAAGCGATCAGGCTGCCGATAATCATAGCAATACCGGAGCAAGATGTAACAATTCCCAAAACGGATAAACCTCCTTTTGGATTGGGAATTATATATCCCGGCAAAACTGCATCAAATGCTGATGCCACAAAATTAACGCCTGACATAAATAATATAAGCGTCATAATCATCGGGTTTTCTTTCAAAAACACAATTCCGCCTTTTGCAAGATTAAAAGCGCTTTCTTCTTTTGCAACATTTGTGTTTTCAGGGATTCTGATAAAGATCAGCAGAGCTGTAAACGCTACTGTAAAGCTTCCGATATCCACTGCTATTACACCGTTAAGTCCAACTAATGAATATAGTGCAGCAGCGATCAAAGGATTTAGTATTGATATCAAAGATCTTGACAAAGAACGAAGTCCGCTTGTTTTCTGATAATATTTTTCGGGTACGGTAAGTGTCATAGCAACCTCTGACGCAGGCTGCTGTACCGTATTCATCAGTCCGGAAATCGCATTCAGAACATATAAATGCCATACCGCGAGTAGGTTTGTATTAAATAATATAAAAACAACTACAGTACATATTGCCGCAAGAACATCGCAGACAAGCATCGTTTTCTTTTTGTTAAACCGATCTGTCAATACTCCTGCAAATATGCTTAATAATACATACGGCGCATAAGAGCATATGGTAAGTGCCGCTGTGCTTAATGAAGACCCTGTTTTTTCATACAGCCATAAAGTCAGTGCAAACGATGTAATACTGCTGCCGAGCTGAGATATACTTTGAGTGCTCCAAAGTATCAAAAAATCTCTCATCTCAAAAAACTTATACTTTTTAATAATTTTCATTATCTTTGCTCCTTTTGATTTTAGTTATTTTTAAATCAGAAGCAAAGCCTGAGGAAGTCAGCACAATTCTGTTCCTCCATGCAGTTTCCTCAAACTCTGCATGGAGCTGATGCAATACAAAGTATCATTTTATTTCCTTTCAAGAGTTGTTTCATTTTTGAGTTAATAACTATAAAAAGTGATATATAAATTATCTTGCACTTTACTATTATCGTTTAATTATTCCACCATGACATTTTAAAACATAAATCTTTTCATTACCTTTAAAAATTGTTTCAACACCTTCAAAATAGTCTATATCACCATTAACCTCAAAAGTATATTTATAACCATTATTTGTGTGTTTTTTTGGCCCTCTCACAGGTAGATTATTATCTTCTCCGACTTTCATTAGCGCAGGTCTTAATGCGTTATCTATTACTTCTTCACTTAAATTTTCATTCAACGTTACACCATAATAATTCATTCCCCAAATAGGTGTATTGTCAGAGTAATACACAACTTCTTCACCCATAAATTTTGTTCCGCCAAAATATGTGTCATGGTATATCATTTTACCATTACTATAACTGTAGTCAAAGGAACCTGCTCTTGTTGATGATATTTTTTGTGCACTTACATTTGCATAAGTTTGTTTTTTAGCTTCCGCTAAAAAATAATATAAATCACTATTCATTACTTCTATCTCCAAAAAATCAGCAAAAAACAATCGGTGAATGTTTAGATCAAGCGTCTGCATAATTAAAAATTTCCGACATATGCTCCGAGATCCTCAAATTCAAGTATATCGGATAAAATATAGTTAGACACAAGCATTCCCGCAGGTGTCAGAACATATGCGCCGTTATTTCGCACCATGAATCCGTTTTTTAAATATCTTGTCAGCTTTGATCCGTACAGGTTTTCAAATGATATTCCGAACATTTCTGCAAATTTCATCGTGTTCAGTCCGTCGGTCAGTCGGAATCTGAGCATAATATATTCGCCCATTCGTTCCCTTGATTCGATAGCTTCAAGCTCTGATGTGATACTTCCGCCGTCGTAGTCTTCTTCAAAAGCCGCCATATATTTTTGTATATCAGGTGTGAAAGCAAAACGGTTTCCGTTAAAATACGAATGTGCGGACACGCCGAAGCCGAGATATTCGTCACAGTTCCAATATTTCATATTATGAGCGCATCTGAAGCCGGGCTTTGAAAAATTAGATATTTCGTATTGCGGATATCCGCGCCCTGCAAGAAATTCTATAGCCGACGTATACATTGCAAATTCCGTGTCCTCGTCGGCGCAGACCTCTTTGACATCTCGTCTGTTTGCAAAAAACGGAGTTCCGGGTTCTATTTTTAAGCTGTAGAGCGAGATATGCTCGGGAGAAAGTTTTGTAAGAAAGTTCAGCGTCCGCATCAGTGAATCATAGGTTTGATACGGTATTCCGAACATAACATCTACGTTGATATTATCAAATCCTGCTTTTCGTGCGGTACGGTAGGAATTCACAAAATCCTGCCGTGTGTGAACTCTCGACAGAGCTTTCAGCTCATTGTTATCTGCGCTCTGCATTCCGAAGCTCAGTCTGTTTACTCCGAGAGTCTTCATTTTTTTGAGAGCGTTATAATCTACCGTCGCAGGATTTGCTTCAACAGTAAATTCTGCACCCTTAGTTATGCCGAAAACCTTTTTAACAGCCTTTATGAGCCGCAGCAGCTCTTCAATCGGAAGCGCGGTAGGTGTTCCTCCCCCTATAAATACGGTATCGGTGATGTAATCGCGCGCAGCGTCCTTGTAGCTTTCCATATGTGAGATCAGTGTGGATACGTAATTTTTCATGATCTCAGAGTTTTTCGGAAGTGCGGAATTAAAATCACAGTACGCACATTTTGACTTGCAGAAGGGAATATGAATATATATGCCGAGCCGCTTTTTGTCATAAAAATCAAATCGCATAATGTGTAGCCTTTCAGTATTACTCGTCGCCGAGCTTGAGCACCGCCATGAACGCTTCGGGAGATATCTGAACGCTTCCGAGCTGGCGCATTTTTTTCTTTCCCTCTTTTTGTTTTTCAAGCAGCTTC
The DNA here is from genome assembly GCA_022800625.1 of Clostridiales bacterium. GTDB lineage: Bacteria > Bacillota > Clostridia > Oscillospirales > CAG-272 > RUG11130. Next base: position 44,759 of record JAAWQR010000012.1, on the reverse strand, counting down.
TTTTTTCTTGTTATATCGCCGCCGTAGCATTTTGCAAGCACGTCCTTACGCAGGGCCTTAACGGTTTCGCGCGCAATTACCTTGGAGCCGATTGCCGCCTGTATCGGAATTTCAAACAGCTGGCGCGGAATATTTTCTTTAAGTTTTTCCGCAATCTTTCTTGCTCTCGGATAAGCCTTTTCGGAATGGACGATAAACGTAAGCGCATCAACGACCTCACCGTTAAGAAGGAAGTCCATCTTTACAAGATCGCTCTTTTCGTATCCTTCAAGCTCATAATCGAGAGACGCATATCCCTTGCTTCGGCTTTTGAGCGCGTCAAAAAAGTCGTATATGATTTCATTGAGCGGCAGCTTATAGTGAAGCTCTACTCGCTCCGTATCTATGTATTTCATATCGATAAACGTGCCTCGCCTGTCCTGACAGAGATCCATGATTCCGCCGACATATTCGGCAGGAGTGATAAGACTTGCTGAGACAACAGGCTCAAAAGCATCCTCTATCTCATCGGGAGAGGGATAATTTGTCGGATTGTCGATCATAACGGTCTCGCCGTTCTTTTTGGTTATCTTATATATGACGCTCGGAGCGGTTGTTATAAGATCAAGATTAAATTCGCGTTCAAGCCGTTCTTCGATTATCTCCATGTGAAGAAGACCTAAAAATCCGCATCTGAATCCGAATCCGAGAGCAATACTTGTCTCAGGCTCAAATGTGAAAGCAGCGTCATTAAGTCTCAGCTTTTCGAGCGCGTCTTTTGTTTCGTTGTATTTTGAGCCGTCGGCAGGATAAATTCCTGCATATACCATTGACTGAACTTGCTTAAATCCGGGCAGCGCTTCGTCGGCAGGCATGTCCGCGTGAGTTACGGTGTCTCCGACCTGCGTGTCGCCGATACTCTTAATGGAGGCTGTAACATAGCCAACCTCACCCGCACTGAGCTCTCCCGTTGGGCGGAGTCCGAACGGATCGAGCACGCCGACCTCTACCGTCTCAAATTCAGCGCCTGAGTGCATAAGCTTTATTTTGTCTCCTGCACGCAAGGTTCCGTCTACGACACGGATGTATACTACAACTCCGAGATAGCTGTTGTATACCGAGTCGAAGATCAGACACTTGAGCGGCGCTTCGGAGTCTCCGCTTGGCGGAGGAACATCTTTTATTACCGCTTCGAGAACAGATTGGATATTAAGTCCCGTTTTGGCAGATACCGCGGGACAGCCGTCAGCAGGAATTCCTATAACGTCCTCTACCTCAGCGCGGACTCTTTCAATGTCAGCAGAGGGAAGATCTATCTTGTTTATTACAGGAACTATCTCAAGATTCGCGTCTACTGCAAGATAGGCGTTGGCAAGCGTCTGAGCTTCAACGCCCTGAGTTGCGTCTACAACGAGCAGAGCGCCCTCACATGCGTTAAGCGAGCGCGACACTTCGTAGTTGAAGTCAACATGGCCGGGAGTGTCGATAAGGTTTAATATATAATCCTCTCCGTCTGGACTTTTGTAATCTATCCTTACGGCGCGGGCTTTAATTGTAATTCCGCGTTCGCGTTCAAGATCCATATTATCCAGCAGCTGTTCTTCCATGTCACGTTTTTCAACGCAGTCGGAAAATTCGAGAATTCTGTCTGCGAGAGTGGATTTTCCGTGGTCTATATGCGCGATTATGGAGAAGTTTCGGATATGCTTTTGTCTGTCGTTTGCTTCTGTCATGAATTTATACCTCCGATGCACCGAGCGCATACCGCGCCGAGCACAAATAGCTTTCTGTATATTATAACAATTTTATCGTTTTAAATCAATACGGTGTCTGTAAAATAATCTCTTTGATCGATAAGCTGCGCATAATTTGTTTCGCTGTGCGGCACAATAATTAAAGTCGAAGATGCTTATCATTTTAAGACAGTAAAAGCAAAAGAAAAATATAAAAATTGCATAAATAATATTGCAATTTGCGGATTTTGTGGTATACTTATTATAGGCGGGGTATATTAGTCCGTGTAATATTTGCGATAATGAAAGGGAGATTTATTATGTTTAATTGCGGAAAAGAAAAGAAGACTTCCGGTGCGCTGAAGGCGCTGTTTATTGTTGTCGGAGCGGTAGTTACCATAGGAAGCGTTGCAGTAGTACTGTATAGCCTCTTCAAAAAGTATTTTAAGATTACTTTTGAATGTTCATCAGACAATTGCTGCGATTGTTTTGAAGAGGATGACGATAATTATGAACCGGTATGCTGCGGTGATGATGACGAAGAAATCGAAGCCATCTGAAATTACGAAGATATAAATTAACAAAAAAGGTCGGTTCCCTTGCTAAAAGGGTATCCGACTTTTTTTGTATGAACTATCTTTGGATAAACAGAATTATTGACGGGAAAAATTTATGATGCCTTTGAATTATCAAACATGATTCGGTGTATTTTGTTTTTACAGCTTTCTGATAGAATAAAGCGCATTCAATACTGACCACATTGCCGGGAAGTATCTCATAATGTTCCAAACACTGGCGCCGTTCAGCGAATTTTCCGATACAAGCTGCAGCATAGCTTCAACGCTGCGCGCATTTTCAAACCATACAATATGTTCTACTGCATCAGCAAAGCTTTGCGGTCTGTCATAATATCTGAAGAACGGCGACATGGCGGTACTGTCAAATTCGATTGCGGCATTTTTCTCACGAGCGAGATCAACGGCTTCAACATTTGAAAGAGAGCGTGCACGGCTTTCTCCGCGAACATAGGGAAGCGCCCAGTCATATCCGTAATTCGGTACTCCGAGCTGTATCTTGGAGCTTTCGATTTCACTCAGGGCATAGTCTACAACACGTTTTACCTGATCTATCGGAGAGACTGCCATCGGAGGTCCGTATGTGTAGCCCCATTCATATGTCATAAGCAGAACATAGTCGGCAAGTGAGCCGAGCAAGCCGTAGTTGTGCCCTTCGTAGAGAAGACCCGGCTGATCAGCCGAATATTTTGGTGCGAGAGAAACAAATACAGGATATTCTTCTCCGAGTGCCGCCTGAAGTTCGCTGATGAATTGCCCGTATTCATCTGCATATTCGCCGGGGACATATTCAAAATCCACATCAACACCGCCGTATCCCTTTGCTCTCATCGTTGATGCGGTATTTTCAACGACGGTAGCACGCAGAGCAGGATCGCTGAGTACACGTCCTGCAAGTTCATTTGAAAATTTTCCTTCGGAATTTAAGGAAGTCAGCATCATCAGCGGTACGGTTCCGTATTCTTTTGCAATAGCAATAAGTTCATCATCTCCGCCCGTAGGCTCGATCAGTTCTCCGTTATCTTCAATACCGTATGTAAATATAGAAAGATACGTAAGATACGGAAGCGTTCGGCGAAGCACTGTTCTGTCAATGTACGGGTACGCGTAACCGTTAGTCGTGATGTCTCCGAGAGGGGGCGCATCATAAGATATGTTCAGTACTTGACCGGGAAATACAGACGGCATTCCGTCAAGCACCGGATTGTTTCTGTACATGTCGACAAGAGTCTGTCCGTACATTTCTGCGATTGAAGAAAGTGTTTCACCGCCCATTACGGTGTGTGTCTGATTCGGGAAAAGGATCACAAGATCTTCTCCTACAATAAGATTTCCGGGATCTGTTAAAAAATTATCAGTGATTATCCGTGACGGAGGAATACCGAAAGCTCTTGCAATAGAAAAAATGCTGTCTCCCGGTTTAACAGTATAAATTGTCATTTTTTTCACCTGCACGCGACGCGGTAAGTTTCAAATTAGCGCACTGCGCTTCTTACCTCAGCATAAATACTTTATTATTATATGCAAAAGTATCGCTCCTGACACCGAGTTTAGACATAATAAAATATAAATATCAAGTACGGATATGTATGTAGCATTTTAAAATGAAATTTTGGATACAAGTTATTTCTTGGCTTATGCCATTTATATCAGGTCTATGGAATAAATCATGGTATAATATACGCAGGAAAGCTTGTTTTACAAGCTATGGAGACTTGCGTCGCAAAGTTCCTTGCATGCCTGCATTATTGACGGCTTCGCAAAAATGCCATTGCAAGCAAGCATTTTTGCTTCATGGTATAATATATAATTTAAAGTCCATAATATTTTATAGTACAAGAATTTAGGAGGGCGATTGCAGATGTCATTTTTTCGGTTTCGGAATTTTTTGTTTCCGAAATCCGAATGTCTTGGAACTGTGCCGCTCATGAAAATATACTGATTAGATATTACGGGGGCTTATATGCTTTGCAGAGATAAAATAGTTTCGGTTGAAGCGCGTGAAATCCTTGATTCAAGAGGAAATCCGACCCTTGAAGCAAAGGTGGTTCTTGACGACGGATCATTCGGAGTTGCTGCCGCTCCGTCGGGAGCATCGACCGGAAAATATGAAGCTCATGAGCTTCGCGACGAAGATAAGAAAAGATATCTCGGACGGGGAGTTCTGAGAGCTGTACAGAATGTTAATTCCGAGCTTTCGCGCCTTCTTTGCGGAATGGTGTGCAATCAGGGAATGGTAGACTGCCTTATGATACGGGCAGATGACACGGAAAATAAAAAAAGAATCGGCGCGAATGCAATACTTGCCGTATCGCTTGCAGCGGCAAAGGCAGGAGCGGCGCACAGCAAAGTTCCGCTTTACAGATATATCGGTGGGATCGGAGCTGCAAGAATACCTACTCCGATGATGAATATACTGAACGGAGGAGCACATGCTGCAAATAATCTTGATATTCAGGAATTCATGATAGTGCCTTCAGGGTTCGGAACTTTTTCGGAGGCTCTCAGAGCCGGCTCTGAAATTTACCATGCACTCGGAGATATTCTGAAGAAAGACGGCAAAAACAGCGGAGTCGGAGATGAAGGAGGTTTTGCTCCCGATCTTGACGGAGAAGAAGAGGCGCTCGATTATATTTGTTTGGCTATTGAGAGGGCAGGATACAGTACAAATGAAGTTAAGATCGCGCTTGATTGTGCGGCAAGCGAATGGGCGGACGGTGCTTCCTACAAGCTGCCGAAAAACGGAGGGCGTTATACTTCCGCCGGAATTTGTGAGAGACTTAATTCTCTTGTCGACAAATACCCGATAGTCTCTATTGAAGACGGACTCGGAGAGGACGACGAAGGTGGCTGGTGTGTTATGACGGAAAAAATTGGTGATCGTATTCTTCTTGTAGGAGATGATCTGTTTGTTACAAATCCATCAAGGCTGAAGCGAGGGATTAAGTCGGGAGAAGGGAACGCAGTGCTTGTAAAACCGAATCAGATAGGAACGCTGAGCGAGACGCTGGAGGTTATAAGGATTGCGTCTCACAACGGATACAGACAGATTTTGTCTCACCGTTCGGGAGAAACATGCGACACATCGATTGCCGATATAGCGGTGGCAGTCAACTGCGGATTTATCAAGACAGGCGCGCCGTGCAGGGCAGAGCGTACGTCAAAATATAACAGACTCCTTGAAATTGAAAGCGAACTTGGATGCAGCGCTGTGTTCGGGCATAATATATGAATAAATTAAAAAAAGCTCCGCACGGGTTTATAAGGTGACCGTGCGGAGCTTTTTTTAATTTAATTTTTGAAAGTTTTCACATTGCCAATCAGTTTTATATTTCCGTTATCAACAAGTATAGCACTGAATTTGAAATCAGTAGCATACACTGTTTTCTTGCGTTCGGATATTACTCGTTTAATGGATTCATTTTGTACCTTAGTATTTTCATAATGGACTTGTAAATAGAAGCTATCCAAATACGGAATACCTTTGCAATATTTGAATTCCGTATAATCATCATCAGGAGATAGGTGATATTCAGCTAACTGAATAAGAGCGCCTGCGCTGTATCCCATAACAATACCATCGAACTTCATCAGTGTATGATACAATTCAAGTTTAATAATTCTGTCAAGCATTCTATCGGGAAGACCGCCTAAAAAATAGATTATATCAGAGCTAGCGATTTTTTGTGCAGCAGATTCTTTGCTGTCAGTAAAATAGTTAATAAATTTTATATCATTTTCAGATATACCGTAAGCGGCAAGTCCGTCTACTATTTTGCTGTAGTATTTGCTGTTTTCTTTGCCGTAAAGTAAGTTCCAATCCGCAAGAGATTTTACCTGACTGTCACGAAAAGCAAGTGCGATGACTGCAACAGAATGATTTGGTTTAATATAATTTTTCAGCTCACAATAAAAATCGGTATTCTCAATATTAGGTACATCCAGCAAAATATTTATCACTTCAGACTCTCCTGCTATTTTATATTTTTACTACCGCGTCTAAACATAGCTTTAGAGCAAAGTCAAATGAGTCCTTGCCCCAGCCTCGCTCGTCATATTTTTCAATGTTTGTCAGAGTGTCGGCGGTAAACAGAATTTGTCCCCATACCGCCCCGCGCATCTGAGCACAGGCGGCAAGAGCCGAACACTCCATTTCAACGACCTGACAGCCTTCTTCTCTTCGGTACATAACCTTTTCTTTAGTTTCTCTGTAAAATCCGTCAGTAGTCCATGTCGTAACTTCGTTAAATTTTAATCCATTCTCGCTCAGCGCTTCTTTAATAGCGGAAACAGCGTGCGGATTTATATTTATGTAACGTGACGGAGACGCATAGTGATATGAAGTACCTTCATCTCTTAATGCCTTATTCGGAATAAGAAAGGTGTTCTCGGGAAAATCTTCAAGTGCTCCGCAAGAACCTGCGGATATAATTTTTCTAACGCCGTATCCGATCAGCCAATCAAGTATTTGAGCCGCAGCAGCCGCGCCTACAGGAGCCTGACACAGACAAATATCCTGTCCTTTATGTTTAGTTATATAAATAGAATACATTTTTGTAGCAGATTCAAAGAAAGATACCTCGACGCATTCGTTATTTTTTGCAAATCGGTCGATTTTGTCACCCAAAAATGGGAAAACAGCCATCTCGGGAAGGTGAAGATCAAGCTTTGCATGATCGGGCATAATTACAGCGTCAGGGGATGTGTCATACTCTAAAATCGGGATCTCATTTTTTACGATGCTCACCGGATTTGTTACATCCTTTCTTTAAAATCATAAATTTCCGTCCGTATGTATTTATACAACAGGGATACAATCGATACTGCTTACTTCTTTAACATCAAGAAATACAGCGAGATCCTGTATAGTCATGTCATGCGGAGAGCGAAGTACTGCGTCATAAATTATGCTTCCGTCAGCGCCGCAGGTAATCTTGTTTTCTAGAATCTGTATCTGATGCTCGGCGGTATATTCCGTAAATCGTTTTTGAAATTCAGCCTGTTTTATTACGGTAAACTGTAATCGATGTGTGATAAGGGAATCGGTGCCGACCGTTATTTTGTGCATTACAAATTGGAGAACTGTAATGATTATCGTGAACAAAATGCTGATTATATACATTCCCGAGCCGATTGCAAGACCTATTCCGGCAGTTGCCCAAATTCCGGCGGCTGTCGTAAGTCCTTTGACCGTGTTTCCGTTTCTGAAAATAACTCCTGCGCCGAGAAATCCGATACCGCTGATTACCTGTGCTGCAATACGTGCAGGATCGGCGCCTCTTGTACCGTCAAAGAAAGCACCGTCGCCGCCGGTGAGATCAGTGAAACCGTATTTTGATACTATCATCATCAGAGCTGCCGCACAGCATACGATAACGTGAGTGCGAATTCCCGCTTCCTTCAGACGGCGGCTTCTTTCAATGCCGATGCACGCTCCGCAAACGCATGCAAGAAGAATTCGTATTAAAAAATCAAGTTCCTGCATAACGGAAAAATTTCCTGTAAAATAATTTATAAGCGACATGGTATACCTCCGTCAATATTATGTAGATAAAACTTCTGACAATATATATTACAACAAAATAATAAGTATAATATGAAGCTATTATACATGAAATCTGTACAAAATACAATAAAATGCAGGAAAATTAATAAATTTTATATATAATTAAGATGTAATTCCGACAACTGCTTTTATGCCGCTGCTGAGTATAGTATTTACAAGAGATCTATTGCATATTTTTTCCGTACGATATATAATAAATATCGTATAAGATATAAATAATATAACGAAATGCGGAGAAGAAAAATTGATATTTGAAAAATACATAATGCCGCGCATGATGAAGAGCACATATGCAGATGTTACTCCCGAACTGTTGTCAGAACTCGGAATAAAACTGCTTATATGTGATATCGATAATACGCTTGTCACCTATGACGATCCGCGCCCGACAGAGGGTGTCGCTGCTTGGCTTGATTCAATGAAGAGATGCGGCGTTACGGTAGCATTTGTTTCTAACAATCATGAAGAACGTGTGAGCGAATTCAACCGTGACTTAAATCTGACGGCGTATTGGGACGCTCATAAACCGGGAATCGGCGCGATACGCGCTGTAATGGAGAAGCACGGTATGACCGATAAAGAGACGGCCTTGCTCGGAGATCAGCTTTTGACAGACGCCGCCGCGGCAAATCGGGCGGGAATATATTCGATAATAGTACCGCCGATCAAGGATAAAAAGAATCTTTTCTTTAAATCAAAGCGTTTGATTGAGCGGCCTTATGTCAGAAAATTTAAACGTATATCAGATATCGGAGATATATTAAGCAAATGATGAATTATGAGAAAAGATACGACAACTTGCGTAAATACATGGCGGAAGCAGGACTTGACGGGATATATATAAATTCTCCCGAAAATTTTTACTATATGTCGGGTTACAGTAATCCCGACGGATATATGCTTATAACACGAAGCTCGGCTTATGCTTTTTCAGACTTCAGATATATAGAGGCGGCAAGAGAAAAAACGACCGATTTATGCAAGGTTTGCCTTATAGGTGAAGAATTCCTTGTCTCTTATATTGAAAAGGAAAATATAAAAACGCTTGGAATTGAAGATTGTGCAATTACAGTTGCGGAGCACGAGAGACTGCTATCGGATCTGCCGAATTTTTGTAAGACAGTGCCTGTAGGTACTTATTTTACGGAACTGCGCGCTGTTAAGGAAAGCTTTGAGGTCGATCAGATCAAAGCGGCGCAGAGGATAGCCGAGACAGCGTTTGACAAGCTCTTGAATGCGATAAGACCAAATATGACGGAAATTGAAGTCGCCTCTGAGCTTGAATACTATATGAAAAAAGGCGGCTCGGATAAGCCGTCATTTGACACGATAGCTGTATCGGGAAAAGCGTCGTCTGTGCCGCACGGAACGCCGAGAAATGTTCCGCTTGAGAGGGGATTTCTGACGCTTGATTTCGGAGCTACTGTGGGCGGATACTGTTCTGATATGACAAGGACAGTCGTTATCGGGCATGCTGACGATGATATGAGAAATCTGTATAATACGGTGCTTACTGCGCAGACGGCTGCAATCGAAGCAATTACATGCGGAGCTGACTGCGGAGAAATGGATAGGATTGCGCGCGACATTATAAACGGAGCAGGGTATGAGGGCAAATTCGGGCACAGTCTCGGACACGGAGTCGGAATCATGATACATGAGCTGCCTGTTCAGTCGCCGCGTGCATTCGGAAAAAAACTTGAAGCGGGAAATATCGTGACTGTAGAGCCGGGAATCTATATAGAGGGAATGTACGGCTGCCGCATAGAGGATATGATGTATATTACAGAGAGCGGAGCTGTAAATCTCACCGACTGTACGAAGGAGCTGATTGAAATAGTATGAAAGTTGCGATTATTACAGGTGCGTCGGGAGGCCTTGGTTTGGAACTGTTCCTTGAATGCAGTTCATACTTTCCTGAGATAGACGAGTATTGGCTCATATCAAGAAATGACGAGAAGCTTCGGTCAGCGGAGAATAAATCAGGTAATAAATGCCTGATTATTCCTCTTGATCTGACAGAAAAGCTCAGTTTTGCTACACTTTCAAACAAGCTGGAAGCGGCGGCTTCCGATCCGTCTTTTGAGGTATCGCTGCTGATTAACAACGCAGGCGCGGGATATCTCGGAAATATTTCAGATACAGATATAGATAAGCTTGATACAATGCTTCATCTGAATGTGCGTGCTATGACTGATGTGACAAGAATTACGCTTCCTTATATGAAAAGCGGAAGCCATATCATAAATACGTCGTCGATAGCTTCGTTTTGTCCGAATACGGGACTCAGTGTTTACAGTGCGACAAAGGCATACGTATCGTTCTTCAGCCGTGCGCTTGGTGTTGAACTTAAAGAGCGCGGAATCAGCGTTTGTGCAGTCTGTCCCGGTCCTATGCACACTAACTTTACAACGCGAGGTGAAATTAACGGAAACTCAAAAATGTTCGCACGACTTCCGTACTGTGATGTGAAAAAGACGGCGCGCGGTGCGCTTAAAGCGGCGAAGCGCGGAAAAAGAGTGTATACGCCGAGTGTTTTTTATAAGTTTTTCAGAATTCTTGCAAAGCTTGTACCTCAAAGGATAATGGTACGCTTTACTTCGGCTTGGTAAGTGATAACCCCGGCGGAAAATTTTAATCTCCGCAGGGGTTAATTGCGTATTAGAAGATGGAATGCCGCACGGCGTACATTAGTTTTGCTCATATAGTTAAATGTAAATTATCGTACAACAGACAGAGTTCTGAGAACAAAAAACACCCGACAAAGCCGCTGATGCCTTGTCGGGTTGGGGGTATTCAGTTATTCTTATTAAAGATACTGCTTTTCTGCAGCTGTTGCATTCTCAACATGGAGAGATGAAGTCATAACACAGTTTACGCCGTTCTTTTCAACAAGCTCGGAGACCTTTGCGAGGAATTCATCAAATGATGCCTGATCGTTTTCGCAGATCTTAAGAGCGGAATCGATAAAGAGATCGGATACGTCATGGTTGCTTGCAAGAATGCCTGCTACGAATCCGTAAAGTGATTCTGCATTTGCGATTTTGTACTGATCAGTATCCATAAGCCTGCAATGATAGCTGATATCAAATTTGAGTTTATCACCTTTCTCTATACAAACGACAGATCCGTTTGTGTTCTTCAGAGCTGTGTTTACAAGGTCGATAAGCGTTTTTGTCTTGCCGGATCCTTTAGCGCCGATAATAAGTTTTAACATAATGTGTCCCTCCTGAAATTTTGTTATATTCTGGCTTCAAGAGCCTCTTTTTCTTTTTCAAATCCCGGCTTTCCGAGAAGAGCATACATGTTCTTCTTGTAAGCCTCAACACCCGGCTGGTCAAACGGGTTTACTCCGAGCATATATGCGGATACCGCACAAGCAAGCTCAAAGAAATATACGAGATATCCGAAAGAATATTCGCTTCTGTCTGGAATATTTATTACAATATTCGGAACTCCGCCGTCGTGGTGGGCGAGAAGCGTTCCGGTCATTGCCATTGAATTTACATAGTGAAGATCTCGGCCTGAAAGAAAATTGAGTCCGTCAATGTTTTCCGGATCGTCAGGAACAGTTATATCGTCCTTTGATTCTCCGATTTTTATAACGGTTTCAAAAATCATTCTTTTGCCTTCCTGTATGTACTGACCGAGAGAATGAAGATCTGTCGAGCAGATAACGGAAGAAGGATAAAGACCCTTGCCGTCCTTGCCTTCGGATTCGCCGAAGAGCTGCTTCCACCATTCGCAGAACATCTGAAGCGCAGGTTCGTATGATACAAGTATTTCCGCACACTTCCCCTTGTTATACAAAATATTTCGGAGAGAAGCGTAAATTACAGCGTCATTTTCAGCAGCGCTTCCCGATGAATATTTCACCATAGCGTCCGCCGCGCCGTCCATCATTTTTTTTATGTCAATACCGGCTACTGCTATCGGAAGAAGTCCTACCGCTGTTAGAACAGAGAATCGTCCTCCCACATCGTCGGGAACAACGAAAGTCTCATAACCCTTGTCGGTGGAAAATTCTTTCAGCTTACCGCGTGCGCGGTCAGTTGTAACGAAGATACGCTCGCGCGCACCTTCTTCGCCGTAACGGTCTTCAAGCATTTTACGGAAGATTCGGAAGGTAACGGCAGGCTCTGTCGTGGTTCCCGATTTTGAGATAACATTTACGCACACGTTGCGACCTTCACAGATACTGATAATATCCGAAAGGGAAGATGCGCTGATACTGTTTCCTGCAAAGTATATATCGGGAGTATCCTTTTTGAAATTATTGTAATACGGAGATTTGATAAATTCAATCGCAGCGCGCGCGCCGAGATATGATCCGCCGATTCCGATAACTACAAATACATCGCACATATTCTTGACTTTTTCAGCCGCTTTAAGAATACGCTCAAATTCCTCCTTATCATAATTCTTCGGAAGGTCGCGCCAACCGAGGAAATCAGATCCAGCTCCGCTGTTTTCCCTGACCATTGAAAGAGAAGCCTCGGCAATATGTGAGATTTTATCAAGCTCGCAGGGCTTATTTTCAAGATCAACGAATCCTTCTAAAAATTTCGTATTAAGTTCTACCGCCATTTTGTATCCTTTTTCTTTTAAGACCGGTATTTTCAAATACGCTGCGAATCCGAACAACCGCCGGCTATCATACATATTTGCCCGTACCGATCATTTTTTATCTTTCTCATTTATATAATACAACATTTTGCGGATTTTTTCAATAGGTTTGCACTATTTTTTGTTATGAATATCTATTTTATAAGATAACCTGCAAGCATTCTTATGAATACTCCGAAGAAACTGATCTTGTCTACATCCCGATCGGCGGTAAGCTCGGCTTCACGAACAATCTCTCCGCTCAGCATATACTGCACTTTTCCGATAGGATCGCCTTTTTTTACGGGAGCGGCAACTGATTCGTCGGGTTTTACTTCTGCCGTGATATTCCCCGCAGCTCCTTTCTCGGTCAGTATTTCACACTTGCCGTATATTCCGCGCACGCTCTCGCTTTCTCCTCCGAGAACCGGAATATCTTCACTCTCCCCGCCATCGTCTGTGTATATAGCGTAATTTGCAAATCCCCAGTCGAGCAGAGTCTTTGCCGCATCATTTCTTTCGTCACGGGTTTCCGCTCCCATGATAACTGCTATCAGATGAAGTCCGTCGCGCTCGGCGGTAGCGCTGATACAGAATTTCGCCTTTGAGGTAGAGCCTGTTTTCAGTCCGGTAGCTCCGTTATAAAATCTTATGAGACGGTTCGTATTTGTGAGTCCGAACGCTCCGTCGCGAATGGTATCCATCCAACGCGTCGTAAAGTCAAAAATTTTTGAGTGGCTCATCAGCGCGCGTGACATAAGCGCAATATCTCTTGCGCTGGTTACATGATTTTGAGCGTCATCGTCAAGTCCCGTCACGTTTTCAAAATTTGTGTTCGCCATGCCAAGATCAGTAGCACGCGCATTCATGCGCGATACGAATTCGCTTTCGCTTCCCGCAACGGCCTCAGCCATTGTAAGGGCGGCGTCGTTTGCAGATGCTATAACAATACTTTTTATGAGATCCTCTGCGCGCATTGTTTCTCCGGGTTCAAGATATACCTGTGAGCCGCCCATTGACGCTGCATAGTCGCTGACCGATATCATATCGTCAAGGGATATCTGTCCCGAATCAACAGCTTCCATTATGAGCAGAAGCGTCATTACCTTTGTGACGGAAGCAGGCGGCAGAGCTTCATCAGGATTTTGTTCATAGAGCACAGTACCTGTTGAAAAGTCCATAAGCACGGCGCTTCTGACGGGCAGCTCAAAATTCGGTGCTGCAGTTTCTTTGCTTTCTTCCTCAGTTTCGCTGATTTCCGCGTCCACAGGCTTATATCCGTCGGCTGACGCCGTACTGCCGAGCAGAATAATGCCGAGCAGAGCACAGGATATTATTTTGATTTTCTTTTTCATTTGAGTCTTACCTTGCCTTTCTGATTTTGTTTGTAGGTTTTCTTATTCAAATAATATTATCTTGTCCTATGCGATATTCCGAAGAGTGCAAAAATTGCGGCAGATAACAGATATTTTTCTCTCTCAACTGTTATGATATCTTACACTTATTTGCGATAATATCAGACAATAAAAAATTAAAAATATAATTTGTACGAAAATTATTGACAAATCAGTGCATGTAGATTATAATACACAAAACAACTTGAAGAATACTGTTTAAAATTCGCCGCAGAACGGCAGAACGGAGGCTTCTATGGATCAAAAAAAATCGGGAAGGCAACCTGATATTCCGTCATATCTGACGCCGCTTTTCGAGCTTCACGGAGTTGATACAAATTCGATAATGTTTTTTACAAATACAGACCTTACGCTTTCAAGAGTACGGAGCGACACATACGTTGCGGTAACGGAAGATAAAATATATGTTCTGTCAGGCTCTGTTGTTCTCAGGGGAGATGAAAAAAGTCCTGTATTCATGTGGAAAAAAGCCAAAGAGAGATTTGAAGAGCTTGAATTTGAGAAGTTTGACAGAAATGATTATTCGGACTTTCTGTATGAAGAACAGGTGTCGGGCGGAGTTCTTATCGGAATCGACGGCTCGGGCTCGGCGCGCTTGCTTATATGCTCAACTAACACTCAGAAAGAGAATTTGACACTGCTTGCTGAATATCTCGGCGGCGGCAGAGCGCATCGTCACGGTGAACATGAGCCGCACCGCGGAGACGGAGCCGGTCACGGCGGAAGGATGTCTCCTCCGCATGATGGCGACGGAAAAGTATCGCCCAAAGGACCTCTTTACTGCCCGAAATGCGGGAAAAAATATGCCGATCCGCACAGAAAGACTTGTTTGCACTGCATGGATAAGGGAAAGGTCTTCCGCCGTGTGCTTACCTTTGTTATGAAATACAAGGTACAGGTAATCTCGCTTGTTACTTGTCTTATCCTGTCGAGTGCGCTTGGAATATTTGCTCCGTATATAAGCTCGGGATTTTATTATGATCAGGTGCTGAACCGTGCAGGCAGATTTTACGGACAGCTTATTTTTGTTCTGTCTCTGATCGTCGGAACAAAAATACTTTCGATGATAGTTACAATTATTAACAGTCTTGTTACGGCGAGAATGGGAGCGAAAATATGGTACGATCTCAGAAAGGTAATATTTGAATCAATAGAACGGCTGTCCCTGAAATTCTTTACGGACAAGCAGACAGGTTCGCTTATGACTCAGGTGTCGCGCGATTCCGACATTATGTTTTGGCTTTTCGCTAACGGGATTCCGTATTATCTTGTAAGTATCACACAGGTGATCGCCATTGCAGTGATTATGTTTATAATGAGTCCGAAGCTTGCACTGCTTTATTTTATTACGGTTCCTGTTATTTTCATTATAATGAAGCGCTTGTTTTCATCAATGGGAAAATATCACGGCAAAAGGTATACGGGCGCGAGAAAGCTTAATTCCGTACTCAGCGATACTATTTCGGGAATGCGCGTTGTAAAAGCGTTTTCCAAAGAGCAGGAAGGCTCGGATCGCTTCAAGGTTGTAAATGATGCTTCCGCAAGAGCAGGCAAAGAAGCTACTTTTTACAGCGAACGCAAATTCCCGATAGTTGATATTCTGATGGTTGTCGGTCAGCTTACAGTTATGGGAGTCGGAGGCTGGATGGTAGTCAGCGGTGAGATTACATACGGAATGCTTATTACCTTCACTGCATATATTGCGATGATATACAGTCCGATGTCACAGTTTGTCAGAATGTCGTATCAGGCGACCGACGCGATCAATGCAATGGGAAGACTTGTAGAGATCATGGATGCAAATCCCGATGTTGAGGAGCCTGAGAACCCGGTGCCGAAGGATCGGCTTTGCGGTGACATTGAAATAGATCATGTTGATTTCGGATATGACAAAAGCCGCATGATTCTGAAGGATATAAGCTTTACTGTGCCGCACGGAACGATTCTCGGAATTGTAGGGCATACGGGAGCGGGAAAATCGACGATAGCAAATCTTATCCTTCGCATGTATGACGTTGACAGGGGTGAGATAAGACTTGACGGAGAACCGATACGTGAGCTTCCGATAAAGGCTCTGCGCGACAGTATTGCAATTGTTTCGCAGGAAACGTATCTTTTTGTCGGAACAATACTTGAAAATATTAGATATGCAAGAGCAGACGCAACGCTTGATGAAGTCTTAATGGCTGCAAAAATATCAGGGGCGCACGATTTTATTATGAAGCTTCCCGACGCATATTCAACGCTGATCGGATTCGGTGGTCAGCAGTTGTCGGGTGGTGAGAAGCAGAGGCTTTCAATTGCCCGCGCAATTCTGCGCGATCCGTCAATACTGATTCTTGACGAAGCAACGGCGGCTATGGATACTCAGACGGAGCGTAAAATACAGTCTGCGCTTGAAATACTTGTTCGCGGAAAAACGACCATTATGATAGCACACCGCCTGTCAACTCTGAGAAATGCGGACAAGCTTATTGTACTGAAAGACGGAGAGGTATGCGAGAGCGGAACTCATGATGAACTGATACGCGCAAAGGGTGAGTATTTCAAGCTGTACTCGCTTCAGCTTGCGGCTCTTAAAAATGTCGGCGTTGAAGCCTGAGTAAAATTTAAAGAGAAGGAATGGAGATTTCTATGGATTTAATAAATGATTCGGAACTCATACGTGCGGCGGGAATTACATATCTCACGCCTGAAACGTGTTTGATAAAGAAAAAGGGAGATTTTCTCTCGGTCAGCGTTAAGAATAATTCAGAAGAATCAGACGAAAGCTTTGTCTCATATGACAGAGTAAATCTTCACCGTATGTTTCCGTATGACAGCGAGTATAAATATATTTCCGTACTTGATCTTGACTCTGTTGAGATCGGAATTATTAAGGATGTTTCCGTATTTGACGCTGATGCGAGAGAACTTATTGAAAACGAGCTTCACAGGAAATATTATGTGTGCCGTCTGCACAGGATAGAGTCGATTCTCGACAGATACGGATATTCCTATTGGAAAGCGGAATCCTCAGATGGAGAGGTCAGCTTTACGCTGAGAGATACATACAGCAGCATACTAAAATCAAGTGACGGCGAAATATTTATTATAGATATTGACGGCAACAGATATGATCTTCCTCCGTTTGACAGTCTTGATAAAAAGTCAAAAAAATTGATCGATATTTACTTGTAAGCTTACGGGGCATTTGAAAGGTCAGGATATTTGATGTATGATTTAAAAGAAATAACAGATAAAGCGGTCTCTGCGGGGGTACTCGGAGACATCAAAGTGATATTTCCGTATGATCTCAGCCTTGAAAAGCAAACTTTGCTTTGCGAGGGTATCGTTGCTGCAACTGACAGCACAGTTTATGTAATAGAAAATTCGGAAATTGTCAGGACATTTGAGATGGAAAGCATATCTGAATTTGAGCTTGTCTCGGGTATCGGGTGTATTTTCATTGAGGTTAAGAGAAATAGCGGTGAAAGTGAGATTATGTGCCGCGGAAGAGGTACTTTCGCTAATTCCTTCACTAAGATTATCGGAGATCTTAAAGCTCTTAAGAACGGAACTCTCACGGAAGATGTTCACAAATATGTGGTCACGGGAAACGCTTGTCCGAAATGCGGCCGTCCTCTGATTATCGGCAGCGATACATGCGGTAATTGCTCTGACAAAGGTTCTTATGTGAGACGAATTTTGAAAATTGCATCTCCGTGGAAGTGGCAGATTATAATTTCCGTATTGCTTTATTTTGCAGCGGCATTTTCAAATTTGCTTTTGCCGTTCCTAAACAAAGTTTTGGTTGACGACTACATAAATGCGCAAAATCCTGTTTTCGTCGGATTTATCGGAGTAATACTGTCTATATTTGCAGCAAACGTAATAGTAAAGGTTATTGTTGTTGTGAGAAATCTGATAGTAGTCAGCGCCGGTGCCGGTATTTTAGTAAAGCTTCGGCAAATGACTTTTGATAAAATACAGTCATTGTCTATTGCAAAAATATATGATAAAACGGCTGGTTCGCTTATTCACCGTGTTTCTTCGGATACGGAGATCGTCGGCAGTTTTATTACGGCGGATTTCGGAAATATTGCTCAAACGATCGTAATGCTTGTGACAGTGGGAGTCATTCTGTTTGTGTATGACTGGCGAATTGCGCTTCTTGTTCTGTGCCCGCTTCCTCTGATTCTAATTTTAAACCGAAAGATAATGCAGTTTCTGCACAAGTTTTTCAGACTGACATGGACTACCACATCTAAGGCGGATTCGGTGCTTCATGATACTTTTTCGGGAATTCGTGTGGTAAAATCCTACGGAATGGAACAGAGGGAGATCAAAAGGCATGATGATATTTCGGCAAAGGCAAGAGATGTTTCGATAAAAACAGATTCATTTTCCGGTATTATTATGCCTGTGATGAGCTTCATACTCGGAATCGGCGAGTTCTTTATTCTTTACTATGTAGGTAATATGATTTTAAAAGGCAGAATGACGCTCGGTGAAATGTCGCAGTTTTCGGCGTATGTCAGCCTAATATACGATCCGCTCAGATGGATTTCAAATATTCCGAGGATAATATCGAGAACAGGCACATCGGCGGCAAAAATATTTGAGATACTTGACGAGGAGAATGAAATTGCGGATAAAGAGGACGCCTGCGAGTTTAAGATAGACGGTGAAATAGAGTTTGACGACGTATCTTTTTCATATGATCCTGCGAGTCCTGTTATCAAGCATCTCAGTGCATCGATAAAAAAAGGCGAGATGATCGGTATTGTCGGACGCTCGGGTGTCGGAAAATCTACGCTTATCAATCTTGTTATGCGTATGTATGATCCGAGTTCAGGTTCAGTTAAGATAGACGGACATGATCTGCGCGATATGTCTCAGACATGCCTTCGCTCTCAGATTGGGGTAGTTCTTCAGGAAACGTATCTCTTTTCGGGAAGCGTATATGACAATATAAGATATGCAAAGCCTGACGCTACTCTTGAAGAGGTAATATCGGCGTCCAAGCTTGCAGGGGCGCATAAATTTATTGTAAAGCTTCCGGACGGATATAATACCAAAGTTGGGGAAAAAGGATATACGCTGTCGGGAGGCGAGCGTCAGAGAGTTTCTATCGCCCGCGCTCTGCTGAGAGATCCCGCTATACTGATACTTGATGAGGCAACATCGGCTCTTGATACTGAAACGGAAAAGGAAGTTCAGGATGTCCTCTATGAGCTGACACGCAACCGTACAACGCTTGCTATAGCTCACAGACTTTCAACTCTAAGAAATGCTGACAGGATTCTTGTGCTTGACAAGGGAACTCTTGCGGAATTCGGCTCTCACAATGAGCTGATGAAACAGCACGGTATCTATTACGGACTTATAATGGCGCAGAGACAAATGTCGCGCATTTCAAAGAAATAATTAAAAATCAGGCTGCCTGCATGATATGAGCCTGAAAGGTTAGGCAAAGAGCGATAATTTTCGACAAAAGAATTATTGCTCTTTGCGCAAAAAAACACCATCACAAATTTAACTATTATTGCCTTGACCGAAGGGGATTTTTTTATTTTTTAGCTTAAATCATGAAAGGGCAAGACCATATGGTAGAAATAAAATCTTTTTCTGAAAAGTTGACAGTCTTTTTTATAATAAAAAATACCGACATGCATCAGCACATCGGTATTTTTTCTATTAAATTTAAACTTACGCGAGTTCTGCGAAGTACTTGATTGTACGAACCATCTGGCTTGTGTATGAGTTCTCGTTGTCATACCATGAAACAACCTGAACCTCATAGAGATCATCGCCGAGAGGAGCAACCATTGTCTGAGTAGCGTCAAAGAGTGAGCCGTACTTCATGCCGATAACATCAGAAGAAACGATCTGCTCTTCGTTGTAGCCGAAGGATTCGGAAGCAGCAGCCTTCATAGCAGCGTTGATGCCTTCCTTTGTTACATCCTTGCCCTTAACAACAGCAGTAAGGATTGTCGTTGATCCTGTCGGAACAGGAACTCTCTGTGCAGAACCGATAAGCTTACCGTTCAGCTCGGGGATAACAAGACCGATAGCCTTAGCAGCGCCTGTTGAGTTCGGAACGATGTTAGCAGCGCCTGCACGTGCACGGCGGAGGTCACCCTTTCTGTGAGGACCGTCAAGGATCATCTGGTCGCCTGTGTAAGCGTGGATAGTTGACATGATACCGCTCTGGATAGCAGCGTACTTGTTAAGCGCGTCAGCCATGGGAGCAAGGCAGTTTGTTGTGCATGATGCAGCAGAGATGATCTTGTCATCAGCTGTAAGAGTGTTTTCGTTTACGCTGTAAACGATAGTTTTGAGGTCGTTTCCTGCGGGGGCTGAAATAACAACCTTTTTAGCGCCTGCGTCGATGTGAGCCTGGCTCTTATCCTTTGAGCAGTAGAAGCCTGTGCACTCGAGAACAACGTCAACACCGATCTCGCCCCAAGGCAGATCAGCTGCGTTCTTTTCGCTGTAGATCGTGATCTTCTTGCCGTCAACTACGATGTAGTT
Organism: Clostridiales bacterium; assembly: GCA_022800625.1. Classification (GTDB taxonomy): domain Bacteria; phylum Bacillota; class Clostridia; order Oscillospirales; family CAG-272; genus RUG11130. The sequence continues at coordinate 24,370 of JAAWQR010000012.1, read as the reverse complement.
TTCTCCTGCTTCAACAGTGTGAGCGCCTTCGCCGATTCTGCCGCAGTATCCGCCCTGAGCGGTGTCGTACTTCAGAAGATGAGCGAGCATTGCGGGATCTGTGAGGTCGTTGATAGCAACAACATCATATCCCTCTGCGCCGAACATCTGACGGAATGCGAGACGGCCGATACGACCGAAACCGTTAATGGCAACTTTAACTGACATAATTTGTAATCCTCCAACATATATGTTATTAAATTTGGAAACATCGTTACGGAAGACCGTTTTTGACCTTCCACCAATATATTTTATAACAAACGACTATAAATTACAAGCCTTTTTCAGAACATTTTTATTTTTTACCATTTGTATAAATTGAATCTGCTTTAATAATCTAAAATACTCACAAATAACAAACCATAAATTTAATTTGAGCTTGATTTTGTTAGTTTAAGCAAAACTACGGGTAATAATTTCCGAAAATCTTGACAAAGGGTGCAAACGGTTATATAATTAAATAAGTATAAGAATATAATAATAAGGTCGGTAGTTTGAATGTATCCGAGAGTTGCTTTGATATATCGTTTATCGGCCATATGTCCATGTGAAAGGAAGAGTTAAACTATGGAAAATAAAACAGAACACGGCGGAATATCTATTGAACTTGAGCATATATTTCCTATAATTAAAAAGTGGCTTTATTCCGAAAAGGAAATATTCCTGCGTGAGATCGTATCAAATGCCTGCGACGCTGTAACAAAGCTGCGCCGCCTTATCTCTCTCGGCGAGGCTAAGAATATAGACGATGCACCGGGAAAGATAAAGGTAGAGCTTAACAGCGATGCTAAGACCATTACCGTATCTGATGACGGAATCGGAATGAGCGAGGGAGAACTGCGTAAATACATATGCAACATCGCCTTGTCGGGAGCGCTTGACTTTATTCAAAAATATGAAGGAGCTGAGGATTCCACCGATAGCGGTATTATCGGTCACTTCGGACTCGGATTTTATTCGTCATTTATGGTAAGCGATACGGTGGATATTATAACGCGTTCCTATTCTGGAGGTCCTGCCGTAAAATGGACATGTTCCGACGACGGAGAGTTTGATATTATTCAGGATTTTGACGGTGCGGACGATTATATCGGAGAGCACGGAACGGCTGTTGTTATGCACATAAATGATGAGGGGGAAGAATTCCTCTCAAGCTACAGACTGCGCGATGTGCTGAACAAATACTGCGCGTTTATGCCTGTTGAAATTTATTTTGAGGACGCATGTGCTCCTGTTCCCGAGGAGACGGACAACGAAGAAAATAAAGATGACAAAGCAGAAACACCGATAAACGACATACATCCTTTATGGCAGAAAAATCCTTCCGAGTGTACCGACGAAGAATATACTGCATTTTACCGCAAAGTGTTTGCAGATTATAAAGAGCCGCTCTTTAAGATTCATCTTAAAGCGGACTACCCGCTGAATTTTAAGGGAATACTTTATTTTCCGCGAATTGCAAGCGAGTATGACAGCCTTGAAGGTCAGGTAAAGCTTTACTGTAATCAGGTATTTATTGCAGACAACATTAAAGAAGTAATCCCCGAATATCTGCTTATGCTGAAAGGCGTGCTTGACTGTCCCGATCTTCCGCTGAACGTATCGAGAAGCTATCTCCAAAACAGCGGATATGTTGCAAAAATATCCGCGCATATAACGAAAAAGGTTGCGGATAAGCTGAACTCAATGTTTAACTCTGACCGTGAGAATTTTGAGTCTCTTTGGAACGAGCTTAAAACATTTGTCGAGTACGGCTGCATGAGAGACTCTAAGTTCTGCGAAAGAGTAAAAGGATCGGTTCTTTATGAAAAGTGCTCCGGCGGCTTTGCAACGCTTGAAGAATATCTTGAAGGCGCTGCGGAAAAGCATGAGAAAAAGGTCTATTACACGACCGACAAAACGGCTCAGTCAAAATATATATCAATGCTTTCAAAAGAGGGAATTGAGGTTGTAATTCTTGATAAGCTGATTGACACGCAGTTTATAAATACAGTTGAAGCTGCAAATGAAGGAGTAAAATTCTGCCGAGTTGACGCGGAGATTGCCGATGTGCTGAAAGAGGACGGAGACTGTACGGAAATACCGGGAATTTCCGATATTTTCGGAAAGGTTGCAAAAGAGGGAACAAAGGTAGAGTTTGAACGCTTTAAGGATGAATCTACTCCGGCAATTCTCCATGTCAGTGAAGATTCACGAAGATTTGAAGATATGATGAAGCTTTACAGAATGAACGGAGTAGCCGGTATGCAGATGCCGGGTTCGGAAGCAACGCTGACCGTTAATACCGCTTCTCCGCTTATTGCAAAGCTTTCTGAGAAATGTGAAAGCGACCCTGATCTTGCTGAAAAAATGGCAAAGCAGATTTACACTCTCTGTCTGCTCAGCCAAAGAAAGCTTGAATCGGATGAGCTGTGCTCGCTTCTTGACGATTCTTTCGGTCTGCTTGAACTGCTTTGATTCACGGTCTGATTATGGACGAAAAATCATTCGGAATAATATCGGACAATTTAAAATGGCTCGAGTCTGAGAGAAGAAACCAAAACGATATACTTGCGGGAGTTCTTGCCGAGGCTTGTGAAATAATCAAGAAAGACGGTAGTCATCCGAGCGGGGAAGAGTTATTAAATCTTTTTTCGGATATCAAGGACAATTCTTTAAGAAGCGCTTGCTTTGCTTCGCTTTGCTCACTTTTGTTTGACGGCGAGCGAAGCACTCTCGGCGGCGCGCTTGATATTAAATCTGTGGTATATATGAAAAGCCGTACGGCGGATGAAGCGTTTGATGCTTTTTCTGAAAACCTCGGCGAATTATCTGCATCATACGGTTCAAACTTTTCCGCAATATGCGAAGAGGTTTATTACGAGAGGGCAGACGCGTGTATTATGCCGCTTGAGAGCACATCCGACGGACTTTTTATGACGTTTCGCAATCTCCTGATGAAATATGAACTTATGATAGCGGCGGTTTGCAGAATACCGACTGAGGACGACGGATTTCTTTCAACGGCGCTTCTGACGTCGGGTAAGTGTGACATGAACGGGAATATGTATGAAATATATTTCCGCGAGATGACTTCGGAATCGCTTATCTCACTAACGCTTGCGGCAGATGCACTGAATGTGAAGATTTCCCGCATAAATTCGACAGTTTCAAAATATTCAGGCGTATACGATCATTATGTATGCTTTGAAGTTCCGCCGCGCTGTGCGGCAGCATTGGAATTTTGTATCAATACACTGTTCCCCTCAAATTTGATTATCGGCAAATATAAAATATTACATCGATGAAAGGACAACGACTTATGAAAATTTATGAAGAAAACCTGAAGATGTGGCTCCAATCGGATACGATCGACGAAGTATCCAAGGCAGAACTGCGCGCTCTTTCCTCAAACGAGGACGAGTTAAAGCTCCGTTTTTCATCTTACATGGAATTCGGTACAGGCGGACTCAGGGCAAGGATGGGCGCAGGTACAAATATGATGAATCTGTATACTGTGGCTCATGCGACGGAAGGCGTTGCAAAGCTGATCGATACTCTCGGTGACGAAGCAAAAGAGCGCGGCGTTATAATCGGTCGCGACAGCAGAAATAATTCCGAAGCATTTGCGCGGCGTGCGGCTGAAGTACTTTCAGCCCACGGAATCAAAGTCTATCTGTTTGACGGAATCAGACCCACGCCTGAGCTTTCCTTCGGTGTGCGCCGCCTTGGCTGTATTGCCGGTATAAATATTACAGCTTCGCACAATCCGAGCGCGTATAATGGGTATAAGCTCTATTGGGAGGATGGCTCACAGCCGACTAAAGAGGACGCTGACCGAGTCAGCGCATATATTGCGGCTACGGATCTTTTGAATGATGTTCCCGCATCTGCACAGGCGAGAGAGGAGCTTATAGTATCAGTCGGAGCTGAGCTTGACGAAGAATTTTTGAAATGTGTCGAGAGAGAGGCGGTATATCCCGATGCGGTTCGCCGTGCGTCAGATTCCTTGAAGGTTGTATATACACCTCTTTTTGGGGCAGGTGCGCGTCATGTTCCCGAAATCATGAAAAGAATAGGTTTAAGGCACATCTATACTGTTGACGAACAGATGAAGCCTGACGGAAATTTCCCGGGACTTGCGAAACCGAATCCAGAATATCCCGCATCCTTTGAGCTTGGTATAAAGCTTGCGGAGGAGGTTGGTTCTGATCTTATTATCGCAACCGATCCCGACGCGGACCGTGTCGGAGTTATGGCGAGAGACAAAGACGGCGTATTTCGCTGCATCACCGGAAATCAGATGGGTTCTCTTCTGCTTGACTATATTTTCAGTGCTCTGTCCGAGCAAAATAAACTTCCGTCAGACGCATATGCCGTAAAAACGATCGTTACAAGCGAAATGGCAAGCGCCATATGCGAATCTTTCGGAGTTAAACTTTATAATGTGCTTACAGGCTTTAAGTTCATAGCTGAGGTAATACGCCGTCATGAAGAATCGGGTGAAGGCAAGTTTATGCTCGGCTATGAGGAAAGCTACGGCTATATGAAAGGACTTTACGCACGTGATAAGGACTCAGTCGTAGCTTCGATGCTTATATGCGAGATGGCGGCATATTACAGCCTGAAATCGATGACGCTTATTGATGCGCTTGATGCTCTTTATGAAAAATACGGATTCTATACAGAGGAATCTGCAGAAATTTATAAAGAGGGGGCAGACGGAGCAGAGCAGATTGCTGCTATGATGGAACAGCTTCGCAAAAATGTACCATCGGAGCTGGGCGGCGAGAGCGTGGTATCTATGCGTGATTATCTGAGCGGTGTTATCAGAAATATTAAGACGGGAGCAGAGGAGGGAACAGGACTTCCTAAGTCTAATGTTCTATATTTTGAGACGGAATCAGGAAATGTTGTCGTTGCGCGTCCGTCGGGAACTGAGCCGAAGATAAAGTTCTATATTCTTGCACGCGGAAATACTCTTACGGAATCTCAGAATGCTTCGCTTTCATGCAAATCGTCTCTTGAGAGTGCTCTCGGACTTGAGAGAGGATCGCTCAGAAAATAAAATTCATAAATAACAGTTGAAATTGCGGATCAAATATAATATAATAACATAAACTCCGTATAAAACAAAAATTGAAAGGTGAAAAAGTAATGCTTAATTTTCTTGAAGGTCAGCAGCCCAATGCTGCCGGTAATACCATTATCACGGTTGTAATGCTCGTTGCGATGATAGCTCTTTTCTACTTCTTTATGTACAGACCTCAGAAGAAACAGGAAAAAGAAACTAACGCTATGAGAAATTCTCTTGCAGTCGGAGATGAGATCACTACGATAGGCGGTATCATCGGTAAGATAGTTTCAATTAAGGATGAGACCCTTCTCCTCGAAACAGGACGTGATAAGGTAAGAATACGTATTCTTAAAAGCGCAGTCAGAAATGTTGATGTTCGCGCAGAGGACGCACAGTAACAGTTAAAAGTTAACAGAAGAAAAACAGAGGAAAGTTTAACGCTTTTCTCTGTTTTTTGCTGTTGCTCAAGGACTGATGCAATCGGTAAAAAAGACACTTATATATTTCCTATGAGGTAAGAGCAATGCTGTTATTATGGGACACCCGACAACTAATTGTTTATTCTTTGTATCCTATAATAACGGATTTCGCCCAATTTAAAAGAAGCTCCGACATTTCATCAAATTTAACATCTCCGCCGTTTTTCAGTTTGTGTTCGGTTTCAAGAACAGCAGACGGCGGATCAATTGCATTTCTCAGTTCTGCCTTTGATTTTATATAACTGCCGTTTTCATAAAAATAAACCGCCTGTATCACAAAGACCGCCGACTTGAAAAGTGAGCGAAGTATTTCATCGCTTTTCTCATGTACAAAGTTGTGCACAAGCGTGTGATAGATGTTGCAAGCACCGATTCGCATAGCGCGTCGGACGGCTTGCCTGTCTATCTTTTCAAGAAGAAAATCAAGCGAGCCTTTTATCGGCGTAGTATCATAGCAAAATTGAAACAGGTCGGAGATATCCCAGTTTAGCAGTTCATCTTTTCCCGAAACAAAGCCGCAGATAAGATTTCTGTTCGGCATAGTATCAAGCATTTCGCGGTAAACTTTCAGGTCGTTTATTCGTAATTCATCTAATATAACAACCACATCTATATCGCTTGTTTCAGTTGCTTCTCCTCTGCCGTAGCTGCCCTGCAAGCCTATGAACCAAATACGTCCTTCAAAGATATGTTCCGCTTTGTCCGTAAATATATTTATCCAAGATTTTATATCAATCATTATTGATTCTCCATTTGCCCGCACGCAAGCTCCTTTAATAGAGCTTCTGCAATATCCTTTGCTATCATTGAAGCTTTAGCGCAGTTTTTATCAAAATTTTCACTTCCGCTATTCCTTATAGTATCAGTAACACATCGAATAGAAATAAAAGGTATACTGTTTACATAACACACATGAGCAATACTCGCAGTTTCCATATCTACTGTCAAAGGTGCTAATTCATCAATGATTTTTTGTCGTCCGTCTTTGTCTATAAACGATTCTCCCGTTGCCATTCGACCGAGATATACTTTTCCGCACATTTGAATTTTTGAGACGGCTGATTTTGATAATTCGATAAGTTTACTGTCCGCCTCAAAAAATATAGACTTCATCCATGGATGAAATTCGGTTAAAATATTAGATGTGACATCATGATAACAAATTTCTGAGGAGATTACTGTGTCAAATATTTTAAGCTTCGGATCTATTCCTCCTGCCGTTCCCGAATTGATAATAATATCTGTTCCGAATACATCTATCAGGAGTTGTGCCGCTATAGCGGCATTTACCTTGCATACTCCTGAAAACAAAGCAACAGCTTCTATACCGTGAATTTTTCTTCATGAAATTTCAGCATTGCTTTTTCTGTTGTTTTACAATCTTTTATTAATGGTAAAAAAGGAGCAAGTTCATCATCACTTGCACATATGATCCCGATTTTCATAGTTATGGTGCTCCCCTATACTTTCTTCCTGAGTAAATTCATAAAAATGTATACTGCAATCAGAGCCGCAGCCGTTCCGCCGAGAATCATATACATCGTTGGTATGGTTACTTGATTTCCGAAGAAATATAGATTACAGTCAAGTGAATCTTTAATAGACTCGATTACATCCGCCGGAATGCCTTGATTTTGCATTTCTGCAAGTGCACCCTGTATGGCATGTGTGCGTACTAATGATGTACCATAAGTTCCCGGAAGAAAAGAAAGCACTTTTTGCAGTCCTTCGCTGAAGGACGATATAGGCATATACGCTCCGCAGATAAAACCGTATCCTGCGCTTATGATCGTTCCGACTGCCGAGATTTGTCCCTGAGATGACAGAAAAAAGTTTATGACAGACGACAGCGCCGTTCCGAACAGAACAAGCAGCATAACGTCAAGTAGTAAAAACAGCACGTCGGACATTGACATATACCAACCGACTGAAGCTAAATAAACAAGGCTTATTCCCGTTGCGGCAAGACATATGATCAGAGTCGATATCATGGTTGCAATATAATAGCTCATTGACAGAACCGAAGATTTAACGGGGGATATCCGCAGATCCTTAATACATCCGTTTGCTTTATCCTGAACCATAAGAAAATTGGAGCAGAAAGCAACGGTTACGCAGGATACTGCAAGAATGGATGAAATAAGCTGTCCGCCTACAAGTCCGTCCATTAATGAATTTGTAAGTTTTATGGTATCCGGAAGATTTGATGTAAAGGATTCGTGGTATACATTTCCGAGAAAGGTCGCATATAAGACGAGCAGAATTGCAGGAGTGACAAGGGAAGTGAAGAACATGCCTTTATCTTTAAAAAACAGCTTAATATTTCTTCTGATAAGTATAAAAACGGTATTCATTTGTCAGTACCTTCCTCTAATTTCTTGCCTGTTACATTTAAAAAAACATCATCCATTTTTCCTTTTGTAATCTCATAATCCAGAAATACGTCGGGATTATGTATAATCAGTTCGGTTGCCTTAGCTGTGCAGGAGACGGATAAACGGAAAGCGTCGCGTATTTGCTCATATTCCATGCCGAGCGATTTTACCGTGTCTTCATTAACACCGTAAAGCGTTATAAAATCTCCGGTATAGGTATTCTTCAATTCCAAAGGAGTTCCTTCGGCAACAATTTTTCCGCTGTCGAGAATTACTACATAATCGGCTTCAGCGGCTTCCTCCATGTAATGAGTGGTAAGAAATACCGTCATATTTTCATTTTTTCGGAGATCAGATATAACATTCCAAAGGATTTTTCTTGTCTGAGGATCAAGTCCTGTAGTAGGCTCGTCAAGTATAAGTATCTTCGGTCGGTTCAAAAGCGACCGGGCAATATCAATTCGTCTGCGCTGACCGCCTGATAGCTTACCGACCGGTCTTTTCAGCAGTTCCTCAAACTCGAGTAACTTTGAAAGCTCTGAGAGCCTTTTTTTGAAGGCAGCTCCGGTTAAGCCGTAAAGAGCCGCGCGGCTTTGCAGATTATCATGTACGCTGAGTGCCGAATCCAGCACGGAATTTTGAAACACAACTCCGAGTTTGCGCTTAATGTGCTCTGTGTTGCGGTCAAGATCGGCTCCATCGATTAAAACAGTTCCGCTGTCTTTGGAAAGCTGAGCACACATAATATTGATGGTAGTGGATTTACCAGCACCGTTGACGCCGAGAAAAGCAAAAAGCTCACCCTCCTTAACACGAAAGCTCAAATCCTGCACTGCTTTTACGTCGCCGAAGCTTTTGTTCAGCTGATTTATTTCAATAATATTTTTCATTTAGTTCTCCGTTTAAAGTTTATATTGCCTAAAAAATAAGTGAAGCTTTGGAATAGTAACATGCCTTTGTAATCAAAGCAGATGAATTATTCGCATGCAGCCAAGGTATCATATATCGATATTTACGTTTGATAATACATTTAAAATATGCAACAATTAATATAACTTAAATTACAGTTCAATACTACCAATCGAAGCTTGAAATTTGTCAACTGACGATTGCACAACGCAAAATCTTTCATGATAATATATGCAAATATCGTAAAGTTCAGTCCCTCCTAATGAGAGTTTTCTATTGTTATATAGACTTGTTTTTATAAATTGATTATACGATATTTTTTTCATATTGTCAATCCGAAGAATTGTTTTTATTTGTTAAAAGACCTGTGATTTATTAAGCGTATATCTTGGTTTCGTACAACGCAAAAAAAGACCTTGAAAGGTGTTATCCTCTCAAGGTCTTAAATACAAAATTATGCGATTTTTTCATCTCTGCACAAAGCTCTGCACCATTTGATGTAAGTTTGATGTAAAGATGTAATTTTCGGCGTTCTTCCAAGTCCCGCAACCCGCATAAATAGGGACTTTTTAGCCTTTTTCGTTCGGTAAGGACTTCATCGTCGGGAAGAGAAGTACATCTCTGATAGCAGCAGAGTCCGTCAGAAGCATACACATACGGTCGATGCCGAAACCGATACCTCCTGTAGGCGGCATTCCTATTTCAAGAGCATTCATGAAGTCCTCATCAGTGCGGTTAGCTTCTTCATCACCGAGAGCAAGCAACGCTTCCTGCGCTTTAAATCTTTCTCTCTGATCGATCGGGTCGTTAAGCTCTGAGTATGCGTTAGCCATCTCCCACCCATTCATGAAGAATTCAAAACGTTCAACATATGCGGGATTTGACGGTTTCTTTTTAGTAAGCGGAGATATCTCAATCGGGTGATCCATAACGAATGTAGGCTGAATAAGATGTTCTTCAGCGAATTCTTCAAAAAACAGATTTAAAATATCGCCTTTGGTGTGATGAGGTTCAAATTCAATATGATGCTCCTTTGCAGCAGCCTTTGCGGAATCATCATCACCGATTTCATTAAAGTCAACGCCTGAGTATTTTTTTACAGCGTCAACCATTGTTATACGCTCGAAGGGAAGACCGAGATCCATTTCTACTCCGCCGTAGGATATCTTTGTTGTTCCGAGAACCTCAAGAGCTACATGACGGTAGAGATTTTCAGTCAGATTCATCATTCCGTTATAGTCTGTGTATGCCTGATAAAGCTCCATTAAAGTGAATTCAGGATTGTGACGTGTGTCAAGACCTTCATTTCTGAAAACACGTCCGATCTCGTAAACCCTTTCAAGTCCGCCTACGATAAGTCTTTTTAGCGGAAGTTCAAGAGAAATTCTCAGCTTGAAATCTTCATCAAGGGCGTTAAAATGTGTTTCAAACGGACGAGCAGACGCCCCGCCTGCATTAGAAACGAGCATAGGAGTTTCAACTTCCATAAAGCCCTCAGAATCAAGATATTTTCTGATAGAGCTGATGATCTTTGAACGCTTGATAAAGGTGTCCTTAACTTCGGGATTTATTATGAGATCGACGTAGCGCTGTCTGTATCTTAAATCCGTATTTGTAAGTCCATGGAATTTTTCAGGAAGAATTTGCAGACTCTTCGTAAGAAGCGTTATTTTTGTAGCGTGTATCGAAATCTCGCCTGTTTTGGTTTTGAATACAGTTCCTTCAATTCCGACAATGTCGCCGATGTCAAGCTTTTTGAACTGCTTATATTCATCTTCTCCTATCGAGTCACGGGCAACATATGACTGTATTGTGCCTTCAAGATCCTGAACATTGCAAAAAGAAGCCTTACCCATTACACGCTTGGACATAAGCCTTCCCGCAACCGAAACAGAGCTTCCTTCAAGTTCGTCAAAAGACGCCTTGATTTCAGCGCTGTGATGAGTTTGGTCGTACTTTGTGATTTCAAACGGATCGCTTCCCGATGTTCTCAGCTCGTCAAGCTTTTCTCGTCTGATTCGGATCAGCTCATTAGTGTTCTGCGTCTGATCCTGTGCGCCTGTGTTAGTTGTATTATTGTTTCCTGCCATTATACTTTGCCTTTCCGTTATATAAAGGTGTTATAGGATTAAAAATCAGTCTTCGTTTGTGAAATTGGATTTTGAGCGCTGAACTGAGAGTATCTTGAATTTCAGTGTTCCGGCAGGAGTATCAACGCTGATCTCATCACCTACAACAGCACCGAGCATAGCGTTGCCGATAGGACTTTGATCTGATATTTTGCCGAGCAGGGGATTAGCTTCGTTTGTACCGACGAGATTATATTCAACTTCTTCATCAAGATCATAGTCGAGAACCTTAACTGTCGAGCCGAGGTTAACAACATCGGCTCGGATTTCGGATTCGTCTATTACTTTGGCGTGATTTATCAGCTCTTCAAGCTCTGCAATGCGTGCAACTACTTTAGCCTGCTCGTTTTTTGCTTCATCATATTCGCTGTTCTCCGACAGGTCTCCGAATGAACGCGCTTCGGCAAGACTGCGCTTAACTTCTTCAAGTTTTGTCTGTTTAAGATAAGAAAGCTCATCTACCAAAGCCTTATAGCCTTCGGCAGTATACATAGTTACCTTTTCTTCGTTCTCCATAGTGATCCTCCATTCTGCCGCTTAGGCGGCTGCACAAAATAGTTAATAAAATTCGCCGTGTACACATAGTACTGCGATACTGTGTGCGATAAATAATTTTTGTCAGTTGATAATTGTTGCATTCAAATTCAGCTCAGGACATTCGCAGCCTCTGCCAACTGATTATCCATTTCATCTGTTATCTTGTATATGCTTATGCCTTTAAGCGATTCATCAAGCTCAACTTCAATATCAGGCTTGATTCCGACGCCGTGATATCCCTCTGAGAACGGCGGCTTATACATTCGATATGTTACGGACAGTGCGCTTCCGTCTGAGAGAAGCTGATGAGTTTGCATACAGCCTTTTCCGTAAGTCGTTGTTCCGACTACGGTTGCTCTGTCATAATCCATCATCGCCGAAGTGAAAAGCTCAGCAGCGCTTGCCGTACTTCCGTTTACAACTATTGCAAACGGATAGTCAACGCATTCTTCATCCGATGATTCCTGACCTACAAGATTGTCCTGTGCGTCAAATATGCGAATTACCGGACCTTCGGGCAGAAGATAATCAAGAGTTGAAACTACCGATGTAAGCTCTCCTCCGGGATTATAACGAAGGTCAAAAATGAACTTATCGCAACCCTCTTCTGCAAGTCCCTCAAGAGCCGATTTAAACTGTTCAGGTGTTTTTTTATCAAATCCCGTAATTTTTATTACGCCGATGGAATTGTCGGGAGAGTACACATGAGACATGACCGAAATGCTTTCGACATGCTCTCTTGTTACGGAAAACTCAATCAGTTCAGCATTTTCTCCGCGTATTACGGAGAATACAGCGTCAGTTCCCGCTTCTCCGCGCAGTTTTGAAAGTGCAGCTTCATAACCGAGGGATGATACCGATTCTTTTTCTTCACCTATATATGCGACAAGATCTCCGACTTCAACACCCGCTTCAAATGCGGGAGAGGAGGGAAGTACATCGATAATTTCAATGCAGCGCAGTTCGGAATTAAATATAACGCTTACGCCTATACCTTCGGAGTCGGCATTAAGGTCTTTCATTTGTTGTTCGTACTCATCAGCTGTGTAATAAGCTCCGTAAGCGTCTCCCGTTCCTGCCATATATCCTTTCATTACATAGTCTACAAGAGTATCGTCATCAAGATCGCCGATATAAAGCTTTCTGAATCTTTCATCAAGCTCGGTCAGCTTTTCCGTTGCTCTTTCGATAAAAGAGTTTTGTGAGACGTCTGAGCTTTTTTCATCCTGTTCGTTTCCTTTAAGAGTAACATATGTTATTTGAAACGTAAGGACAGATGCAAGAACTGCCGCCGTTGCTGCGGTGGGAAGTGATACGTTTTTCTTCATTTTGAAGCGCCTTTCAGCAGTTTAAATTTTGTGTCGCAGTTATAAAGACATCAATAAGGACTTTGTACATATTGCTCGGCGTCTACGCGTTCGCCGTTGACTCTCATCTCAAAGTGCAGATGATTTCCGAAAGAATAACCCGTAGTACCGACAAATCCGATTACATCTCCGCGGTTTACAGTCTGTCCTGCCGAAGCAGCTCTTGTCGTCATATGAGCATAAAGAGTTGCTTTGCCGTCTCCGTGATCGATCAAAACATAGTTTCCGTAGCTGGAATGAAACTCGCTTCTGAGCACTTCGCCGCTGTTTGCAGCATATATAGGAGTACCTGCCGGTGCTGATATATCGGTTGCAGGATGCCATTCATATGAGCCGTTCAGTGTTCTGCCTCCGTAGTGAGAAGAAATCCTCGAAGAACCCGCGTCAAGCGGCCACATGAAGTCTCCGCCGACATAAGCCTTGTTTGTCTTTTTCTGAAGCTCGGCAAGATATGAGGACAACTCTTCATTAAGCGCAGCTTCAGCCGCCGCTGCATTCTGATATTCCGCTTCGTAAAGAGCTTGGTCTTTTTTCAGATCGTCCAAAGTTTTTTCAGACTCAACTGCAAGAGAATTATAATAGTTTTTGTCAGATTCAAGCTGTGTTAAAACTTCTTCCTGTCTTACAAGAGAAGCTTCAATTTCACTCTTAGCTTCATTTATAACGCGCTTTGATTCGTTAAGCTCTGCAATTATTGTTTTGTCTCTCGTTAAAATTGAACTGACATAATCCATATGTGTAAGGAATGAAGAAAGATCCTCAGAGCCGAATATGAGGTCGAGATATGTTGCGTTTCCGCCGAGCTGGAGATCCACCATTCGCGAGAGAAAAGCTTCTCTTTGTTCTTTCATTGATTCTTCTGTTTCAGCGATCAGCTCTTCTTTTTCTTCAACCTGAGCTTTAAGCTCAGACACCATGCTTTCCGCCGTACTTATTTTACGCGCTGTGAGTCCGATTGATTCATCAATAGCACGCTTACGCTCCATAGCCTGACCTGTTTTATTTTTTGTTTCCTGAATTTTTGCTTCAGCTGCCTTTTGCTGATTTTCAAGATCCGCTATTTTGGCTTCATATGACTGAACTGTATTGTCTGTTACGGTAGCGGCTGACGACGGAAGCGCCCATAAAACAACAGCGGAAATCCCGACAGCCGCAGCCGACATGCACATTGTTTTCAGCCCTGTTGATATTTTTTTGTTTTTCATAGCATTATTCCGACCTTTCTTTAATCTGTATGCGATAAGTGTTTCTCAGTCTCTCAGATACTTTGCAATGGAGATACCTCCGCCGATGACGCCTGTTGCAACACCGATTCCGACACAAGCAAGCAAGATATAGTTTGATATCGGTCCAAAAGCCGCAAGCTCCAGCATCTGAAAGCTCATAGCCTGCTCGATAACATATCCGTATGCAAACTTTATTACGAAGAATGAGCAGAGACCGGACACCACTCCGATTATAATACCTTCGATTATAAACGGAAGGGTAATAAACCACCCGGTAGCTCCGATGTATCGCATAATGCTGATTTCTTTTCTGCGTGAAAACAGTGTGAGCTTTATCGTGTTTATGATGATAAAAATGCTTACAACAAACAATATTGCGAGAAACCAAAGAAATACAATCATAACGCCGCTTTTGACGCTCTCGATTTTGTTTGCAAGATCTATGTTATTTCTGATTCTGTAAATTCCGTCGATCTGATGAAGTTGATAATCAAGCTCGTTTACACCTGAATTATCTTTATATGATATTGTAAATGAATCGAAAAGAGGATTTTCTTCTTCAGTTACATCGTCGTAAAGCTCGGGATTTTTTTCCTGAAGGGATTTAAGAGCTTCTGCCTTAGTGACATGTACGACAGTATCAACATTGTCAAGCGATTTTATAGCGCCCTCAATCTCGCTGATCTTTTCGGCGTCGGCATCTGAATTACAGTAAGCTACGATCTCGTTGAGAGTGCCGAGTCTTTCAAGATTGACGTTTATATTCAGAACGAGAAGTGAAAATCCGCTCATAACAAGAAGACAGCTGAGAAGGACTGCAATTGACGCAAACGTCATGACTCCGTTCCTTTTCAGACCTTTGAGGGCTTCTGAGATGAAGTAGAATATGTTATATCTTCTTTTCATTCAAATTCACCTCCGCTTTTGTATCTTCAACGATAAGTCCGTCGCGAATCCTGATAACGCGCTGCTTATAATAGTCGACAAGCGACTGCTCATGTGTTACGACTATCACGGTTTTTCCGAGCTTGTTGATTTTTACGAGAAGATTCATGATTTCAACGGACATTTTCGGGTCAATATTACCCGTAGGTTCGTCGGCAATAATCACCGAAGGATTGTTGGCGAGAGCACGAGCAAGAGCTACGCGCTGCTGTTCACCGCCTGATATTTCATCAGGGAATGACGAGTGCTTATCTCCGAGATTTACCGTGTTAAGTATAGCGGGAACGCGCCTTTTTATCATTCTGGCAGGCGTTCCGACAACTCTCATGGCAAATGCAACATTCTCATAAACGGTTTTGTTAGGCATGAGCCTGAAGTCCTGAAATACAACGCCGAGCTGACGTCTGTAATGAGGAATCTTACGGTTTGGAATTGTTTTCAGGTCATATTTTCCTATAATAATATTGCCCGATGTCGGTCTTTCTTCACAGAGAAGAAGCTTTGAAAGTGTTGTTTTACCTGCTCCGGAATGACCTACGATGAATACGAATTCTCCGTCATCAATGTGCAGATTAACACCTTTCAGTGCAACTGTCCCGTTGGGATAAGATTTTTTTACATTTCTGAATTCTATCATAAAATAATTTCCTTCCTGTCATATTTCCGCGTTGTATTCCTGCGGAAATTCGGACGGCGAGGCGGGTATGAGCTATTATATCTGCTTAAAAGTTTAATCCAAGCGTTCAAAACAGTGCAGGGAAGCATGAATCGCAATCATCGCTTTATTTGGCGATTGTGACGGTATCTGCATCCCTGCAAGTCAGTATTAATTTGTTGATTAAAAATGTTTCTGAATTGCAGCTGTAATCAGAATTTTACCGGCTTGGATACAAGATATCTTTTAACCATAAGAGCTACCTTAAAGGTTATTGCGTGATCGAATTCACGAAGATCAAGTCCCGTGAGCTTTCTGATCTTTTCAAGTCTGTATACCAAAGTATTTCTGTGTACAAAGAGCTTTCTCGACGTTTCCGAAACATTCAGATTGTTTTCAAAGAAGCACTGGATAGTCATAAGAGTTTCACGGTCAAGAGAATCAAGAGAGCCGTTTTTAAAGACCTCCTGAAGGAACATTTCGCAAAGAGTTGTCGGAAGCTGATATATAAGTCTGCCGATTCCGAGATTCTCATAGCTGAGAACAATCTTTTCCGTATCAAAGACTTTTCCGACTTCAAGTGCAACCTGAGCTTCTTTGTAGGATTTCGCAAGATCCTTAATGTTGTCGACAGCAGTTCCGATACCTATCGAAACCTTTGCAAAAAATTCGGTATTCAGTGTATCGGCGATATTTTCCGCAATTTTTTCAACTTCGCGGATATCTGTGCCGGGCTTTATGTCCTTAACAAGAACGATATCCTGCTCAGTTACACTGATTACATATTCCTTATTCTTATCGGGGAAAATATTCTGCACCATGTCAAAGGGAAGAATATCGGAGCGTGTATGGAACTTTATCAGAAGCACGATTCTCATTTCTTCCGAATTGAAATGAAGCTCTTTTGATTTTACGTAGATATCGCTCGGAAGTATGTTGTCGAGAATAATGTTCTTAATGAAGAAACTCTTATCATATTTCTCATCGTACAGATTTTTTATATTGGAGAGAGAAACGGAAAGAACCATAGCGATCTTTTCCGAGAGCTTGTCCTCGCCTTCTACAAATACGATGTACTCCCATTTGGCTCCTGTTCCGATCGGTCTGTAGGTATATCCGCCGGAAGTTATTGCATCTGAAGTGTATGCAAGCTCATCACGCACACCCTGACGCATTTCTCCGATCTTTACAAGTTCGCTGCACGCAATGATAACTCCGTTATCATCTACGACACCGATAACACGGTCAACCGCATCCCTCATTTGATGGATAATTCCCTGAAACAGACGGTTTGCCATTTGACTACTCCTTTCAAACATAAAAGAAACAAAGATTGTTATTGTATATACTGCACTATATTTTACACGATTTTTTGTTGCTTTTCAATAGGAAAACAAGAAATTTTTATAAAAAACGCTGATTTTTTTTGAAAATAGTATAGTTTCTGCATAAAAAGCGCAGACACCATCATTTATCACCAAATAAATGGAATAAACTCGCGGTGTTAATAGCGAATATCGGACTATTCTTCAAGCTCATATGACAGGCAGGCAAGAACAAAGGGTGCGGCGCTTTCCGTTCTGAGAATGCGCTTGCCGAGAGAAACTGTAGAAAAACCTGCACTTTTCGCCGCATGCGCTTCCTCATCGGAGAAACCGCCCTCGGAACCTATGATGACAGATATGTCGGTTGTGACACCGTTCGCTTTTTTCTCAGCGAGAGTCGCTTTAAGTGGCAAGGTTTCTTTTTCATAGCAGAACAGGACTATATCCGATTTTGCCGCATTGTTTATCATTTCGTCAAATGTGAGCGCTGTGGCGATATTCGGTATAATGCCGCGTCCGCATTGCTTTGCAGCTTCCTCTGCTATCCGCTGCCATCTGGCGCGCTTCTTTTCAACGTCCGAGCCTTTCAGTTTTACCGTGCACCGCGATGAGGAAAAGGGAACAACAGATACAGCTCCGCATTCAATTGATTTTTGTACTACTGTGTCGAATTTTTCTCCTTTGACAAGAGCCTGATAGACAGTGACTTTGTACGGCGGCTCGGAAGTACATGAACGCGAGCCTGCAACATTTGCCGTAACCTCGGAATCTGTTATTTTCGACAAGGTGCATATATACTCCCTGCCGTCGCCGTCGCATATGATAAGCTCATCTCCGACGCGCATTCTGAGTGATCTCGATATATGAACGGCGTCGTTTCCGTCAATTACAATCTGTGTATGAGAACCGTTCCTGTGTATTTGCTCTTTTTTAATGAAAAATCTCGGCATAATATCTCCGCCTCTCCGCTTCAGCGGAGGTAGATTATCTCTTATATGATGGATCTAAGTTTATAAGTTCCCGATAAGTGTCGATCTCATTTAGAGAGTCAAGAGAGCACTCTCGTATCATGATTTTGTAGTCATCGAGGTGTTGCTGCAGCGGAACTTGATCCCAAAACAATTCGTGCCCTCCCGGGGAATTGTATGCTTTTTCCAAGTCGGCAGAAAGGCGTTTCGCATCAGCTTCACTCCAATATGATATACCGTACATGTGGTAGCAATCAATTCCGCCCAATGAAAATCCGGAAACGAAAGAGCCGCGCTTTTTGAAGCACCAGTCGTCTGTCCTCTTTACGGGAACTCCCAGGTAATTTGTGCTGTATTGATATTTTGATATAAGCGAGGATTCATTAAGGAACAGATCGGATTCCATAATATATGCGTTCGCCAAAATATCCTTTACGCACATTATAGATGAAATGTTGTTTGATTCGTTATAATTTTTGTTTTCTATGAATTTTATGTCCGGATATTTGTAAAGAAGCTGATCGAACTGTTCCGAAAGATAACCTCGGACAATATATACTTCCGATATTCCGGCAGCATATACAGCGTCAAGCATTGTATCGATTATGCGCGTGCCGTTAACCCTGATAAGCGGCTTCGGAGTATTGAGAGTTATCGGCATAAGTCTTGATCCGAAGCCTGCGGCTACGAATATCGCCCGCTTTACTCGGTATGGCTCCAGTGCCGCAATTCCCGCATCCGTAATGGCGGAGCGCGTAGCAAGTCCGGCGTCGGTCAGCTCTGATATTGATTTGTTGACAGAACCGAGTGACAGTCCCGTTGCGGAGGCTATCTGACGCTGAGTTGCGCTGTCGCCTTCGTTCTCCAGCGCGCATAGTATATCAAATTGTTTTTTGTTCAGCATGCGGAATCTCTTTTCGGAAGTTTTACAGTCTCCGCAGTACTATTATGCGGAGTATATGTGAATGTGATGTATACAACAAAATATTATAATGTAATTATATTAAAAAGTCAACTTAATTTTTTAAGAAATCTTAAAATGTAAATTCTGCAAAAAAATATTGGTAAGTGTTTACATTTTACTCTGTTTGTGATATAATTTATAATCGAATGTGCTTGCGGAAACGAGCTTTTGCGACGTTAAAAAACACAAAGCTCGGCAATAAGCATGAACAGTCCGTATATGATCATTTCCATACATTATTTGTTTCGTTAAATGATTAAAAAGTACGACTGTTCTTAATTTCGCGGGACAGGATTAAACAAAATAAATTCTGAAGAAAGAGACGGTTAATAAATATGGACGATAATAAAATCGAATCTTCGGCGGATAACAGCGCCGACAGCACTGCGCCTTCCGAAAAAAAGCCGAACGGCGTAAAGAAAAAGAAGCGTGCGACTTTCAAGGACAAATGTCTTGAACTTGTTCGGGACAAGCGTCCGTGGCATAAGAGACTGATTACAGCGGCTCTTGCTTCACTAGCATTCGTATATACGCTTTTTATATTCGGTGTTCTTGAAGTATATATCGGCAATATGAGTTTTTACACATTTTCACTCGGCGATCTTGTGCCTCCGCTTGTACTGCTCGGAGCTGGGATTTTTGCGGCAATGACGTTTTTGCTGTCGCTTTTACGCGGAAGGATATTCAACTATATTACGAGCGTTATATTTTCCGTTACGGTATGTTCGTATATCCAATGCAATGTTATAGGATACGATCTCGGATCTCTTGACGGATCTGCGATAAAATGGGAGCTGTTTACGAGTGATGTTTTAATAAATCTTGCAGTATGGGCGGTAATATTCATTATTCCGTTTGTTATCCATTATTTTAACCGCAAGATCTGGCGAAGAGTTGTTTCATTTGTTTCAGCACTTCTTATTCTTATGCAGACCGCAGGACTTGTCAAGCTTTTCATCGGAAATGATTTTGTAGACGTGGTCGCAAACGGATACCTTTCAAATTCTACAATCTACGAAGTTGCTCCCAAGAAGAATGTTATAGTATTTCTGCTCGACAGATTTTCTATGCTGGCGCAGAATAATGTTTTTTCGGAATTTCCCGATATCAAGGAAAATCTTGCTAAGAACGGATTTACGAATTACAGTAATGTGTGCGGCTCATATTCACGCACATTTCCGTCAGTTTGCTACTTCCTAA
This sequence comes from Clostridiales bacterium, assembly GCA_022800625.1. Classification (GTDB taxonomy): domain Bacteria; phylum Bacillota; class Clostridia; order Oscillospirales; family CAG-272; genus RUG11130. The sequence continues at coordinate 4,196 of JAAWQR010000012.1, read as the reverse complement.
CAGGCGTTAAATGCGAATATGATATTCCTGTAGGAAACTACTTTAAAAAAGCATGGACTGAGGGCACATTCCTGAAAGATATTAAGGATGCGGGTTATGACTCAAAAATATATACCGAAGTCAATTATGTTATAAAAAATACTAACAATGCCGAAGGCAAAATCGACAATATCGGTGAATCGGTTATGAAACCCGATACAGGATCAATGCTTGAATCGATGTTTCAGCTGTCTGCATACAGATACTGCCCCATAGCGCTTAAACCGTTTTTCTGGTGCTACACGGGAGACCTTGAAAAGATAACGTCTCACGGTAACAGTGCGTTTGCAAGCGATATTCATTCTACGGATGACCCTGCATTTTTTGCAAACCTTAAAAATAACGGTATTTCCGTTAAAGATGACAGTAACGGATCATTCATTTTTTATCACATGAGAGGTTCTCATGATCCGTATGTAATGGATGAAAACGGAAACAGAGTTGAGAAAGCATACGCTTATCAGCAGACTGCGGGAAACCTCAGAATGATCTTTAATTATATTGACCAACTGAAACAGGAAGGCATTTATGATGATACAACGATCATAATTATGGCGGATCACGGTCAGACGGGGACTATTGAGCATCTTGACGATATGAGATCGATTTCACTTATGGTAAAGCCTGCCGGAGTCAGCGGCGGCACGGCGGAGCTTCCGTATAACTCTGCTCCGCTTGATCAGGACAACATCAGATCATATATCTTGAAATCCTTCGGAATCGATTACAGCGCGTACGGTCCTGCGATCGACGACATTGATGAGAATGCGGAAATCACAAGGTATTTCTACATGAGCGGTTCAGACGCTCTTAAGATACACCGTGACGATCATCTTGTAACTTACAAGATCGACGGAGATATAAACGACTTTAATAATTGGTCGATTGAGGAAGAGCACAAAATTGAATACCCGTTCTACGACGCGGGATCATAAGCTAAGTTTTAAAATACAAATAATTTGAAAGGACATAAAATATTATGAAAAAAACATTATCATTCATCTTTTTCTTCGTATGCGCTATGGTTATGTGCATGACATATGCTGCGGCATATATCGATCCGTCTGCTATGACGTTTATTATGCAGATTATAGCAGGTGTAGTCATCGCAGCAGGCGCAGCTCTCGGATTCTATTGGAGACGCTTTAAGCGCGCTATTACAAAAAAGAAGCGCGATGAGGAAGAATACGACGATGAGGACGAGGACGACGAAGAATAATCATCAGACGGATTCCCGCCATGTGATAAAGGACTCTGCGAGGTGGCTTTTGATTCCTCTCACAGCAGTAACGGCGGCGTTTCTCATAAATATGTTTCTAATAATAACTGCCATAGTTCCGAGCGAATCTATGGCAGATACTATTGATAAAGGAACGATTATTGTTGCTTCAAGGCTTGCGTATAAAAATAAAACTCCGCAAAGGGGAGACATAGTTATATTCACTCACGATGAGCTTGATGCAAAATATATAGTAAAACGTGTTATAGCTCTTCCCGGTGAAAGCATTCGCATAGAAGAGGGAAGGGTTTACATAAACGGTTCGGACTCTCCTCTTGAAGAATCTTACGTAAATGAATTTTCCGATGATTTTTTTGAGGAAACGACAGTTCCCGACGGATCATATTTTGTGCTCGGTGATAACCGCTGTCACTCCTATGATTCACGTGAATGGAGCGAACCGTTTGTGCTTTTCGGTGACATCAAAGCAAAGGCTTGCTTTAAACTGTTCGGAAAGCTCTGAATGATATAAAAATTTTCGTCATTTAGCAGAAAGGCAAATTTATGGACGTTATTAGTTCTGTATTAGGATTTATAGGCACACTTCTCGGTTACGTAATGTGGCTGTGCTTTAAAATATTTAAGGATTACGGCGTAGCGATAATTTTCTTTACACTATTAACAAAGGTTATAATGTTTCCGATATCGCTTCTTGTTCAGAAAAACTCTATAAAAATGGTAAAAATGAAGCCTGAGCTTGAAGCGTTGAAATATCAGTACATTGACGATAAGGATGCTTACTTTGATGCTCAGAATGCACTTTATAAAAAGGAAAAGTACAGTCCGATGGCAGGTGTCTGGCCGCTGCTTTTGCAGCTTCCGATAATACTCGGGCTTATCGATGTTGTTTATAAGCCTCTAAAGCATCTGTTTCATATGCCCGCGGATGTTATAAATGCATTTGTAAATAAGACTGCCGAAATTATGAATATGTCGGTGGACGCACTCGGTTCATCTCCTCAGCTTAAAGTAGTTGAGCTGATACAGAATCCCGAGTTTGTAGGTCAGTTTCGTGCACTGAGTATCGGCGGATATGACACTTCGTCATTTGTCGATAAGATAGCGTCGCTTAACATGAACTTCTTCGGCATCAATCTTGCGCATATACCTAGCTTTACAACTATTGACCTGCTTTTCCTCGTTCCCGTGCTCGCAGGTCTCAGCGCGCTTATTATGTGCATTATTCAGAATAAGATCAATGTCCTCCAGGTTGAGCAGAATAAGCTTTCACAGTGGGGAATGACGATATTCATGATCGCATTCTCAACTTATTTTGCGTTTATCGTTCCGACAGGCGTAGGACTTTACTGGATGTGGGGAAACCTCTTTGCCATCATCGTAATGTATCTTGTAAATATTATCTACAGCCCGAAGAAATATATTGACTATAAAGCACTTGAAGAACTGAAGCGTCAGACTGCTGCCGATAAAGAAAAGAACAAGCGTTGTAAGAAGCTTGCAAAAGCATATTATAAGCAGTTCTGCCGTCCTGAAAATCTTGAACACATGAAGCTCATGTTCTATGCTGAAGGCGGCGGATACTACAAGTATTTTTCAAATATTATTGACGCTGTTATTGAAAAATCCAAGCTGAAAATACATTATGTTACAAGTGATCCCGACGACCCGATACTCGAAAATCATCATGAGCGCATAATTCCTTATTATGTTGATGAAACAAGGCTTATATCGCTTATGATGAAGGTTGAGGCAGATATGGTAGTTATGACTACTCCCGACCTTGAAAAATATCATATTAAGCGTTCAAAGGTCAGACGCGATGTGGAGTATGTTTATACCGACCACGGCTGTACGAGTATAAATCTTACGTACAGGACAGGCGCTCTTGATTATTTTGATACTATATTTGCAGTAAGTCCCGCTCAGAAGGAAGAAGTTCGAGCGATCGAAAAGCTTCGCGGAACTTCCGAAAAGAAGATAATCGAGGTGGGATACGGTCTTATCGACAACATGATTGCAGCATACGAAAGCTCTGAGAAGACGGAGAATGAAAAGAAAACTATTCTTATCGCGCCTTCATGGCAGTATGACAATATTATGGACAGCTGTCTTGACGGACTTGTTGAAGGACTTCGCAAAACAGGCTATAGGGTTATTATCAGGCCTCACCCGCAGTATATCAAGCGTTTCCCGATGAGAATCAAGGAAATCATGGAAAAGTACCGTGATGAATTTAATGAGGACTTCATGATTGAAACTGACTTTTCATCGAATACTACCGTATATACCGCTGATCTCTTGATAACAGACTGGTCGGCTATAGCATATGAGTACAGCTTTACAACAGACAAGCCTACATTGTTTGTCAATACTCAAATGAAGGTAGTAAACCGTGCTTACAAGAAGATCAAAATAACGCCGTATGATATTACTGCGCGCGATATTATCGGACGTTCGATAGAGAAGGACGATATTGATAAGATCGGAGAGCTGGCAACGGATCTGATTGAAAATCAGGCGTCATATTCAGATCAGATACACAGCGAGAAGGAAAGTTACTTCTATAATCTCGGATCAAGCGGAGAAGCTGCTGCTGATTATATCATAAGCAGGCTTGTCAAGAAGAAAAAGAAGAAACAGGCTTCAAGCGAGCAGACTGCGCCCGACGGTACGGATTCGCAGAATAAAATCGAGCCTACCGCTTGATGAAAAAAATTCCGACTTCAAAGAGGAGAGCAGCCGATAATCGGCTGCTCTCCTCTTAAATATTTGATTTGACTTACTCGGTTTCAGGCGCTTTGTATTCATCTAAAAGAGCCTTTGCCTTTGTGCATGGCTCACTGTCTTCGGGCCAATACTCAACCCACTTTCCATATTTATCCGAAAGCATCTTTTCTGTAATGCCAGCGGCTTTTAT
>JAAWQR010000044.1 GCA_022800625.1 Clostridiales bacterium | reverse complement strand
TTTGCGGAGCATAGTAAGGGGGGTGAGCTTCTAGGGGGCGGAGCCACCTCGAAGGTTTTCTTTGCGCAGCTTTCTTTTATAAAAGAAAGTGCGGAAAAGCGGCTATGCAGAAGTAGACAGCTTTAGTTAAAAAATTCCCCAACATTTTTCTGAAATCTTCAGAGTAGGCATATGAGTGAGGTCACTATTGCAAAAGCGCCCTCACTCATAAAAATTTACTCCCCCAATATAACATCGGAAATGCTCCGCGCGACTGTCCGCGCGGCATTTTTTGCTTCATCTAAGCTGTTTCCCGCAGCTCCTACCTCAATAAGCAGAGACCCCTTTGTATATTGCTCGTTAAACGACGCACTGCGGAGATTTAAAGCACGCATGAGTGTGCTGTTATAGCCTGCGGCGCTCTTTTGTATTTTCAGTGCAAGAGAAAGATTATCTTCCCATTCCGTGTGCCCCGAACCGCCGTGATCCGTGCCCACTACAAGCATAACCTGCGCGCTCGTTCCGTCCCCTGACAGCGGTTTCAGATTTACACCCTCAGTTGTAATCATTGCGTCTCGGTGTACGTCGAATATGTAGCTTATCGACGGATAAATTTCAAGATAGCTCCGTATTGCCTGCGCCGCTTTTGAATATGCAGAATTGAAATCCTCAATGTCAAACATCGTCGCAACATGAATTGTCCCGATTCCGCGAGCGACAAGCGTTTCCGCAAAAACTTCACCCACTGCAACTACGCTTTCATCGGGATTGTATGATCGGAAACTGAAGTCAGAGGAATAGCTGTCAGCTCCGCTCGGACTGTAGGATTCGCTGCCATGCGTGTGCAGAATAAGCACGATTGGCGCATTTTCTCCGTATTTTGCGTGCAGCTCATCTACATTGGGAATTTTAAGTTCTGCATTATAAAGCGTATCTGTGTCGGGAGTGTACGGCGTTTCATTTATTATGCTGAATATATTATCGACGGCGGAAATATCAACGCTCTTTATAGGAAGCATTTTTACGTCCTTATCAGAGCCTTGCTCTATATCGATAACTTCAGCCTCTCCTGCACCCGGAGGTGTGTCCTCTCCTACTGTCTGCGGAGGCACTTGAGGGAGCGGCGGCAGAGAATAAGTTCCGTTCATGCTTACAATGCCCGTTCCGAAAATTTCTTCAAGCAAAGCCTTGCCCAACGGTTCTTTATGCGAAGAAATCAGTCCTGTAAAAAGTATTCCGTAAACAGTCAGCGCACAAAGCACAAGGATAGCTCCGATGAAAAGCGGAATTATACGAAGCTTTTTTTTGTGCGGTGCGCCGCCCTCGGTATTGTAAACTTCAATTTCTTCCGGTGTGTTTTCGCATTCTGCCGTCGAAGCGGCTTTCTCTGCTTCAAGGCAAAGCGCCATGCTTTCACCGCCTTGCGGAGCAGCATCGGTGGGGATTAGCTCTTCCGTGACGTCAACCTTGTCCGAGTCGCCTGCGGTATCTGAATTATTTTCATTAGCTGTTTCTGTTTTCGGATTATCATTTTTAATATCTTCCGTTTTTTGCTCGTCCGCATAAGCGGTGTTATCATGGTTATTCATAATATGTATTTTAGCCTTCCGTATTTATTTATATAAGACGGCTTGCTTCATAGCCGTGTTTTATACTTCAAGTTAATTATACGGTAAGGACGAAAGGAAAATTAGCGAAATATGTACTTCAGACACCTTGACATTCGGAAATATAATATCATTTTCCGACAAAAGATGGTTAGGAGCGGCTGATTTTCGCACTAACGCGATAAGTTTGCGCATAGGGTTTATTTTTGCTGTATTTTGTGATAAAATAGTATTCGTACAGCGATTTGATAAACGATTAAAAAATAAGTTTGCTGTTTTCATGTGCAGGAAAGGCATGGTTATATAAATGGGAATAAACGATACGATAGCCGCGGTTTCAACTCCGCGCGGAAAAGGCGGAATCGCAGTTATCCGCATAAGCGGCGGCAGATCTGCCGAAATTGCCGATAAAGTTTTTTTGACAGCCGGCGGTAAATCGGTTTCAGATTATCCTGCGCGCCGTGCGCTGTACGGTTCGATACACAGACCTGACGGAGAAGAGCTTGACCGCGGAATTCTTATATTTTTTAAAGCTCCGGCTTCGTATACGGGAGAGGATATGGTCGAGATCTCCTGCCACGGTGGAGTATATGTGACTCGTGCTGTTCTCGGCGCTGTATTTGAGGCGGGTGCTGTGCCGGCGGCAGCAGGCGAATTCACTCGCCGCGCGTTTTTGTCGGGGAAAATGACGCTGACTGAAGCGGAAGCGGTCGGGACTTTGCTCGACGCAGATACCGAAGAAAAAATGCTGCTTGCCTCATCGGCTGTCAGGGGAAAACTGTCTGAAAAGCTGTCTGAAATTACCGATATGCTGAGAGGTGCGATGAGTGCGCTCTATGCTTTGATTGATTATCCCGAAGAGGAGCTGAACACAGACGGGGAAATCTCGCTTGAGGAAGCAATGGACAGTACTCTTTCGGAGATAAGAGCGCTTCTATCAACATATAAGAGAGGGAAAGCCGTGGCTGACGGGGTAAAATGCGTTATATGCGGAAAACCCAATGCAGGAAAAAGCTCGCTTTATAATCTTATGTCGGGAGAGCAGTCGGCAATTGTTACGGATATTGCAGGAACGACGCGTGATATTTTAAAGGAAAGAGTCTCTTTCGGGGGGGTGACGCTGGAGCTTTTTGACACGGCCGGACTTCGCGAAACTGATGACGTTGTGGAGAGCATAGGAGTCCGCAGAGCTGAAGAAGCAATGAGCGCGGCTGAACTGATAATCGCGGTATTTGATTCTTTGTTACCTTTGACGGAAGAAGAGAAAAAAATGATTGATTCTTATCCGCAGTGTGCAAAAATTGCGGTGCTTAATAAGCAGGATTTGGACGGTGAGATGAGCGGAGAGGATTTAGCTCTGATAGAGAAAAGTCATGATATTACAGTAAAAATGTCCTGTATAAATACAGACGTTAATTCTCACAATACCTCTATTGACGAGCTGGCGTGTGCCGTAGGCAGACTGTATGATGAGGGCGCGTGCGTGCTCGGGCAGGATGCAGTGATCTGGGAGGCGCGCCACGAAGCCTCGCTCAGGCGCGCAGAGGAATATCTCGCAGAAGCAAGAGCTGCGGCTTTGTTCGGAGGACCTGCCGATGCTGTTTGCTCGCTGTGCGAATCGGCTCTTTCCGAGCTTTGCGGAACGGACGGCCGCGGAGTGACTGAGGATATAGTCTCGGAGATATTTTCAAAATTTTGCGTGGGAAAATGATATAAACGGATATAGCCGCTATGCGGAGAAAAGGAGAATGATATGCCGATAAAAATACCGAAAAACCTTCCGGCTTATGAAGTTTTAACGGATGAAAATATATTTGTAATGGATGAGGAAAGAGCGACGTCTCAGGAGATCAGACCGCTGAAGCTTGCGGTGCTCAATCTGATGCCTACAAAGATCACGACGGAAACACAGATAATCCGCCTGCTGTCAAACACACCGCTTCAGCTTGATCTGACGCTGCTCAGTATGGAATCTCATCGCTCTGTAAACACATCTGAGGAGCACATGAGCACATTTTACAGAAATTTCAGCGACATAAGAGATCAGCGATTTGACGGACTTATTATCACGGGCGCGCCTGTGGAGAATCTTGAATACAGCGAAGTCGATTATTGGAGTGAGCTTTGCGATATTATGGAGTGGTCGAAGAAAAACGTATATTCTACCTTTCATATATGCTGGGCTGCAATGGCGGGACTTTATTATCATTACGGGATCGAGAAATATAAGCTTCCTAAAAAGAAATCGGGTGTTTTTGAGCATAGAACACTTATGCCGTCTCATCCGCTGCTTCGCGGCTTTGATGAGGAATTTTCAGCTCCTCACTCGCGGCATACCGAGGTCAGAACAGAAGATATCGAAAAAACGGGCAAACTTGATATTCTTGCAGTTTCCGAGGAGGCGGGTGTATATATTGCCGCGTCTAAAAGACGGCGTTTGTTTTATGTAATGGGGCACAGCGAATATGATGCGGAAACTCTTGCGCTTGAATATCAGCGTGACTACGAGAGAGGACTCTCGCCTGATATTCCGCTCCATTATTTTCCGAATGACGATCCGACGCTTGTTCCGAAGAATACGTGGAGGGCGCATGCGCACCTGCTGTTTTCAAACTGGCTGAATTATTTCGTATATCAGAATACGCCGTACGATCTTGCGAAAATCGAAGAAATGGGAGAATAGTATTTAATGGAGAAGTTTTCAACATTTTTGCTGAAAACTTAAAGCAAAGAAAAAATAAAAGAAAGTAATAAAGACTATGAAAAGATCGGTTCGCATTATTTCCTTCATTATATTGTCTTTAACGCTTATAACCCTGTTGGCATCTGTCGGCGGAGCGGCGGAAACAACCGATGATAAAATTGTAATCGTGCTTGATCCCGGTCACGGAGGCGGAGATCCCGGGACTATCGTCGGCACAAGATACGAAGCGGAATATAACTTTGATATATGTGCATATCTCACGGAAGAACTTAAGAAAACGGGCAAGTTTGATGTCCGCGTAACACACGGATATTCGGAAAAGAAAAATTATCTTGCGCGCTCGCTCGCAGCGGACGCATGTAATGCGGATCTGCTTATAAGCCTTCACTTCAACAGCACGCCCGATCTCAATAATGTTGATAACGGAGTTGAGGTGCTTGCTTCCGTTCTTGATGAATATTCTCCCGACGCTTTGGCAAGGTCGATCTGTTCGTCAATATCATCGGCAACGGGACTGCGGAACGGCGGAGTCAAGAAAAAATATGACACGGGTGACGAGTTGGGTGTGTACTATTGGAACGAGGAGTTAAAGTGGGATATACCGGGCGTCAGAGCGGCGCGCGTATCGGATTACTACAGTATGATCTCGTGGGGCTGCAAGCTCGGTTATCCCGCGATAATCGTGGAGCACGCGTATCTTTCAAATCCGTCGGACAGGGAATACTGCGACAGCACGGAGAACTTAAAAACTATAGCTTGTGCGGAAGCTGAAGCTATAATCAAATATTATACGGGACATACTCATACATACGGAGCGGTGAGCGAGGACAGACCTGCAAGCTGCTGCCTTGAAGGGGTATCGAGCGCGAAATGCAGAATATGCGGACATCGCACCTCTGTAAGCCGAATTCCCGTGAATTACAACGCACATGCGTGGATTGAAGAGTCAAAGTCTGCCACATGTACGGAGACCGGATACTCAAACAGGATATGTCAGATTGCGCGCAATCTTAATGAAAAAGGCTATGCTTGCAGTCTTCATGAAGATAAAATATATTATCCTGCGTCAGGACACAGTTATAATCTAATTGAGGAAAAGGCCGCGGGGCACGGAGTTGACGGATATACTTTTGAAGTGTGCTCCTTATGCGGAGACGAACAGCGGACAGAAATCCTCGGCGAAACGCATACATATGAATCTGTTGATTATAAATCTGAAAGCTGTACGGAGAGCGGATATAACAGATATTCCTGTTCGGTCTGCGGCGATACACATGATGAAGAGATACCTGCTGCGGGGCACAGCTTTGTATTAACGGAGGGAACTGAAACGCCCGAATGCTCATCTGACGGGAACGTGAAATATGTTTGCTCGGTTTGCAGAACTGAGGAGCGGCGAAAACTTGATGTACCCGAACATACGTGGCGGCTTGTATCGGAAGATGTGCCATCCTGCGGCGCGGAGGGCAGAGTAATTTATAGATGCGAAGTCTGTCAGACTGCAAAAGAGGAAATTCTGCCGATGGCGGAGCATGATTTCGGAGAGGGAGATTTGACAAAGAAGGCAGGCATATTTTCGGACGGCGAGATACGGTACATTTGTGCGAATGATCCGTCTCACATTAAAACGGAGAGAGTTCCGCACACAGGTATCGGAATAAAACGCGGCGTGCTTGCCGCCGTGGTTTTATTTGTACTTTGTGCATCTCTTGCGTCGGTAGTTGTTGTACTGAGAAAAAGACGGAAGAAAAATTTTGTGAAAATCTCGGCGGAAGCTGACTTAAAATCCGCTGATGAATCATGCGGTAAAGCTGAGGATAAAGCTTCACTGTGCAACAGCACTGAATCATAACGGGAAAGGCAGAAACATTTTGGATTTTACGGCATTACTTAATACGGTAGTTACTCTTGCTCTCCTCATTGCAGTCGGATTCGGTCTGCGAAAGAGGGATATAATAAATGATACTGCATCGAAAAAGCTTTCTGAGCTTATTATCAAAGTCGGTCAGCCGATGCTTATAATTTCTTCGCTTATCTCACTTGAATATTCTGCTGAAAATCTGAGGCGCGGACTTTTTACACTGATCCTCAGCTTTGCGATGCATGCATTTATGGGAATTATAGCTTTTCTTGTATCAAAGTCTGTGCGCGATATTGATGAGCGGAAGATCACACAGCTTGCGACGGTTTTCACAAACTGCGCTTTTGTCGGTTTTCCGATACTTAAAAGCATTTTCGGCGACGGGGCGCTCTTCTGCGGCGCATTCTACCTTGTAGGCTTTCACCTTTTTGTTTGGACTCTCGGAATTTATATCATTTCGCGCGGACGTGATGATATAAAGCTTACACCGAAAAAAATATTTATAAATTACGGCACTGTGCCGAGTATTATCGGTTTTGTGCTCTTTCTTCTTCACGTGCGCCTGCCTGATTTTATCGGAATGACAGCGTCGTACCTTTCAAGTCTCTGCACACCGATATCGGTTCTCATTACAGGCGCGCTGATCGCTACGGGAAGTCTCCGCGAATTATTCGGCAGGGCGGAGAACTACATAGTCAGCGCAATAAAGCTGATCCTTATTCCAATGCTTGTATGCATAGCTCTTAAGCTGTGCGGACTTGATCATTTTTATATAGTTTTCGGCACAGTCATGGCGGCGATGCCGTCTGCGTCTGTTATTACGATGCTCGGAGAGATGTATTCTGTAAAACCTGCGTATGCGTCCCGCCTTGTCGGCGTAACAAGCGTGCTTTGTGTTATAACGCTTCCGCTTATGGTTGCCTTTGCTGATTTTATGGCTAAACTATAGATAAGATACTATTAATAAGAAATCAATGTTTGATAAAAAAGTCGATTTTTTATTATATTTAAAAATATTACTTGACATAATACACAAGATATGTTATAGTTGAATTGTAAAAGTCGACTTTATAAAAATATTTGGTAAATCGCAGTTACATTGAATACAATTTGTTAAAAGGCAGATATGTAAGAGGGCAAACATCAGCTCTCTCCGTTTAGAGATTGCTATATTGAATAATTTTATGTGGAGGATTGTTATGAAAAACAAACGAACAATAATTGCACTTGTCGGTGTACTTGTTTTATCAGTTATAGGCACGACTGTAACCTATGCTATGCTTGATACGCCAAAGGATAAAAAGACTTCATATCAGTTAGCATATGAAAAAAACGCGGAAAAAGATACTTCCGTTGAAGTATTTTCAGTCAGAGACGATGCGGAAAAAGAACGTATACTTAATATGAAAGACGGAACGTCTGTCGAATTGACTTATGATAAGACAAATAATTTCAGCTTGAATAATAAGACCGATGTATATCTTGACAGTGATAATAATCAGTATTTATACAAGAACGGGTCGAAGTTGTTAGGTGTGATAGGCGCGAAAGAACAATACGGTGAGTCTGGATTTACAGAAAAAACTGCTTTAAGTGAAGATGAGTTAATAGAAATAGGACTCAAATATGCCGAGGATATGTTTGGAAGTGATTTTGACAACTTTGAGTTTTGTGATTTCACATATACGGAGGATACTGATCTGTATAGCGTGGATTTTTGCGAAAGGCACGGAGAAAACGGATTTATCATCGGAAGAAGCGGCGGAACGACTTTGCGCGCGGACGGAACGGTACGCAGCTGCCTTAAATCTGAAAGATATGACCGTGACAATTTCGATGAAAAACTGCTTGACGGTATAACAGAAGAAAAACTCGAGGCTTATGCCGACAAGCTAGCAAAGGCAGCATACGGTGATATCTATATAGATTCTACGGTTGAGCATGTAGAAATTATTTCCATAAACGGAACGTACTGTCTTGAGATAGGTACGATTGTGGAATATAAGAGCGATATCCCGGTAGATCGTAATCCCGATACCATAGAGACATACTACTATGAACTCTGAACAGAAGAGCGGAATATCCGCGGTAATACTTGCGCTGCTTATTATTGCGGCTAACGTGCTCACTATCGTACATGTAGTGAACTACTACAGACCGCACGAAAGCTTGGTGAAGGTAACGTCAAGGCTTTTTCCGCTTCCCGATCATATCATTGTGACATGCGGAGAAGAATCTGCCGAATTTGCGCCGGTGGACGATGAATATACAACTTTATTCATGGAAAATACCAGACGTGAAACAGGATTTGACCATTATGACACAATACAGGATTCAGTTTTAAATCGGATAGATAAAGAAATTTGCCTTGAGTACCGATATGACAATAAAAAGCGCATCACTGTTGAAACACCTCTTGAAAGAAGAAATTTAAGCACCGACAGTGTACGTTTTGTTTTAACCGGTGAGAATAATGGATTCGCACTTTTCTCTGTTGATGAAGAAGTGCTTGAGTATGCCGGATTCAGTGTCAATGCAGAGTTGATAGAAGCGGCAAGAGAATGTCTGAAATGATAATGTAAATCCCACGGCACGCACCGTGGGATTTATTCTTGTCAGGGGAGCATTTCTGTTGACGAAATCTCCCAAAACATATATAATTATTTATGTTGAAAAGATAGTTGAAAGGCGGTATCCTATATAATGAACGAAAAATACAAAAAGGCGGTATTCCTGTGCGATCTTGACGGAACGCTCCTGAACGGAAACGCGGAGCTGCCTGCGGAGGCAGTACAAAAGCTGTGCGCGCTTGCCGAAGCGGGCGTCAGAGTGAGTTTTGCTACCGCAAGAACTATACGTTCGGTAAAATATATACTTGCAGGAATTCCGTTCACTCTCCCTGTTTCACTTATGAACGGAGTTTTGCTTCGCGATATGAATGAGGGGAGATATGTTTCCGTGAAGTCACTGGAAAGAGAGAAAGTAGCGTTAATTCGTGCGGCATATGACGTCGGAGAGGTAAGTCCGTTTGTTTATTTTCTCGATGAGTCGGACGAACTGCTTGCATGTTATGAGGAAATAACATGCGACGGATCAGAGCGATTTATGCGCGAGAGAATGCAGAAGTACAGCAAACCGTTCACATGTTGTGAAAAGGGAAAGTATCCGAACGGCACACCCATATATTTTTCGGCTATAGATTATAAAGATAAAATATTGAAAGCTGAAAAGGCGATAGCAAAAATCGAAGGAATCGGACACACATGTTATAGAAGTACATATGATGAAGATATGTGGTATCTTGAGGTGTTCTCCGCCGACGCTTCAAAAAAGAGCGCGGCAGAAGAATTGCGATGCTTGTCGAGAGCGGACAGAATAGTCTGCTTCGGGGACAACAGAAACGACATTCCGATGTTTGAAGCGTCTGACGAAGGATATGCAGTAGAGGGTGCGCCCGATGATCTCCTGCGTATAGCCGACGAAACTGTACCTTGTGCAGATAAATGCGGAGCAATTGATAAAATAATCGCTCTATCAGGAATAAGAATATTTTAAAGGATTTATTTAATCCGGATCTCGAAAATACACTCTTTACAGACAAATTTCTTATAAAATCTAAAAAATATTTAAAGCAAAAACGGAGATAAAAGTATTGGGAGAGAAGTGGAGGATCAGGTATAGAGGGGAAGTGGGATAAAAAAATATTGAAAAAGATTAAAAAAAGGTATTGACAAGTGGAGGAGAAAGTGGTATACTA
>JAAWQR010000011.1 GCA_022800625.1 Clostridiales bacterium | reverse complement strand
CCGACGTTTAAACGTCGGCAGGAGCGTTCAAAAGTAATTATAATTACCGTCTTATAATTCTTCCGTTTATTATTTTTTCGGAGTTTTCATTTTAGCAAGTTTTCTTTTCAAGCAGTCAATAACAAGCTCCGCATGTATTGCGCGGCTTGCTTTAACGAGGAGAATATCTCCCGGTTTTGCCGTATCAAGTATCATATTCGCCATAGTCTGAGGATCTCTCGTATCGAGACATACGAATACATTTTCCGCGCGTATTCCCTTCTTTATCGCAGCTTCAGCCACAACATCACTCATCATCCCATAGCAGAATAACTTTGCTATCCTGCACTGCGCCGCATACTGACCGAGCTGATCGTGCATAAGACGGGAATACTCACCAAGCTCCAGCATATCGCCGATAAGGGCAATCGGACGGAGATTTTTTCTTTGAGCGATAGATGACAATACATCCAGAGCCGCCCTCATTGACTCGGGACTTGCATTATAGCAATCGTCGATCACCGTAATTCCGCCTCCGATGTCATATATGCTCTGTCGCATTTCCGCGCCTACAAATGAGGACAGTCCGCGCCTGATAAGCTCATCGCTTATTCCGAGCATTGCACCGACCGCATATGCGGCAAGAGCATTATATACGTTATGCTTGCCGAGCAGAGGAATTTCTATATTGGTAACAGCCTTGTTGTCATATATCATATCAAAAGTCAAGCCTTCGCTTCCCGTCCTGATATTGAGGGCTCTGTAGTCGCCTTTTCTGTTATATATGCTCATCAGGCTGATATTGCAGTCAAGCTCGGAGGCATTTTCTATTAAAAGCGGTTCGTCTGCATTTATCAGCAGAACACCGTTTTCTTTAAGTCCGTCACGTATTTCAAGCTTTGCTTTGCATATATTTTCTCTTGTTCCGAGGGTCGCAAGGTGAGCTGTTCCGATATTCGTAACTATGGCAATGTCAGGCTTTACAAGGTTTGACATGTAGCTTATCTCGCCTCTTGCGCTCATTCCGAGTTCCACCACGGCAACTTTATCGTCAGGTTCAAGTTCAAGCAATGTCAGCGGAAGTCCAAGCTCATTATTATAGTTTCCGCGCGTCTTGTGAGTTTTATATTTAATTGATGCAACCGAAGCTATAAGCTCCTTAGTCGTTGTTTTCCCGACGCTTCCCGTTATGGCGACAAATATTGCGTCCGAAAAACCTTTATACCAGCCTGCCAAAGTGCCGATTGCCTTGATTACGTCGTCAACAATAACTGCGCAAAATGCAGCGCCGCTCTCAGAGACCGAATTCGGAATTTCACTTGTCAGGACGCAGACAGCGCCGCGTTCAACAGCGTCGGGAATAAAATCCGCGCCGTTCACTCTCGCACCTTTTATAGCACAGAATATGCTGCCTTCTTCAGCTTCTGAAGAGGAGGTGGTAAGACTTACTATCTTCTCCGAGCCGAGAGCGCCTCCAAACTTCTTCATTTTTCCGCCGACAACACTGCAAATCGTCTCGGCGTCAAGCGTTTTTAGCTTAAGCTGTACGCTCATAACCTTCGTCCTTCCTTTCGCAAATTCCTTTATCTGTTTATTCCGAAACGTGAGTTAAAGATAAAATTTTCTTACTGCCTCACGAACCAGCTCACATTCATCAAACGGCTTTTTTCCGCCTGAATCTATCTCATATTTCTCGTGTCCCTTGCCTGCTAATATTAAAATATCTCCCGCACGCGCTTCTCTTACCGCATATTCTATCGCTTCTCTCCTGTCGCATATGACCGCATGAGGACGTTCTGTATCAATTCCGAGCAGAATTTCTTTTATTATTTCAGCCGGATCTTCATTCCTGCAATTATCGCTTGTAACTATAACGAAATCCGCAAGTCTGGAAGCCGCAGCTCCCATTTTCCTTCGCTTTGATCTGTCGCGGTCGCCTCCGCATCCGAATAAAAGCGTTATTCTCTCGCCATCACGTCGCATTTTTCTGACTGTTCTCAGTAAGCTCTCTATTGCGGCAGGTGTATGAGCATAATCTATAAATACTGAGAACGGAAGATCATCACATCCTGTATCTACCGCTTCAAGTCTTCCGTCAACTCCTCTTAGCGAAGCTATACCGTCTCTGACAGCCTCGGGAGGAATACCGAGCGATAGCGCAGCTGCAGCGGCAAGCATGCTGTTATATACCGTAAACTCTCCCGGGATGGGAGAAGTAACCTTAAACACAGCCTTTTCGGAAAAGTAGATATAATCCACACCGGAAAGTCCGGCCACATTGATTCTCAGAGCCGATACCTCCGAAAGGTCATGCTTTTCCGCCTTAAAAGCCGAGCACGAAACCACTTTTTTTCTGTCTTTCAAGCCTTCGGCAAGACGTTCAAAATAACAGTCGTCAATATTTAGGACACATATATCAGCGAGATCCGCAAGACGTGCTTTTGCTTTATAATAATTCTCCATTGTCAGGTGATAATCAAGGTGCTCTTCCGACAGATTTGTGAAAACCGCAGCACTCGGTGCTATGGGATCGATTTTATACTGCGACAGAGCATGAGATGAAGCCTCGAATATCAAAGCGTCAACACCCGATTTTTGCATTTCATATATTGCGCCGTACAGATATTCGGGATCGGGAGTTGTCATAGCTCCTGCTGCGTCTGACACGGACGATCCGCCGTGAAGATCGATCACCCGATCCTCCGCCATAGCACGAACGGTAGTTATAACGCCGACCTTACAGCCTGCGCTTCGGAAAATTTCACGGAGCATAAAAGCAGTTGAAGTTTTTCCGCATGTTCCCGTTACAGCGACCGTATACTTCATTTTTTCATGGGGACAGCCGTACCGACGGTTCCAGATATATGCTTCGGCAGAACGTGTATTTTCTACAAGAACGTACGGTACGCCGACAGGTATCATATCGGAGCAGGACGCAACTATCACGGCAGCTCCGCGCTCTACGGCATCAGATATATATAAATGTCCGTCGTGATGCTCCCCTTTGATGCAAATGAATAAATATCCTTTTTTTACTTTTCTTGAGTCAGATGCAATACCGGTTACATGAAAATCAAGGTCAGCCTTACACTCCGTAAGAGTAATATCCTGCAAAAGCACAGACAGTTCCATAATGCCCTCCGAAAGTTAAATAAATATAAGTTATTTTTTCAACTTCCGCCGCATTATGCAGCATTTAATCAGTCATATCGAGGTGTCTCAGCTCGATTTCAACAACTGTGCCTTTTTCCACCGTTGCTCCCGGTTCGACAGACTGACTGATAACAGTCGCGCTTGAACCGTTTGTAGCTCCGGATATCCTTACATTAAGTCCCGAATTCAAAAGAATTTTATTTGCAGCGTCCGCGGTCTTGTTCATAAGATCGGGAACCGTAACGCTCATATGATCAGCGCCTTCTCCGCAGTAAAGAAGAACTCTTCCGTTTTCTTTTATCATTGTACTTCCGGCTTCGGGGAACTGAGACGTTACCGTATCTCCGTCTCCGATGATCTCACATCCGAGTCCCTCCTCCGCAAGTGCGGCTTTAGCGCTTGAAGGCGATTCGCCTACGTAATTTCCGACTGAAATATCAAGCGTTTCCATGTCAGCTTCCGTATATTGGCGTTCAAGTCCTATATACGGCAATATCTCAGAAAAGAGATTTGAAATATACGGTGCCGCGACAACGCTTCCGTAAACCGCCCCGTTCATCGGTTCGTCTACTACGATAATACCCGAAACCTTTGCGCTGTCATAAGGCGCATATGCTACGGTAGATCCGACGCGGAACGACTTTTCACCGTTTTCATCAACTTTGTCGCGCTTCTCCGACGTACCCGTTTTAGCAGCTACCCTGTAGCCTTTTACATATGCGTTTTTAGCTCCTCCGTCGCCTGCAACACCTTCTTCGAGAACCTCGGATATTTCCGAGCACACATCGCTGCTTACGATCTGCCGCTTTACATCTGTTTCAAAGGATTTAATAACATTTCCGTCGTCGTCAACGATCTCTTTAATCAGATGAGGCGTTTTATAGTATCCGCCTCCCGCAACCGATGATATAGCGGTAAGTTGCTGAATCGGAGTAGTTTTAAAGGTTTGACCGAAAGAATAAACCGCAAGGCTTACATTTGAAAAATCCGCAATGGAAGAGTACAGTCCCCGAGTTTCTCCCGGAAGATCGATTCCCGTCGTAGACGTGTACCCGTAAGATTCAAAATAATTGTAGAATTTACTTTTACCTACCAACGCCGCAACCTGCATCAGCGCAGGGTTGCAGGACTGCTGAAGACCTCTCCTGTACGGAAGCGTACCGTGTCCCGAATGGAGGTGGCATGATATCGGCTTAGCAAAGCCTTCTACTTTAAGCGAACCTGTGCATGTAAACGGAGTGTCAAATGTAATAACCCTCTCTTCAAGAGCCATAGACGTAGTTATAATTTTAAAGGTTGAACCCGGCTCATAAAGCTCCGTTATCGCTTTGTTTTTCCACATTGTAAAGAGAAGCTCGCTGTGTTTGCTTTTATATTCATCGCTTCCCTTAGTATATTCGTCAAGCTCTGCCTGTGAATCGGCGTCCAAGGTATACGGCGAGTTGAGGTCAAACGACGGATATGTTGCCATAGCGAGAATTCCTCCCGTTTCCACATCCATTACTATACCCGTTACTCTGTTGCCCGCCATAGAATCATTATATGTCATTTCAAGCTGATTTTCAAGCGCACTTTGTATCGTTTTATCTATTGTTGTAACTATATTATAGCCGTTTTCCTCTCCGATATATGATTCAAAGGAAAAAGGCATGTCGTTATTTTTTGCATCCTGCGCCTTAATATATTTTCCGCTCTTTCCTTCAAGTACATTATTGTAATACGCCTCAAGCCCGTATATACCTGCTCCGTCGCTGTTTGTAAAGCCGATCGTATGGGACGCCAGCGTATCATACGGATAATATCTCTTGGATGATGCAATATCGTAGATCTGGTCGCCGAGCTTATTCTCCGCAACAATATCCCTTATCAGAGAATTTACATCGTCCTCAACATTCTGCTTTATTACTTCATACCTTCTGTTTTCAAGAGACGCTTTCTTTATTATCATATCATAATCGACGTCGAGAATTTCAGAGAGAAATGTCGCAATAAATTCATTTGCAAGATCTCCTTTGTACGAAACGCTTCCGTCTTCCGATGTCCAGTCAAAGTGAATGTCGTTCTCTTTATTGTCATCGCTGTTTTTTTCCTGTATTTCCTTGTTAAGCTTAATTATATCGTGGGGAGATATTATTACATTATATACTGTTTTATTTGTTGCAAGTACTATTCCGTTGGTATCAAATATTTTCCCGCGCTTTGGATTGACTGTAGTCTCGGTCGTAAGCTGATCAAGCACAAGCGACTGATACGTCTCATATTCCTTTAATTGATATCGGGCAAGACGGCCGATAATAACGGCTGCCATTACGCCGAACAGGCAAAAGCCTATCGCAAGTCTGCGGTATGTCTTTCTGTCTGTTCTGTTTTTGACCGTTTTTTTCACAAGCACCCTCTATTCTTCAAACCTTCCTGACAAAAGCAGGCGGCAAGTCTCACTTATTAGCCTTTCGTCTATAATAAATATATTGCCGTTTTCTCCTCAGTATGCGGCAAAATCAAAGCGCACCTTGAAGTGCGCTCTGAAAACCGATAAAAATAACCGAATATCCGCCGCCCACCTGCATAGATTATCAGAATTTTAAAAAGCTTTATATCTATCAGACGCGCTGTTCAGGCAGACAAAAAAGTCAGTGGAAATAGTCGAGAATACCGTCAAACGCCGATGCAAACGATGAGAGCATCTCGCCGAAAAAGCCCTTATCTTCAGTATTCTCATTTTTATTTTCAAGCACGATCCTGTCGCCCGACGACAGTGATATGTACTTCTTCTGCACCGCATCCTCACGAACCATCATGTAATCGTTTTCTGCAGTATCTTCAATCACTCTGAGATCGTTCTTTCTCTCAAGCACAACTCCGAGCTTTTCAGCCTCAGCTTCAATACCGGAAAGTTCATATTTCATATCCGAAAGCTCCGTGCTCGACTTTGAAACCTCGGAAAAGCTGAATACAACGCCCATGAGCATAATAAACGCAACCGCAACGCTTACTATAAACGATATAGGAAGCTTTACCCGCTCAACCTTTATCTCACTTTTCAGCATTTCAGCCTCGTCTCTCTTGAGCTTTTTCTTTTCTGCAAGACGCGCGGCACGGTGAGCTTCGGCGTTTTCCCGCTTTACTTTCTTTTCATATGCTTTGATTGCGGCAAGTTCTCTCTCACGCTCAGCAAGTCTTCTTTCAGCCTCCGCACGGCGGCGTGCGCTGTTCTGAGCGTTTCGACGCATCTCAGTACTATTGTATCTGTTGCGGCTGTTCTGAGAATATCCTACCGCCCCTGCCGGTCTTGCCGACGGCGCTCTGTTCGGCCGCGAAGTGCTTCTCGGGGAGTTTACGTGAAGCTGTGAACAGCTTGACGCACTGACAGTATTACCGCCGTGTTTTTCAGCGGGAGCTTTGCCGATTCTTCCGTAATTTATATTTATCGGTCTTGCACTTTGATATGTCACGTTTTTTCTCCTATCCGATAAGCTTTTTAATTTGGTTTTATGAGTTTTGACAGCTATGCAGGCTGTACCTGCTTGTCCGCGCTCTCAAAAACCCGAACTTCTTTATATTTTACTGATTACTCTGAGCTTTGCGCTCCTTGCTCTCGGGTTATCTTCTGTTTCAGCCGCTGTCGGAACAATCGGCTTTTTTGTTAGAATTTTTACCTTCGGCTTGTTTCCGCACACGCATACGGGAAATTCGGGAGGGCATGTACATCCCTCGGACAATTGTTTCATCGTCTGTTTTACTATTCTGTCCTCAAGCGAGTGAAATGTAATAACCGCAGCTCGCCCGCAGCTTCTCAGTCTTGCCGCTGCTTCTTCAAGAGACGGTTTTATAACGTCAAGCTCACGGTTTACTTCAATGCGAATTGCCTGAAAAGTTCTCTTTGCGGGATGCTGTGCTTCCCCTCGCCTTGCGGCGGTCGGAATTGCATTTTTTATTATCTCCGAAAGTTCAAGGGTGGTCAGAATATCTTTATCCGCTCTTTTTTCCGCTATACTGCGTGCTATTCTTCCGGCAAATCTTTCTTCTCCGTATGACGATATGATTCGTCTCAGCTCATCCTCCGTATACGTGTTTACAACCGTATAGGCGCTGAAATCCGAACTTCTGTCCATTCTCATATCAAGCGGTGCATCCGCCATATAAGAAAATCCTCTTTCAGCCTCGTCAAGCTGATATGATGAAACGCCGAGATCCCACATAACTCCGTCTATCTCGTCTATGCCGAGAGCGTCAAGCGCGTCGCCTATTCTTGAAAATTCGATTTTTACAAGAGTTACTTTATCCTCATATTGCTTCAGACGTTTTCTGCAGGCTTCAAGCGCATCATCGTCTCTGTCAAGGCAGATAAGCCGTCCGCCTTCGGGAAGCCGTTCGGCAATTCCGAGCGAATGTCCCCCTCCTCCTGCTGTGCAGTCAACATAAACTCCGCCGCGTTCCGGGGAAAGCGCCTCCATACACTCGTTAAACAAAATAGATTTATGTACAAACTCCATGCCGAGCTATCCTTACTATATAAAATTAAAGACCAAGCATTTCAAGCATTTCGGCAAAGTTTTCCGGCTCCGCTTCCATGTTGTTTTCGTTCCATCTTTCCTCGGACCAAATCTCGGCATACTTTCCGCAGCCGACCGTTACAACATTCTTTGTTATTCCTGCGTAATCTATCATATCCTGCGGCAGAAGAATCCGCCCCTGTGAATCAGGCTGCACCGTTACGGCGTTGGCGTACAGAAATCTTGCTATATCTTTTGCCTTAGCCTTCGGAAGCTCGTTTATCTTTGCAGTATACTTTTCCCATTCCTCATCCGAATATGCGCAGAGGCAACGGTCGGAATCCTTAATAATAGTAATGGTCGAACCTATCTGCTCCTTGATTTTGGAGGGAACGATTATTCTGTTTTTTGCGTCGATTGAGTGATAATACTTTCCTGTAAGCACAGATCATTTCCTCCATTTCGTTTCACTTAGTGTCACTTTTCACCACTTCATGTTTTTATTATAATACACCTCATATTAAATAGCAAGGGTTTTGTGCAAATAATTTTATCTTTTTTTCGCAAATTTGACTATTTTCAGCTCTTTCCCGCTAAAATCGGCGGCAATTATCTTCTTATTTCCCTTTTATATCCAATTTCACCCATTCTGTTTATTATCCGATACAATTATACGGCATACTATTTTGTACGCACATTAAGGCTTTTTTTGAGCAAAAAATATATATTTTTATTCTCCCTACGGTCAATTTTGTTATTTATTCGGAACTCATTGCGCATAATATTTTATCTGTAACATTTTTCATCACTCTTCGTTTTGTTATTTTTCTCAAATCACAGATTTTTCATCTGATTTCAAAGTCCTATTGACAAAATACAAAGGGACATGTTATAATACCTACAGAACTGATGGGAATATATTCCGCTCCTCTGAAAGATAAGTTTTGAAAATATTTTACTACGGTAATTTTGTTTCACAGCTTATCTCGGT
Source organism: Clostridiales bacterium (assembly GCA_022800625.1). Classification (GTDB taxonomy): domain Bacteria; phylum Bacillota; class Clostridia; order Oscillospirales; family CAG-272; genus RUG11130. The sequence goes on along the minus strand of JAAWQR010000011.1, from coordinate 47,861 downwards.
CAGGTCCGCCGATAAGCATAATTTATACTGTTCGGGGGCAAACTTCATTTAAAAGGATCAAAACTCAAAAATATACGGTTAAGTGATCAAAGAACAACATACATTAGAATAGAATAAGGCTATACATAAAATTAAAGGAGGAATCAAATGAAACGGTATACCGTAACCGGAATGACATGCGCCGCTTGCAGTGCCAGGGTAGATAAGTCTGTAAGAGCGCTCGAAGGAGTCACCGACTGTTCAGTAAATCTCCTGACGGGAGACATGGCGGTTGAAGGAAATATATCGGACAGTGCCATAATCGCTGCTGTAAGTTCCGCAGGCTACGGTGCCGTAGCTAAAGACTCAGATAAAAAATCCAATGTCGGTAAAAGTGAAGAAAAAAGTGAATATCGCTCTCTTGTACACAGGCTGATATGGTCGCTCGTTTTTTTAATTATTCTCATGTATATTTCCATGGGGCATACAATGTGGAGCTTGCCTCTGCCGGACTTTCTTACAAGAAGCTATACCGCGCTCGGAATTATGCAGCTTTTGCTGACTGCCGCAGTTATGGCGATCGGACAAAAATTCTTCATCAGCGGAACAAAAAGTCTGCTCAGACGCTCGCCGAACATGGATACGCTTGTAGCCTTGGGAGCAGGTGCTTCGGCGGCATACAGCATATATATTCTGCTCCGAATAGCGATTGCCGAAGCTGAAGGAAACAGCATGCTTGCCATGGAATATATGCACGGCTTATATTTTGAATCAGCCGCTATGATACTTGCTCTGATAACGGTCGGAAAGCTGCTTGAAGCTCGTGCAAAGGGAAAAACAACAGACGCGCTTCGCTCGCTGATGAATCTCGCGCCGAAAACCGCTGTAATTTTAAAAGACGGAAGAGAAACTGAGGTTCCCGTTGAAAACGTATCTATAGGAGATGTATTTGTCGTACGTCCGGGCGGAAGAATTCCCGTAGACGGCATAATAATCGACGGCGAATGTTCAACAGACGAAAGCGCGCTTACGGGAGAGAGTATTCCCGTAGACAAATCTGTCGGAGACAGTGTATCAGCGTCATGTATAAATACTTCGGGTTATATAAAGTGCAGAGCAACAAGAGTAGGAGAGGATACCACGCTTTCCCAAATAATCCGTATGGTAAGCGACGCTAATGCGACCAAAGCTCCTATCGCAAAAATTGCCGATAAGGTATCGGGAATTTTCGTACCAGCCGTACTTGCTGTGGCAGCCGTAACGCTTATCGTATGGCTTGCTGTAGGTCAAAGCTTCGGTTTTGCAATGGAGCGCGCAATATCCGTTCTTGTCATAAGCTGTCCGTGCGCATTGGGACTTGCGACTCCCGTCGCCGTTATGGTAGGCAGCGGAGTAGGCGCAAAAAACGGAATTCTGTTCAAGACAGCAGCTTCTCTTGAAGGAGCAGGACGAGTATCTGTTGTCGCTCTTGATAAAACAGGAACGATCACCGAAGGAAAGCCGTCTGTAACCGATATTATACCGACAGAAAATCATACGGAATATGAGCTTTTGCAGCTCGCTTGCTTCCTTGAGAGCAAAAGCGAGCATCCGCTTGCCTCAGCTGTAGCGGCTGCCGCAGCAGAGCGTGGAATTCATGCAGAGGACGTCAGAGAATTCAAAATTTCTCCCGGCAACGGTCTGTCGGCAATATATAAAGATATGCCGCTCATCGGAGGAAAGATCGACTTTATAAAAGAAAATCTCGGTAAGGAATCAGAACATGACCTATCAAAGCTTAAAGCTCTCGCCGACTCGCTGTCCGATGAAGGAAAAACTCCGCTTTACTTTTCATACGGAGGAAAATTGCTCGGAATTATTGCCGTTGCGGATACAATTAAAGAGGACAGCCTGTCCGCTGTGCGGGAAATGAAAAATATGAGTCTGCGCGTTATAATGCTGACCGGAGACAACCAAAAAACCGCAAATGCTATTGGACGGCTTGCAGGTGTTGATGAAGTTGTTGCAGGCGTTCTTCCCGACGGAAAAGCACGCGAAATAGAGAAGCTTAAATCTTACGGACACGTCGCAATGGTAGGAGACGGCATTAATGACGCACCGGCGCTTACAACAGCCGATACGGGAATCGCAATCGGAGCAGGGGTTGATGTTGCAATCGATTCTGCTGACGTAGTGCTGATGAAGAGCAGGCTGTCCGACGTTCCTGCCGCCATCAAGCTCAGCCGTAAGGCGCTCAAAAATATCAAGGAAAATTTATTTTGGGCATTCATATACAATGTATGCGGAATTCCGCTTGCAGCGGGGGTATTTATAAATATTTTCGGCTGGGAGCTGAATCCGATGTTCGGAGCGGCGGCGATGAGCCTTTCAAGCTTCTGTGTCGTAATGAATGCTCTGAGGCTGAACCTTTGCCGCATACATCCAAAAAACGATGCAACACAAAATAATAAAGATAAATCAAAAACAATTATACAAAAGGAGAAAATCGCTATGGAAAGAACAGTTAAAATCGAAGGTATGATGTGCGCTCACTGCGAAGCTCATGTAAAGAGCGCGCTCGAAAAGCTTGACGGAGTTACGGAAGCTAAGGTAAATCACACAGACGGCACGGCTGTAATTGTATCCGATAAAGAAATCGAGGATTCTGCCGTCAAAACTGCCGTAGAAAGCGAAGGCTATAAAGTAATAGACTGATTTCAGGAGAACAGCGTAAAAATACGATACTGTAGTTTCAAGCAAAAAATTTCATCTGCTCGACAGACCAGCTTGTGCAGAAACCACGCTCTTGTAAAAAACGCTTGTGCAGGCTCGCCCGTACAAACATAGTGAACTTATTAATTAATATTTTTATCGCCGCTCCTGCGGCGGGATGGAGATTATTATGTTGGAAATAAACTCAAAAGCGCCTGATTTTGCTCTTCAGGATCAAAACGGTGAAACACATCGCTTGTCAGACTACCGCGGGAAAAAGGTAGTTCTGTACTTCTATCCTAAGGACAACACTCCCGGGTGCTCGGCTCAGGCATGCGCCTTCGCAGAGCTTTACGGAGACTTTACAGAGAAAGGTGCTGTGATACTCGGCATCAGCCGCGACAGCACAGCGTCTCACAAAAAATTTGAAACAAAATATAATTTGCCGTTTATAATTCTGTCAGATCCTGAGCTTGAAGCAATTAAAGCATACGATGTATGGCATGAAAAGACAATGTGCGGAAAAACATCAATGGGAGTTGTCAGAACGACATATTTGATAGACGAAAACGGTACGATTATATCTGCAGCCGAGAAGGTAAAAGCAAAAAATAATCCGTCAGATACACTGGCATTGCTGTAAGAATGAGAAAGGACAATTATATGGCTGAAATTAACGTAACTAAAAACAATTTTGATTCAGAGATAAAAAAATCAAACATTCCCGTATTGCTCGATTTCTGGGCGCCGTGGTGCGGTCCGTGCCGCATGATGTCGCCTGTAATTGAGGAGATAGCATCGGAATATGAGGGCAAAGTTAAAGTCGGAAAAGTCAATGTTGATGAGGAAAGCGAGCTTGCAGCAGATTTCAATATTGCAAGCATACCTACGCTTGTACTGTTTGACGGCGGAGAAGTAAAAAATACTTCAATCGGATTTATCCCAAAGGATAAAGTCAGCGCTCTTCTGTCAGATATATTGAAAATTTAAAAATAAACAAAAAAATGCTTGAGGATCGAGTAACTCGACTTCAAGCATTTTTGTTTTTTGATAATAATTTGTTACAGACTTACGCCATGCCGTTCAGCTTTACTGTGAACTGGCTCTTACGGCGTGCAGCATTGTTCTTATGGAGAATTCCGCGTGCAGCAGCCTGATCGATTTTCTTTACAGCAAGCTTGTATGCTTCCGTTGCGGCAGCCTTGTCGCCCGATTCAACAGCAGCATTGTACTTTTTAATAATAGTACGAAGCTGAGACTTAAACATTTTGTTGTAAAGAGTTTTGCTTTCAATTACCTTTACGCGCTTTTTTGCAGATTTAATATTCGGCATATTAAAAATCCCTTCTGAATTTTTTATGACCCTGCGGCACGACCGCAGTCAATCAAGATTATGTTCTGGAAGCGCATCTGAGAGGGTATGCGTCTCCGTATTCTCATACTTATTTATTATATCACATAATTTTACGATTTGCAAGAGCTTTTTCACATTTTCCGATAATTTATGAAAATAATCGAACTGCAATCATTTTAAGGAATTTTTACAGTCCGATTATTTTGCATTTTTATAACCGAGAATTACGCATATTTAATATGACATTTAGCTTATGAGGCAATCGAATGCCCATTACGCTTTTATATGTCTAATTATAAGCTTATGAAGCAGGTGTAATGCCCGTCACGTATATACGCATGATCATTTCATCATTTCTGAGCATAACGTCTTTATTCTGAGCAACATTGAAGTTCGGTGAATCATCGATAACAAGAATTCCTTCCTCATTCAGCTTGCCTTCAACAAGGAATTCGCCTTGAAAGTCAAATCTTGCAGCTCTTTCATATTCACCTGATGCAAAATTGTTCACTTGAATATATTTTCCGTTCTCATCGAAATAGTATTTGACTGCATTTTCTTTTTTCGGAGTTCCGCTGATTGCTCCGAATTTTTTATTAGTCTCGAAAAAGCGGAATTCAGTCCCGTCAGTCATATATTTTGCAGTAGATTCCCTGAAATCGCGAATCATAAACGAAACCTTATACTTTTCAGTTTTAATATCGGGAAGCGTATTCGGATCGGGAGTATTCTTTACGAGTAAAAATCGCAAACCGATTCCGACGGCGCATAAAATCAAAAGAACAATTATCAGGACATCAACGATATTAAGCTTTTTTTTCGTCTTATTATTTTCCATTTGTGTTGTTTCCTTCGGTTAGAATTATTGTTTATCGGTATCTTCCGATATATCTTTTTCACTCGTAGCTGCCCCCGGCAAAGGTTCGTTCGCGTTGTCAAGCAATCCTGTATGAACGCGGCTTTCCGGGTTCTTCAATATGAATACATACATAATAAAGATTATTATTGCAATAACTGCGATCGAAAGCGATTTAAATATGCTGTTATATGCAAACATACTTTCACACATAAATACAGCGACAAGTCCGAGAAGAGCACATATTGAATAAAGTATCTTTACAGCGCCCTTTTGTGTGAATCCCATGTCAATAAGCTTGTGATGAAAATGTCCGCGGTCAGCCGCAAACGGACTTTTCCCCGCAAGCAGACGCCTTATAATCGCAAAAAGAGTATCTGCCAAGGGCAGTGCGAATATAATAAGCGGAACGATGAGCGATATAACCGTGTGAAGCTTAAACATACCCTCAATAGAAATTACAGACAGCGTATATCCGAGAAAAAGCGCGCCCGTATCGCCCATAAAGATTTTTGCAGGATTTTTGTTTGAAGGCAAAAATCCGCAGCACGATCCTATAAGAATCAGCGTTATGAGTGCCGAATTAAAGTCCCCGCCCTGTGTTATAATAACGAGAAGTATTGATATCAGCGATATTGTCGAGACTCCGCAGGAAAGACCGTCAAGTCCGTCAATAATATTGATGGCGTTCGTAAGACCTGTGATCCACAGAACGGTCAACGGAATACTCCATATTCCGAGGGAAATATACGTGCCGCCGAGATTTATTTGATCTATCCGTATTCCGCCGCATACAGTTATTGCAGCTATGGCTATTTGACATGCAAATTTCAGCCATGGATTTATCGAATAAATATCATCAAATATTCCTACGATTACAATGAGCAGTCCTCCGCCCAAAAGCAAAAAGAGACTTTTTGAATAGTCGCAGAAGAAAAGGCATGTGATAAAAAAGCTGAGAAATATAGCAAGTCCTCCGATAAGAGGTATCGGACGCTTATGCATGCGTCTGTTATCTTTCGGAATATCAACCGCTTTGATTTTAAATGCAAGTACCCTTACAATGGGAGTTATCGCATATGCTAAAAGAACAGAGCAAACCAAAGCTATTACTCCGAATAAAATCCCATGGGTTTCATACATCATTGTGATAAGCCCTCCTAAAATTATATTTGGAGATTAAAGCGTCAGTCGAGTACATTTACTTCAATACAGGTGGCAGTACCTTTAAAATCTCCGAAAATAAGCTCTATAGCATCATTAACAAGGATGTAGACATCATCGTTAGAGTAGCCCCATTCTGTTTTTTCAACCTCTCCTCGAAAAGTAATAACCATATCTATGAGACCGTCACCAAACGAGTATTCTTCTTCACCTGTTTCGTTATTAAAGCCTGTCTTTACAGAAGCATACGATTCAGTTTTTTTGGAAACTTCGCCAAGCTCCTTCTTACGGTCGGAAGCAAGGGTTACTTTATCGCCTTCTTTTACCGAATCTTTAAATATCTCATTCACCGATGCAACTTCAACAACGTATTCGACTGTATGGTTTTCGCCTTTTACAAGCGTAGTATCGCTTAATACGAATACATAAGCCAAAACTGCTCCCGCTGCAAGCAGTATGAGCAAGATCAAAGCATCTATAATATTAAATCTGAATTTTTTGCCTGTCATAAGTTAACTCCTTTTATCTCCCGTATCATCTGATGATATCTTTATATTTATTGAAGCTTCCGTATCGTCATTTATTTCACTTGAGATACCTGCACAGCTTGAAGCCGCAACAGATCTGTCAGCGCTTTTAACTATAGCCGGAATAAGTCCCGCAACGAGCCAGAACATAAGATACACTCTGTAATTGTACCATGAATAGTCGGTAAGTCCCTGACAGAGAACGGCGATTATTCCGCAGAGCGGTCCGGCTGCAAGCATTTTATACTTCGCCCCCTCTGCAAGCTTTGAGTCCGACATGCGAGAGAACAGTGTAAAGCACATACGTGCAAGCAGGAAAATAAATATAAGAAATACGGCAAGTCCGAAAATTCCGGATTCAAGTCCTATTTGAATAAACAGGTTATGAGAATGCGGCGCCGCCTCAATACCCGGAAGCGTATAATCCGGATAAAGAACCTTCCAAGCTCCTTCGCCTATGCCGATGCCCGAGAAAAGATGATCGTTAAGCATGTGCATGGCTCCGCGCCAAATACCGACACGGTATGAGGTAGAAGTATCAGCCATGTTTCCGATACTTGTAAATCTGCTTATTATCGAATCGGGCAGAACGAGCGTTGCAAACGGAAGCGCAAGCAATCCTCCGACTATTATCCATACCGATCTGCGGTTCCAGATAAGAAGGAGAATGAGAACCGACAGAATAAAGCCGAGCCAAGCTCCGCGGCTCCATGTAAGAATGAGACACATGGAAAGACATGCAGCACAGCAGAAAGAATTTTTACGCGGCATGCCGTGTCCCGTCATCCATACTGCCGCCGCTATCGGAATTATCAGTATGAGATATTCACCGAGCATGTTCGGATTTTCAAGAGTTGAAACGGCTCTGCCTGCAATATTTTCAAACAAATCCGAATCGAGCCATTTTGTACTTCCGCTTCCGCCCAACACGTACTGGATTATTCCGTAGAATGCAACGAGAAGAGCCGAGAATATCAAGGCGTTTATACATTTTGTAAGCCACTCCTCCGAACGCATACAGCATGATACAAGGAAATATCCTGCCATAAAGCATACAAATACGAGAGAGGGCGCTATAGATTTCGTTGACAGCGAAACAAATCCCGCACAGAGCAGAAGAAAAGCAAAAATCAGCGCAATAAAATCAATACGCGCCAAGGAAAGAACTCTTTTTTTGCGTATGATCTTCAGTGCGAAAGCTCCTGTGACGAAAATCGTAAGTCCGGCAAGCGCCATGGTAGGCGCAAACGGCATCAAAAAGAACAGAGACATAACGCCGAATTCCGGAACCGCCAATACTGCATATACATAGAGCAATGCAAATAAACCGACAATGATAAAAAGCGGCGAAACTTTTACAGATGCAATACCCGAGAGCATTCCGAAAATAAACGCCGTTACATACCTGCCGCCTTTTCCCTGCATATCAAATTTATTTACGGAAAATCCCAGCGCTTCAAGCAGCTTTGTACATATTTTTGACCTTTTCAAAGCGCTTGACAGGGTTTGCCTTGAAACTATAAACGGAACGGATACCGCTCCAAGCGTCAGTGCTTCAACGAGCCTTACATAAGCGGTATGCCTGACAAGTGCTTTATTCGACAGAAATACGGCAATAAAAGCAAACAATCCCGTATACAGCGCAAACGAAAGAAGATATGTTCCTATAACACGAAGTCGGCATATGAGCAGATTTGACGCGCATGAATTTACAGCATTTACGAGCTTTGCGTTTTCAATTTTTTGCGCGGTCCACTCTCTGAGCTTAGACAACGAACCGTAAGATTTCGTATTCTGAGATTCATCCGTACTCAGAGATGTTTTCTTTTGTCCGCTGAATATTTTTGCGAAAATACCTGTGCTCAGCATTTCATATATCAGGCAGCAAAATCGGTCAAGAGCCGATATTATAATGCTGTTTCTGAAAGCCGACATTACACGGTGCGAATGTGTACTGCTATGTGTAGTTGAGTCATTTTTCAAATTTTTCGAGTCCTCCTGCTTAGAATATCTTAATCAATCTATATATAAAAGCAAATGAGAAGCATTTTTAGCGGCAAAGCCGTATATGATGCGTCAGCATCGGCTTTCAGCTGTCAATAAGATATAAGCTGAAATGTCATTTGACCGAGTTTCATCATGACATTATTGTTTTTATGATACCATATTACGCCATGAAATTCAACATAATTTTGAAAATTTGTCGCATATTGCGCAAAACTGCATTGCATGGCAGACCGAAACAAATCATAAAATCAGAGTGAATTTAATATATTTAAGCCGACGTTACAGTTATATTTTCCTTCAATCGGAAGACTTTATTAAATGTAATATTTAACAGGAGGCCTGTAATAATGCGCGCATCTGAACTTAAAATCGGGCAAAAGGCAAAAATAGAAAAAATATCAGAAACATCAGCGAACAAAAAGGAGCGTCTGAGACTTCTTGAGCTTGGGTTTGTCCGCGGAACTGAGATATCTGTTGTCAGACGAGCTCCCTTCGGCGATCCGATAGAGCTGTCGCTCCGCGGATATAATATAGCGCTTCGGTGCGCGGACGCTGCCATGATAGAGGTGAAATCCATATGATAGCGGCGCTTGTAGGAAATCCTAACTGCGGAAAGACAACACTTTTCAATTCCCTGACCGCTTCAAACGTAAGAGTCGGAAACTATCCCGGAGTGACTGTCGGGGTAAGCACCGGAGTAATAAAAGAGGTCTCGGGATACGAGCTTGCCGACCTGCCCGGAATATATTCGCTTTCCGATATATCGGAAGACGAGAGATGCGCGCTCAGCTTTATTGAGCGGACAAAGCCTGATCTAATTATAAATGTAGCGGACGCTTCAACTCTCAGACGGGGACTTTATCTTAGCCTATGCCTTGCCGAGAGAAGAATACCGATGATAATAGCTTTAAGCATGACCGATGAGCTGAAAAAATCAGGCGGTAAAATTGATACGGAACTTCTCAGCCGTGAAATGGGAGTTCCCGTAGTTTGTGCATATTCCGATAACGGAACACTGTCAAAAGAATTGCTCGGCGCAATAAAGTCAGGCGGTTCGGTTCCCTCAATGGCAGAATATAAAAAGCTTAATTTGTCAGCCGTATGCGGCAAGGCAGAATACGCCTCTTTCGGAAGGAAGAGAGCAGGTATCAGACGCGTCGCAGAGGAGATAAGCTTTAAAAAAAGCAAGCAAATATCCGAAACGGAACATGATAAACTGATAGAGTCGAGATACTACGCGGCGGACAAACTTTATGCAGTCTCAGTCTCTGAAACAGACCGTAAACACGCAGAAAAAGGCTCAGACTGTGCGGACAAAGTACTTGCAGGCAAGCTTTCATATTTAATATTTGCGCTTATCATGCTTACCATGTTTGCAGTGACATTCGGTATAGTGTCTCCCGGTGTGTCATACGTATTTGACAGACTGTCGGACTGTCTTTGCAAATCGGCGGAGAGCATATCGAAATACGAATTCATTTCCCCGCTTGTGGGTGTTATCATATGCGACGGTATCATTAAAGGTGTCGGAAGCGTTATATCTTTTCTTCCCGTTGTTCTTACATTTTTCTTTATAATGTCTCTTATTGAAGATTCGGGCTATGCCGCAAGAGCGGCGTTTATATTTGACTTTCCCATGAGACGGCTCGGGCTTTCAGGCAAATGTATCGTCCCGCTTATCACAGGAGGTGGATGTACCGTTCCTGCCGTTATGTCGTCAAGAACGCTGACTTCGGGCAAAGAACGGGCGCTTTGTATATTTTTGATTCCTTATATCAGCTGCAGTGCGAAAATCCCCGTGTACACAGCTGTCGGCGGAGCGGTATTCGGAGGGAGAAGTGCGCTTGTTGTTCTTTTGCTGTATGTTTTCGGACTTACGGTCGGAGTTTCAGCGTCTTCGGCGATCTCGCACATTTGCAATCTTCACGGCGGAGAATCATTTTTACTTGAAATCCCCCCGTACAGAATGCCGACCTCCCGCACGGTGTTTTCAATGATGCTGAAGCGCTCCCGTGAATTTATCAGCCGTGCTTTCAGTATCATATTTGTATCGTCCTCGCTCATCAGCTTAGCGTCGGCTCTTACTCCGGCGTTTGCGTGCGCCGCATATCCGGAAGAGAGCATACTGTGGAAATTGGGAGAGCTTGCTTCACCTATTTTTAAGCCTTTGGGATTTGGAACAGTTCCTTTTGCGGCTGCCGTTATTTGCGGAATAGCTGCAAAAGAAGCAATAGTCAGCACGCTTGCGGTAACAGTCGGTTTTGAGCTGTCGGCTCTCGGCATCTCACCTGCGGCAGCCGTAGCATTTCTTGTATTTGTGTGTATAGGAGTACCGTGCGCGGCGTCGCTCGGAGCTGTGCGTCAGGAATGCGGTTCTGCCGTCAGATGTATGGTATATTCTGCGGCATGGTTTATAATTTCCTACATACTTTCATTTGCAGCATACAGAATCGCGCTTTTGATACTTTGAAAAATGGGCTGTGACGAACCTTTTGCATTTCGTTACAGCCTCTTAGCTTTGCTGTTCTATCTTTTCTTCGCCTGACTATCCGTGTCGGCTATAGCAAAGCCTTGCTTTGTAAAGCATTTAGTCGTACTTTCTTTCGTGCCTACGTTCCGCTTTGCGGAAGTAGCAAAAGATACCAAAGAAAGCCTTCAGGCGATGAGCCTCATAGGTGGGAACTTAAGGATGTTCGGGGCGTTGCCCCGAGCCCCACTTAAGGGTCTTTTTGTAAAAAGCCCCTTAAGAATCCCCAAAAACTTTAATTATTTTTCAGAAGTTTTTGCGTCGCTTTTTTCAAAAAGCGACCCGTCGGAGACATCTGTTTTTCTTAAGTTTCCATCTATAGGGAGATCCCCGGAAGCTTATCCCCAACTGTGCTCCGCAAAACATCCGCGCGATACCCCTACATTCCGCTGCGCGGAAGCAGAGGCGCATCCCCGGAAGGTTTTCTTTGCGCCATTTCACGCCATAGGCGTGAACATGCGTCTTTCTTTTATAAAAGAAAGTGCGAAACACGGCTATGCAGGATACTACATTCTGCTACGCAGAAGTAGGCGGCTTTATGCTGAACTAAAGATAAACAACAAAAACTCGGCTGCGGCTGAAACCACAGAAAAAACTGCGGAAACAGACAGCAGCCGAATTAAGCTACTTTCGGGATAAAACCGCATCAGCGGTAAACAACACGGGATCTGAGTCTATCGCACATTTTTCGATGTGCGGCGCGCCGACGGAATAAGTATTCCGAAGTCCAAATGCGCATTCAACCCCAATATTTTATATTCTGAGCTTGTCACTTTATCGGACAGCTCTGCCTTTTATAAAATACCGCCCTATCAATCCCTGAGTTCAGGACATGAGAATCGGCAGCTTCTCATGCCGATGAAACTTTGTTTTTTACCCGAAAGGTAACTCCGAATAGGAATTCTTCGTTTGAGTTATAAACTAAAATGAAGAAAGGTAATAATATCGGACATACTGTTTCCGTATGAAGAAAGCATATCATACGAAAACAGCTTTGCCGAATAAGCTACTTTCAGGTAAAACCGCATCTGCGGCGAAGAACTCGGGACTGTGGATATAGCACATCTTACGGCGTGCGCGCCTGTATAAAACATACAGCCTACAACGCATTTTATCCCCAACACTTTATATCTATGTATAGACTGACAGCTATTGCTTGCAGTGCACTCGCGGCAATAATACTTAAACTTTGTCAAAGCCAATTGACAAATTTAAACAAATATGATAAAATATCATTGTCGCAGAAGTGGCTTAGGTGCTGTTCGTTGCAACTCCTGAGTTCGGACATGAGGATTCCTACGTCCTAATGTTCGCTGCGATACTTTTTTATACCCGAAAGATAACTTCATAATGAATAAATCCTTCGCAGTATGTACTGTCAGTTATTAAATTGTGATGAAATAACTCCTGCACGGACTTGTCAAAAGGTTCACATCCTTTATTTGAATATACATAAAAAAATCGGACGTATGTGCGACAAAACACATCCGTCCGACTTACTTTACATATCTATAAATCGACAGAATATACCGAAATATCTCTTGCGGAAACTGCAAATGTATGATATAATACAAAAACAGTGTCGATGCCGAGTTTTCGGTTGGGTGTTTATGTGTTCGTTGCACATATACATTCAGGCGTTGCTGAGTTCCTACCTCAACAATGCTGTCGGCGCTGTTTTTATGTCCGCACCGATCAGACCGATATTCTTTTGTTGCCATCATTATACCATGAAGCAAAAATGCTTGCTTGCAAGGGCATTTTTGCGAAGCCGTCAATAACGCAGCAGTGCGAAGCACTGAGCGGCTTCGCCGCAAAGGCTTACATGGTAAGGCTTTCTGCGTGTATTATAGCACAATAAGGGATATTTTGTCAAGTGTTAGCAGAAATTTTTATTTTTTTAATTTCAAAATCAAATAGGACATTAAAAAATAAAATCAGAGATACTATTGAAAAGAAAAAATGGACAAAGGGGATTTGACCAATGCAACGGTCAAATCCCCCATCTTTTCATTTATGGCATCTCTGACACCAAGTATATCCGAGTGACAGCATTTTGTCGGGATCATCGGAAGTACCGTAATTTTCACTTTTCATCTGTTTGATTGACGAGCATCCTTGATGATGTATCTTTTTCGTCTTTGTGTTGAGCACATATAAGCCTTCCGCGGCAATGTCCGCAGACGGCGATTCCTTAGGCGCGGAATACGGTTCGGTATTTTGAACTGTGTTTTGAGATATTATCGGTTCTTCGCCGCTTTTGTCCGTAGATTCAGTGATCGGTATTATTACTTCCGTCTGTTCAGGCTCAGTTTCTGTTTCTGCCTCACTTGATTCTTGAACATCGGCAGTATCTGATTTGCCTTTAACTGTGACCTTCAGTTCGGATGAAGTCACCGACTTATCACTGCTTGCAGCGTATACGTGAGTTTCTCCTGCCGAATGTGCTGTTATCCTATATTTAATAAGGTATGACGACATACTTAAAATTTCAATAGATGCGATGCTGTCGTCTTCGGACAATAAGACAAATTCACTTTCCGCAGACTTGCCCGTGCCGTTTTTTGTTATTCTGATATATCCTTCCGTTGTCGGATCTTCCGAGTCGAGTGATAGTTCAACGTCTGTCAGTATGTTAAACTCCAAGGCGCTGATTACAGCGTCAAATGTTTCCTTAGGCGGCTCTGCTGCGCATGATATGAAGATAAAAACCGATAACAGCAGTGACAGAGCGCATTTTACTGTTTTCATGTGAATTTTTCCTTCGTAATATTATGTATTCTTGATCTTACCTGTTTTTGTACGGTAAGATCCGATTTTTTCATAAAAAGAGCAAATTTCCGATAAAGCATCAGGGTCAGTATTTTCAACAGCGTTTATAATTCGTTCTATGCGTCGGTGCTTTTCCGAAATCATTCTTATATATTCTTCAATTTTGAATACTGTATCTGTAAGTTTTTCAGGGCTGTCGGAACTGACAGTTAAAAATCCCGAATCACAATACAGCGCATGTATTTCATGCGGCGCTATGCCTGATTCTGATGAGAGAGCATTTGAAAAATCTTCCGAAGCTTTGAGCACGACTTCACACTCAAGTCGTTTGTTATCGGGTATCGTTGAAAACTTGGAAACTGAAAGCTTTGAGTATTCCTGACACAGCGGGAAATACGACAACACATATCTGTCAGGTTCATATGCCGCATGCAGCGCTTCATGATAAGGAAGGCGCGAAATGTACGAGAGGTCGCCGCACAGAGAATAAACTGTAAAGCAGCCTGAATTTTCATGTGCGGTAAGAGTACAATCCCTCTCAAACGCGATTTCAAATCTTTCAAGCAAGCCGAAAAGAGAATCTGCAAACTCTGTGAACTCTTCGGTGTTCATTTTACTTCTCTTCATTATTTAAAATATATTCAAACTTCAATTTACACATTTCATTTAAAATACTTGTCTGCTATTCACAATGTATTATATTACCTCATTTTCAGAGAATACACAATTCTGAAAAGAGAGTATTTATTCAACAAAATCAAATTCAATTCCGCAAACAGATACGGTATCGCCTTCTTCACAGCCTGCTTCTCTCAGCCTGTCTATTATTCCGCCGCGTATAAGCGAACGCTCAAAATACATAAGAGATTCCCTGTCGTCAAAGTTTACTCTTCCGACAAGCTTTTCCGCCCATTCGCCCTCGACAATAAACGACGCGTCGTCTGCACGGCGTATTGTGACAGATTCAGCTCCTGCACTGTCGCTTATTTCTTCCGTTTCCGGTATTATCTCAGGCTCGTAAGTCATGACCGGCGGAAGTTCTTCAAGCACACGGGCACATTCGCTTGTCAGCTCACGCAAATTCATTTTTGCGGCGGCTGATATATATATCACTTTATAGCCGCGTTTTGCAGCTTCTGCTTCAAGCTCTGCGGCTTCCTCGGACAGCTCGGGAATCTCCGCGAAATCGTCTGCGGAATTCATGAGAAGATCAGCTTTGTTTGCTGCAATTATTCTGGGCAGAGATGCAAGTTTGTCCGAAAATCTTTCAAGCTCGTCTGATATCACGCGGAAATCCTCGAGCGGAGTTCTTCCCTCCGAGCCTGCTATATCAACCACCTGTATAAGCATACGGCATCTTTCGATATGACGCAGAAAATCATGTCCGAGTCCTGCCCCGTCCGACGCTCCTTCGATAAGCCCCGGAATATCCGCCGCGACAAAGCCGTGCTCGCCGTCAACGCTTACAACGCCGAGATTCGGCTCAAGCGTTGTGAAATGATATTCGGCGATCTTCGGTCTTGCGGCTGACACTGCGGCAAGCAGTGAAGATTTTCCCGCCGACGGAAGACCTACAAAGCCTACGTCGGCTATCATTTTAAGCTCAAGCAAAACTTCGCGCTCTTCTCCCGGAAGTCCGCTCTTCGCAAAGCGCGGGATCTGTCTTGTAGGAGTTGCAAAATGACGGTTTCCCCAGCCTCCGCGTCCTCCGCGGCAGATCACGAAATCCTCGTCATCACACATGTCCCTTATGATCCTTCCGCTTTCAGCGTCTCTTATAAGAGTTCCGCGCGGCACTTTTACAACTATATCTCCGCCGTTCTTTCCGTGGAATTTTTGTCCTGCGCCGTCTGCTCCGTTCTCCGCGATGAATTTTCTTTTATAACGGAATGCAAGCAGAGTATTGGCCGACGGATCACATCTGAATATGACATTACCGCCGTTGCCGCCGTCTCCGCCGTCGGGTCCTCCCTTGGCAACATATTTCTCGTGCCTGAAGGAAACACAGCCGCCGCCGCCGTTGCCCGCCTTGACATATATTTTTATCTTATCTATAAACATCTGTGATTTTTTGCCTTTCTTTTCGGTATGGATATCGCATTATATATTATTCGCGCCGCTAAAACGTAAATACACATTATTTTAAGAGTTCGTGCGCCGTATCTCCGAGAATTTTAACACCGCGGACAATATCGTCGTCGGAAGGCGTTGAATAGTTCAGCCTGAAAGACTGTGACGGTGCACTCTCATCGGCATTGAACGTAGCGCCCGGAACTACCGCAACTTTGTTTTTCAGCGCAAGATTCACAAATTCTGATGAATTTATCTTTTCGGGAAGCGTGCACCAGATGAACAGTCCGCCTGACGGACGTGTGTATTTTATCTCTCTCGGCATATATTTATCGAGACATTCGAGCATAAGCGTACACTTTTTGCGGTACAACGCACGTATTTCCTCAATATGAGCGTCAAGATCGTATTCGTTCAGGTATCTGTGGCACATCATCTGAAAGAATATATTGGTGTGAACGTCTTCAACCTGTTTTGCGATAACCATTTTCTGAATGATCTCCGACGGACCTCTTACATAGCCGATTCGCATTCCTGCTGAAAGGATTTTTGAAAAAGAGGAGCAGTAGATTACGATTCTCTCGGTGTCAAAAGACTTGATCGTCGGAATCTCCTCTCCTTCAAAGCGAAGCTCTCCGTACGGGTTGTCTTCAAATATAATAAGATCATTCTTCAGAGCGATCTCATACAGTCTTTTTCTGTTATCTAAGGTTGACGTGCTTCCTGCCGGATTCTGGAATGTCGGGATCACGTATAAAAGCTTAGCGTTTTCCGTTCTTTTTATTGTTTCTTCCAGTTCTGTTGTGTCGATTCCGTAATCTCCGAGAGTTACGCCGACGGTTTTGGCTCCGTTTGATCGGAATGCGTTGAGCGCTCCGATGAATGTAGGATTTTCGCAAATGACTGCATCTCCCTCATTGCAAAGCGCCTTGCAGGCAAGCTCGATCGCCTGCTGTCCGCCTGACGTTATAATCGTCTGATTGCCCTCGCCGTCGATGCCAAACTTTTCTTTCATTCTGCGGTTGACGTCGGATATAAGCGGCGAGTAGCCTTCTGTTACACTGTACTGCAGCGCTGCCGCAGATTCGTTTTCAAAGATATCAGCAGCGATCTCCGAAAGCTCTTTTGTCGGGAAAGAAAGAGGGGAGGGATTTCCTGCGGCAAAGCTAATGATCGACGGATCGGAAAGAGATTTAAAAATTTCGCGAATAGCTGACGGCTTCATATTCGCGAGTTTATTTGAAAAAGTGTATTTCATACCATGGTTGTTCCTTTCGGAAAAAATATACAGAAGCCGTGTTGTGCGACTGTGCGTCAATTTAATTTTATATCGACACCATATTTTATATTTTATCATATCGTGCCTATTAATACAAGCCTGAGAGTCGGAATATCTGAAAAAAAACGGCATAATAAGGAAAAACGGCATACGAATATTTACACCGTCCGCAATATGCGACATGTTTCACGGCGCGGAAATAATATAATAAAAATACCGATTTCGGAAAGGAAGTGCAAATATGCTGTTTTCAGATAACAATGTAAAAATCACGGTAGAGGACGGAATAATGACCGCCTATGTTCACGGGGAAATAGATCATCACAATGCAAAAAACGCAAGACGCAGAGTGGATAATGAGCTTGAATCAAAACGCCCGCGCGAGCTGAGGCTTGACCTGTCGGGAGTAAGCTTTATGGACAGCTCGGGACTCGGACTGATACTCGGGAGGTACACAAAAGCAACGGAGCTCGGCGTTGCTTTCAGCGTAGTGCATCCGACCGATGCTACGATGAAGATTTTGAGCCTTGCCGGCGGCGAACGTCTTATAAAAATTGAGCGATAATGAAAATTTGAACAGAAAGGTAAAAAATAAAATGAAAAAAGAATGTATCAACGAGCTTCATGTAAAGCTTCCGTCATATTCTTCAAACGAGTCGGCTGCCAGAGCTATAGTATCAGCGTTTCTTGCAGGACTCAATCCGACGGTAGATGAAATATCCGATATTCGCTGCGCCGTATCAGAGGCGGTGACAAACAGTATTGTTCACGGATACCGCGACATAATAGGACAGATAAATATAGATATAAAGCTGTATTCCGACAGATCGCTGAAAATAGATATCAGAGACCGCGGCCGCGGAATTGATGACATTGAGCTTGCGCTCAGACCGATGTATACGACCGATCCCGAAGGGGAAAGAAGCGGAATGGGTTTTACGGTTATAGAGAATTTTATGGATTCAATGATTGTAAAATCGACTCCCGGGCGCGGAACAAAGGTGAGCATGAAGAAAAAACTCTCCGCGCTTCCCGTCAGAAAATAATGCGTGCGAAAATAATACATACATTTTTAAGAAAGGCGCGGCAGTTATATGAGCGAACAAAAGACAGTCGGTCTGCATGAAGAAAATCTGCGTTATTTAAAAATGTTCTCAGACGGGGACGAGAGCGCAGCCGACCGGCTGATGGAGCTTAATATGGGACTCGTGACCGGACTTGCATACAGATTCAGAGGCAGAGGAACGGATTATGAGGATCTTGTGCAGATAGGCTGTATCGGAATGCTTAAAGCAATAAGAAGCTTTGATATGAGCCGCGGATGTGCATTTTCCACCTATGCCGTACCGCTTATTATCGGAGAGATCCGCAAGCACCTGAGAGACGACGGTCTGATGAAGGTAAGCAGAAGTCAGAAAAGACTGAGCGCGCAGCTGCTTCATGAAAGAGAACGGTATATTCGTGAAAACGGACGCGAGCCGCATATAGAGGAACTTGCGGAAATATGTTCCGTTACGGCAGAGGAAGCAGCAGCCGCGCTTGAAAGCTCGGCTCCCGTCCATTCGTTTTCGGAGGTTATAGCAGGCGAGGACATGCCTCTTGAAAGTATAATTCCGTCACAGGACGATACTCTCGGCAAAACCGTGGAATATGTTGCATTGTCGGAAGCGATAAGAACATTTCCGCCTATATGGAGAAAGATAATAACGCTTAGATATTTTAAGGATTATTCTCAACAGCAAACCGCCGACGCCCTGGGACTTTCTCAGGTCAAGGTATCGAGAGAAGAAAAGAAAATATTTGAAAAGCTCAGACGTGAGCTTGCGTAGAAAAATTTTCCAATTAAAATATCTGTATATCACCTTGATAAAAAAACTATATTATGCTATAATGGTAACAAAGTAATTATACCAATATCGCCGCGCGGCGGTATCTGCCTTTTCCCAATGCCGAAACGTCGGTTTTTATGTCGGCTTTCTCATTGCGAAACGGCACTTGATCTTGATAATAAGATTTTCATTGACGGCTGATATTTCTCTCTGTTTCGCCTGAAATTTTCTGTGAAACGAAACATGGGTGTGACAGCCGTAAAATACAATAGTCTCCGAGCTGCGAGTTTTTTCTCAGGCAAGGCGCAAAATATGCTGTACTAAGGCCGAAAATTTTTTGAGGTCGAAGTTATTGTCATTTATGCTGTTTCGGCGCGCCTTCGGCGCGCTTTTTATTTTGAAAGGATATCTATGTTTATGAATAAGAGAGTTGCAATAATAGGAATCATAGTTGAAAAAAATCAAAATACAGACAAGCTCAATGAACTGCTTCACGAATACGGAGAATACATCATCGGAAGAATGGGACTTCCCTACCGTGAGCGCGGAATTTCTGTTATAAGCGTGGCAATCGACGCTCCGCAGGATACGATCAGCGCTCTTGCGGGAAAAATCGGCAGACTTGACGGAATCAGCAGCAAAACGCTCTACTCAAACTCATGAATATAAACGAACTTATCACAAAATTAAAGTCAGGGAAAGCCTTGACCGAGGCTGAATTTGAATCGCTTCTTGAAGCAGAAGGCGATGATATGCTGTGCCTTACCGAGGCTGCAAGAGAAACAGCTGAGCGCATATTCTCCCGTAAAATATTTATACGCGGACTTATCGAAATATCAAACATCTGTAAAAATGACTGCTTATACTGCGGAATCAGAAGAAGCAACAGATGTGCTGACAGATATAGGCTGAAAGAAGACAATATACTTGAATGCGCCGATGTAGGCTACAAACTCGGATTTCGCACCTTCGTGCTTCAGGGCGGCGAGGACGGATATTACACGGACGAGACTATGTGTCGGATCATAAGAAGTATTAAATCAGCATATCCCGACTGTGCCGTAACTCTCTCGCTCGGCGAAAGATCAAGGGAGAGCTACGGACTCATGAAAGAAGCGGGAGCCGACAGATATCTTCTCCGCCACGAAAGCGCGTCTCCCGAACACTACGGCAAGCTTCATCCAAGCAGTATGTCTTATGAAAACAGAATACGCTGCCTGCATGACTTGAAAGAGCTTGGCTACCAGACGGGCTGCGGATTTATGGTAGGCTCGCCTTATCAAACCACGGCGAATATCATAAGCGATCTGAGATTTATAAAAGCATTCAAACCGCACATGGTAGGCGTCGGTCCTTTCATCCCGCATAAGGATACGCCTATGAGAGATTTTCCTGCCGGAAACATAGATCTGACACTTAAAATACTTGCTGTTATCAGACTGATGCTGCCGAACGTGCTTCTTCCTGCAACAACTGCTCTCGGCTCGCTTCGGGGCGGAGGAAGAGAGCGCGGAATTCTTGCAGGCGCGAATGTAGTGATGCCGAATCTGTCGCCGCCCGACAAAAGAGAAAAATATTCGCTTTATAATAACAAGCTTGCCACAGGCGTTGAAGCCGCCGAAGGAATAAACGCCCTCAGAGAGCAGTTTGACGCCATCGGATATAAAATCGTATGCGAACGCGGAGATTATAAGGATATCGACGTAAGATAAAAAAGAGAGGAAAAGAAAATGTACAACCCGAAATCGCTCAAAGCAGAAGAATTTATAAATCATGAAGAAATACTTGACACACTTAAATTTGCCGAAGAAAATAAAAATAACATGCCCCTGATTCGTGAGATTCTCGACAAAGCTAAAGAAAGAAAAGGAATCGACCACCGCATGGCGTCGGTTCTTCTCGCGTGCGACGACAAAGTCGTTACAGAAGAAATGTACGAGCTTGCCCGTCAGATAAAAAAAGATTTTTACGGCAACAGAATCGTCATGTTCGCACCGCTTTACCTCTCCAACTATTGCGTAAACGGCTGCGTATACTGCCCGTATCATCATCAGAATCATCATATTCCGCGCAAAAAACTGACGCAGGAGGAAGTGCGGCGCGAAGTTATAGCACTTCAGGATATGGGACATAAGAGACTTGCCATTGAAGCCGGAGAAGATCCTGTCAATAATCCGCTTGAATACATTCTTGAATGTATTGATACAATTTACTCTATCAAGCACAAAAACGGAGCTATCCGCCGTGTTAATGTAAATATTGCCGCAACTACAGTTGAAAACTACCGTAAACTGAAGGACGCCGGCATCGGCACATATATTCTGTTCCAGGAAACATATCATAAAGAGAGCTATGAGGCGCTTCACCCAACGGGACCTAAGCACAATTACGCATATCATACCGAAGCTATGGACCGCGCTATGGAGGGCGGAATAGACGATGTGGGACTCGGCGTTCTTTTCGGTCTTGAGCTTTATAAGTATGAGCTTGCAGGACTTCTCATGCACGCCGAGCACCTCGAAGCCGTACACGGCGTAGGACCTCACACCATCAGTATGCCGCGTGTAAAAAAGGCTGACGATATTGATCCTGACGCCTTTGACAACGGTATTGATGATGAAACCTTTGCAAAGCTTTGCGCGCTTATCCGAATCTCAGTACCGTACACGGGAATGATCATATCGACGAGAGAAAGTCAGAATGTGCGCGCGCGCCTGCTTGAGCTTGGCATTTCCCAGATCAGCGGCGCATCAAGAACCTCCGTCGGCGGCTACACCGATGAAATTCGCCCGACCGACACAGAGCAATTCGACGTATCAGATAAGCGAACGCTTGACGAGGTCGTACGCTGGCTCATGGAAAGCGGATTTATTCCGTCTTTCTGCACCGCATGCTACAGAGAAGGTCGGACGGGAGACAGATTCATGTCGCTTCTCAAGAGCGGAAAAATACACGACTGCTGTCATCCGAACGCACTCATGACGCTTAAAGAGTTTCTTGAGGATTATGCAAGCGAAGAAACAAAAGCTATCGGCAATAAAATGATAGAAAGCGAGCTTTGCAATATTCCGACCGAAAAGGTGCGCGGCATCTGCGAGGCTCATATCAAAGATATCGCGAACGGACAGAGAGATTTCAGATTCTAATATAAATTTCGCCGCCGTACGGCTGAATGGAGATTATTATGGGAGCAGAGCTTAACAAAACGCCAAACGCAAACAGAACTCACATCGGATTTTTCGGGCGCAGAAACGCCGGGAAATCAAGCGTCGTCAACGCCGTAACAGGTCAGGAGATATCGATCGTCTCAGACGTTAAGGGAACAACCACAGACCCCGTGACAAAAGCGATGGAGCTTCTCCCCCTCGGTCCCGTGCTGATCATCGACACCCCCGGAATCGACGATATCGGAGAAGTCGGAGATCTGAGAGTAAAAAGGGCGCGCCGAATGCTCTGTAAGACCGACGTTGCGGTGCTTATTGTGGACTCGACAGTCGGAAAAACTGAGGACGACGAGGAGTTGCTGCGCCTGTTCCGTGAAAAGGAGCTTCCGCACATTACGGTATACAATAAATCCGACATAAAGAACATTAGGCATTTATCTGAAAATGAAATTTCAGTAAGCGCGCAAAGCGGCGACGGAGTTGAAGAACTGAAAAACAAAATCGCCGCTCTCGCCGCAGAAAACACAGCAGAAAAGCGGATAATCGGCGACATGATAGACAAAAATGATGTGATAGTGCTCGTAACGCCGATAGATTCCTCCGCGCCCAAAGGACGCATGATACTGCCGCAGGTACAGACGATACGCGATATACTTGACTCTCACGCCGTGTGCCTTGTAACTCAGACTGATGAGCTTGAAAATGTTCTTAATGCTCTGAAAGAACCGCCGCGGCTTGTTGTGACCGACAGTCAGGTGTTCGGCAAAATCAAAGATATCGTACCCGAAAGCGTTATGCTCACTTCGTTTTCGATTCTGTTTTCAAAGTACAAGGGATTTTTGGAGGGAGCTGTGAGGGGAGCGGCTAAGCTTGATTCGCTCTGCGACTGTGACAAAATACTGATCTGCGAGGGCTGCACACATCACAGGCAATGCGAGGACATCGGCACAGTCAAGCTTCCGTCGTGGATACGCGCGCACAGCGGAGCCGCTGCGACATTTGAATTTACATCAGGCGGAGAATTTCCCGAGGATATAAGCGGCTACAGCCTGATAATTCACTGCGGCGCATGTATGCTGAATGAAAAGGAAATGCGCTTCCGCGCACGTGCGGCAGCTGATGCAGGAGTTCCCTTTACAAATTACGGAACTGCTATCGCCCACATGAACGGCATTTTAAAGCGAAGCCTTAAAATATTTCCCGAACTGTACGGGACGCTGTAAATGTATATTGAAAACCCGATAATTGCGGATAAATCCGCAATTATCGGGTTTTTATTTTTTTGATTAAAGAGACTACTTTCAGCGTTATTGCCGTAAAAAATGATAATCCCATTAAAGCAAGGTATGTTTTATAAATGATCCACGTAACTTCATATGACCAAGAAAAATTTTCCTCCGGATGAAACAAAGCATATGTCAAAAAATAAACAGCAAAAGTCCTATGATTGCAAGTATTGCGGAAGCTCTATGGAAAGCTTCTTTTTTTGATTTAGTCAGACCTGACTCCGAATCTGAATGTGACAGCTTTGCTAAAGACCTCAGCTTTAAAGTCTTTTTGACTTTGAATATAAGGGCAGTCAGAAAAACAAGCGCCGTAACTATATGCCAACTATTTATAATAATCCACATTTCCTGTGCAGGTATATTTATCAAATTCGGATTGAATGCGGCAAAAATCCAAAATATGTAGCAAGCAACCCACATAACAGATCCAATGATTACAAATGTTTTAGGTTCCATTTTCGATAACTCCTGTATAGTTTAATTTTAGTAACCAGCGAGAGCGATAATCAAATCGGTTCTTTCACAGATTGTTTTGCTAAACGCACATATTAAAAATATGTGCCCCTTATATGCGTAAGAGAAGCGGAATTCTGCGCTCCCTAAAATAAGTGTTCAGATAATAGATTACATTCATAACAGCGCAAACCTCCTTTAGATAAAAACAGCGCGCAGGAAACTTGCCTTAAAATAGACACGCTCTATACGCACTGTTGTTTATTTACATATTATCAAATTGGCTATACCTAACAGACTCAACTGCCAAATCAACATCACAGCGCAGATTAAGCGGTATCTATTTCACAGGGTAAAGTCTTTCTGATAACATCATAGCATATTTTTCTGTTTTTGTCAATTAAAGTTTTTATATATCATCTCGCAGACTTTATCGGTATTTCCCGAACCGTTTACGATAATATCAGCCGTCCATTTATATGGCTCTACGTACATATCATGCCTGAATCGCACCATATCCAAATATACAGAACTAACCTCATCAAAGCTCATTCCCCAACCTGTATTTCTTCTGAGTCTGCGGACGATCCTCTCATCAGGAAGACAGTCAACAAACACTTTCAGATCAAGTCTGTCTTTGATATATTCATCTGACAGAACAAAAAGTCCCTCAAGAATGATAATATCATTTCCTTCGCACAAAGCATCATCTATTGCCTTATGAAACGCTTCAAAGTCAATCGAATCGGGAGAATTATCATCGGTATAATATATTCCGCTGATGTGCGATGGCACATGCGGTCTGTCCTCTGCCTTTTTGTAATGCCAGTCCATTCCGATAAGCTTTACTTTGTGATCTTTCTCAAATAAACCCACAAGCTTCTTTGAGAAAGTAGATTTCCCGCTTGCGCTTCCGCCTGAGATTCCGATTATTTTTGCCATAATAACCTCCATTACGCCGAAACGGCATAAGCCTTTTTATTTTCGCCTTTTGTATACGACAATTTCAGCATCTGATCCGTTCTCCCCGTACTCGCATACCAAAAGGTAATTTTCATCAGCGGTAAGACCATAGCATCTATCACTGTTCTTCTTACAAATTTGATTACCGAGATAAACTCTGTCGTTATCCCAAAATTCAATATTCTGTCCTCCGGGAAGCGTATACTGCAAATTTATGTACTCTCCGTGAAGAGCATTCAGATCTGTAACCTCCTCCATATCCTTGATTCCCAATGCGTTAAATTCAGAGATCAGCTGCTGTTTTAATCTGCATGGAGCTTCAAATGATTTACCGCAGTTCTTACACCCCTTATCTTCACAGCATACCGCGATCATACATGAACCGCCGAAAGGCCTCCCGTTTGTTTCCGCACAGCCTGCACAACTGTCTTTCATTCCGCATTCACTGCAATCAAGTCCGCATACTGTTTTCACAATAATCACCATTCCTTTATCTTAATTTGTAATTTCAGGCACTGCTTATATGCCTTTTATTTTATATTGTTCTTTTCTTTTGTCGGAAGCACAACTTCAAATTTTGTAACACCGTCACAGCTTACCGCCGTGATAAAGCCGCCGTGCAGTTCCGTTATCTGTTTTGCAATAGCAAGTCCGAGTCCGGAACCTCCGCTTTCCGAGCTGCGGGACGGATCTACCCGATAAAACTGCTCAAATATGCGACCGAGCTTATCCTGAGGTATTGTGTCTCCGCGATTTTTAAAGCTGACATGAGCGTGCTCGCCTGAGAGATGCGCTGATATTTCTATCTCGCTGTCAGACGCGCCGTAAAAAACAGCATTCCTCAAAATATTGTCAAACACTCGCTGTATTTTATCAGAATCGCACCGTATCCTGATATCCCGTTCCGCCTCAAGCAGGCATTTTATATTTTTCTCCGACAGCATAGGTGAGAATTCATATATCAACTGCTCAAGAAGCATCGTAAGATTTATGTCCCCGTACTGCAATGTAATGCCCGAAAGATTAAACCTTGCAATATCAAAAAATTCGTTAATCAAGTCCTCAAGCCTGTCCGCTTTTTCGAGCGCAATTGAAATATATTTTTCTTCAAGCTCTCGCGGAAGCTCGCCTGCGTCGTTCAGAAGATTCAGATATCCTATCACAGACGCGAGGGGAGTTTTCAAATCGTGCGCAAGATACATGACTAGATCGTTTTTCTTCTGCTCAGCTTCAAGAATATCCCTTTTTTGCTTTTCTATCGCGTGATTTACCGAATTCAGCTTTCTTTCTGTCGGCAGCAGCTCCGCCGACAGCGATATTTCTGTGATACTTTCGTCGCTCAGAGAATCGATTCCGACATTTATCTCTTTGAAATATTCCGTGAACCATCTGAGATAAATTCTGAAAATTATAAAAAACACTACAGCTTCCGCCAAAAGGAACACAAGGTCGATATTATTCCTAAAGGTGGAAAAATACATGTCGCGCGCCGCATCATAATCTATACGAAATATGCTTTGAAAAACCGAGACAATCCAATTTGCAAATCGGTGATGCAGAACAAGATCATAAAGCGCGTGTATGCCTATGATCGCAAATAAGACCATAACCACGGTTCTCGTAAACATTTTCCGCTTAAAAATACGGAAATCTCCGCTTAAATCCTTTTTATTTTTCAATTGTGTATCCAACTCCCCATACGGTCTTTATAAATTTCGGATTTTTTGCGTTTTCTTTCAGTTTTTCCCTCAGTCTGCCTATATGAGCCATCACCGTATTGTTGTTGTCCAGATATTTTTCACCCCATACAGCTTCAAACAGCTCTTCAGACGGGATAACTTTACCCTGATTTTCGCACAAATACCATACAATGGAAAACTCTGTCGGAGTCAGCGTCAGCGCCTTTCCGTACAGCGTACATTTGTGCTCTTTCTTGTTTATAACAAGTCCTCTGATATCGTATTCCGATACTTCTTCGGATTCATTTTCAGCGTCACCGAACCGATTGTACCTTGTATACCGCCTTAGTCCTGTTTTTACTCTTGCCGCGACCTCCAGAGGATTAAACGGCTTTGTAATGTAATCGTCCGCGCCGACGGTCAGTCCGAATATTTTGTCCTCGTCCGCCGTTTTTGCCGTAAGCATTATTATGGGAAAATAATATTTTTCTCTTATACTGCGGCACATCTGAAATCCGTCCGCGTCAGGCAGCATAACATCAAGTATCGCAAGATCAATCTTTTCTTTTTCGATACATTTCAATGCATCGCATCCGTTATAAAATTTATATACATTATATCCGTCGTTTTTAAGATAAAGCTCCACAAGATCGGTGATTTCCCTCTCATCGTCAGCTATCAAAATATTTTCGTTCATGAGATTTCCTTTCCGCAGATGCGTTTGGTTTCATTATAACAAATTTTCAGAAGTCTTGCAAGTGATAGCTGACGGGCAGATAAAACAGCAGGCTGAAAACAAAACATATCTGAGATAGCGAAATGTACAAAGGGATTTCGGCCTCTGCGGAGGTCGATTTTCGCACGTTCCGCTACGCGGAAGTAGTAAAACCTGCAAGCTTTTGAAAAAGCTTGAGCAAAACTTTTAGCTATTTTGCTACGCAAAATGACTTTGTCTTTACTCTGAAAACATGCTTTTCTCTCACTTTTTCCGAAATTCCCTTGAAAAGATGCACAAATAATTATACAATATATATGTTTGGCTTAAATGTCCGACAAATTCTGCAATATAAAGCTTTATACGGAGAATTTACATATATGAGTAAGCTTAAAGAATACAAAAGCGGCATACGCGACGGAATACCGATAGCTCTCGGTTATTTTGCCGTGTCGTTCGCACTCGGAATTACCGCAGGAAAGGTCGGCTTTAATGCGCTTCAGGCGGCTCTCGCAAGTCTGCTGTGCAACGCTTCGGCAGGAGAATACGCCGCAATATCGCTTATCGCCGCAGGCGCAGGATATGCCGAAGTTGCACTGATGGAGCTTGTCGCCAATGCAAGATATCTGCTCATGTCATGCACGCTCAGTCAGAAATTTTCACCGGACACTCCGTTTTATCACAGACTTATCGTTGGTTTTGACCTGACCGACGAAATCTTTGCCGTATGCGTGGCAAGGGACGGATACTTAGAGCCTGCATATGCTTACGGAGCCATGACAGTCGCACTGCCGGGCTGGTCTCTCGGAACAGCGCTCGGCGTTCTCGTCGGAGACGTACTGCCAGCCTTTGCCGTCAGCGCGCTCGGCGTTGCTCTGTTCGGAATGTTCATAGCGATTATTATTCCGCCCGCCGCAAAGAACCGCACTATCGCGTGGCTTGTTATAATCAGCTTTATACTGAGCTGTGCCGCAAAGTATATACCGTTTATCTCAGGCATACCGTCGGGAATAAAAACCATAATTCTCACCGTTGTCATATCGCTTGCGGCGGCACTCCTCCGTCCGATACCCGATGACGCCGACTGCGAATAAATACGTATGAAATAATGTAAAAGCGTAATATGTCTGAAAATAAAATGCGCGTGAACACATGTCAGTTGTTTTCAGACGTAAGAAAGGAATGGTCATAAACGTGAATAAAATTCCGATATATATTCTTATAATGGCGGCGGTAACCTACGTTATCCGAGTCCTTCCTCTCGTCCTCATCAGAGGAGAGATCAAAAACCGTACAGTTCGTTCGTTTTTATACTATGTTCCGTATGTTACACTGTCGGTCATGACTGTTCCCGCAATTTTTGAAGCAACGCGTACGCCGATAGCAGGAGCGGCGGCACTCGCGGCAGGAATAATCCTTGCTCTGCGCGGCCGCAGCATGTTTACCGTAGCCGTAGTATGTCCGCTTGTGGTCGTAGCGGTGGAATTTGTTATCTTCAATCTGCTGTAAAACACAATAAAAATTATAAATTTATAATTACACCATTGACTTTATCGTTTTATTGTGTTATCATAGTAAAGTGCTGAAGTGAAAGGCACAAAAAAGTGAAGGTTAATAATTTTCGTTTTTAAAGAAAAGATAATAAAACAAATCAAAAAGAAAGGCTTGATAGAATTTATGGAAAGCTTTCATTCCGATATTATGAGAGAGTTTTTTGAAGCGGTTCTGCTTCTTGAAAACGCCGATGAATGCGGCAAGTTTTTTGAAGATGTATGCACGGTCAAGGAGCTTCAGGACATATCCCAACGGCTCAAGGTCGCACGTATGCTGAAAGACGGCAACAGCTATATTGAGGTTTCGGGACAAACAGGCGCGAGCACTGCTACGATCAGCCGCGTAAATAAATGTTTGCTGTACGGAAGCGGAGGTTACCGCACGGTTCTTGACCGCATGTCGGAAGACAAAAAATCTGAATGATGATAGGGTGAACTTCTTTATACCCGATTTCTGCCTCTCGACGACGTAAATGACAACTTTATCGTTCATCTGCGCTAAAGTGAAGAAAGACACTGTAATAACAATGAAAAATAATCTGAAAGGCTTATAATACAATATATGGAAATCAGCAGCAAGGTCTTAAAAAAAGACGATATCGCAATATTCAAGCTGCGCGAGCTGTATCGAAAGTACGGCTACTCGCAATACAAGATGAGTAAATTTGAAGAGTATGATCTTTATGTCAGAAACAAAGATTTTTTGGTTTCGGATAATATAATCACATTCACGGACACAGACGGAAAGCTGATGGCGCTGAAGCCCGATGTAACCCTGTCTATCATAAAAAACAGCCGTGACGAGGGAAACTGCGTCAGCAAAGTATATTACAATGAAAATGTATACAGGGTATCTCCCGGAACTCATTCGTATAAGGAAATCATGCAGACAGGACTTGAGTGCATCGGAGCGGTCGATGATTATGCTGTATACGAGGTTCTGATGCTCGCTGCGGAAAGCCTGAAAAGTATTTCAGAGGACTTTGTTCTCGATATCTCACAGCTTGACATCGTATCTGCGGTTATCGACTCTCTCGGACTTGAGCCTGACGCTGAGCGTGAGATCATCAAGTGTATCGGCGAAAAGAACACGCACGGCATAGAGGCTGTATGCACGAATGCAGGCGTTTCGCCCGATACGCTTGTCCGTCTTGTAACTGCTTACGGCAATCCTGAGAACGTCATTCCCACACTTCGGGAGATCGTACCCGAGAGCGCATCATACGCGCTCGACCGCCTTACGGAAATCGTCGCTTCTCTTGAAAAGGGAGGTCTTCGCGGAAAGATTAAAATAGATTTTTCTGTTATAAATGACATGGGTTACTACAACGGCTTCGTTTTCCGCGGATTTATAAACGGACTGGCAGCGGGTGTGCTGTCAGGCGGACAGTACGACAATCTCATGACAAAAATGGGCAGAAAATCACGTGCTATCGGATTCGCAGTATATCTTGATATGCTCGAAAGATTGGGAGAGGACGACGGTTCATTCGATGTTGACGCGGTTCTGCTATACGGTGAGAATGATAAGATCGATGTGCTGAACGATGCTATCTCCATGCTAACCTCAAACGGAAAGAGCGTTATGGCACAAAGAGAAGTTCCTGAAAAGATAAAGTACAGACAGCTTTTGAGACTCAGAGAAAACGGGGTGGATATCCTTGAAAACAATGCTTAACATAGCTCTCCCAAAGGGGAGACTCGGTGAAAAGGTGTACTCAATGTTTGAGCGTGCAGGCTTTGAATGCCCCTCAATAAAAGAAAACAACCGCAAGCTCATATTTGAAAATTCCGAATGTGGTGTCAGATACTTTTGGGTAAAGCCTTCCGATGTTGCAATATACGTCGAAAAGGGAGCTGCCGATATCGGTGTTGCGGGAAAAGATATCCTGCTTGAATATGAGCCTGACGTATACGAGCTTCTTGATCTTGACATCGGCAAATGCCGTATGGCAGTCGCCGCAAAACGCAATTTTCACGATAATCCTCAGAAAACACTGCGCGTTGCTACGAAATTCACCAACATTACAAAGAATTATTATGCCTCGGTCGGTCGCGACATTGACATTATTCATCTGAACGGCTCAATAGAGATAGCTCCCATACTCGGACTGTCCGACGTTATCGTGGACATTGTGGAAACGGGAACCACGCTCAGGGAAAACGATCTTGAGGTATACGAAAGCATTGAGCCGATCAGCGCGCGCGTTATCGCTAACAAATCAAGCTTCAAATTTAAAGGCGAACAGACGGAAGCAATCGTTCGCAGCATAAGAGAGCAAATGTCGGAGCAGAAAAACTAACTCTTATAATGGCGGTTGCCGATACGGAAAGGACAGATATAACCAATGATAAAAATTCTGAAATACGGTGAGGTCGAAAACAAGGACATTTTCGCAAGAGCAGTTCCCACCGTAAACGTTGAAGACACGGTTTCCGAAATTATAAAGGACGTAAGAGAAAACGGAGACTCCGCTCTCTTTAAATATTGTGAAAAATTCGACCGTGCAAAACTTGACTGTCTCACGGTAACAAAAGAGGAGATCAACGAGGCAGTTGCTGCTGTCGAGCCTGAATTCATTGAAATTCTGCAAAAAGCGGCTGTGAATATACGCAAGTTTCATGAAAAGCAGGTTAGAAACAGCTTTATAATCAATGATACCGAAGGCGTTGTAATCGGGCAGAAGGTTATCCCCGTTGACCGCGCGGGACTTTATGTTCCGGGAGGAACTGCGGCTTATCCGTCAACGGTTTTGATGGACTCAATTCCCGCTAAAATTGCAGGCTGCCGCGAGGTAGTCATTGTAACCCCCCCGAACAGCGAAGGAAAAGTAAATCCCGTAATTCTTGCAGCGGCTTATATCGCAGGCGTTGACAGAATCTTTAAAGTAGGCGGAGCGCAGGCAATCGCCGCTCTCGCATACGGAACGGAAAGCGTGCCGAAGGTAGATAAAATTGTAGGTCCCGGGAACGCATTTGTAGCTGAGGCTAAGCGTCAGGTGTTCGGTGAGGTTTCAATCGACATGATCGCAGGTCCGAGCGAAATTCTGATCGTAGCGGACGGTACATGCAATCCGAAATATGTTGCAGCCGATCTTCTCTCACAGGCTGAGCACGACCGCATGGCAAGCGCGGTGCTCGTCACCGACTCGGCTGAACTTGCAGAAAGCGTCAGCGCAGAACTTGAAGTGCAGATACCGCTTCTTGAAAGAGCTGATATTGCACGCGAATCCATCGACAAAAACGGCAAAATTATCGTTGCCGACACGCTTAACTCGGCAATTGAGATTGCAAATGAAATAGCGCCCGAGCATCTGGAGCTGTGCGTTGACAACCCGTTCGATTACCTTGATTCCATACGCCACGCAGGTTCGATCTTTATGGGCAAGAACTGTCCCGAAGCGCTCGGCGACTACTTTGCAGGTCCTAACCACACATTGCCTACAAGCGGAAGCGCAAAATTCTCAAGTCCGCTCTCGGTTGACGATTTTGTCAAGAAAACGCAGTACACATACTATACGCGCGACGCTCTTGCAAAGGTAGCGCGCGACGTTGAATTCTTTGCAAAAAAAGAAGGACTTACAGCTCATGCGAAGAGCGCGGTTATACGCATTGAAGAGTAATACCTCACAATTTACCGCGGCGCATTTATAAGAATGGAACCAATTTAAAATGAGCAGATTTTTCAGTTCAAAATACAGCGGACTTGTTCCGTATACTCCGGGCGAACAACCGCAGGATATGAGATATATTAAGCTGAATACAAACGAATCCCCGTTCCCTCCTTCGGAAAAGGCAAGAAAATATTCCGCAGAGGCTCTCGAAAAATTGCAGCTTTATCCCGATCCCGAATGTACCCGTCTCAGAGAAAAGCTTGCCGAAATTCTCGGTGTTGAGCCATGCGAGATTCTTCCGACCAACGGTTCTGACGAGATTTTGAATTTTGCTTTCATGGCTTTCGGAGACGAAGCGCATCCCGCAATATTTCCCGACATTACCTATGGGTTTTATACAGTTTATGCTGAGCTTAACGGCGTACCGTACCGCGAGATCCCGCTGAAAGACGACTTTACGATCGATCTTTCGGATTATATCGGAGCAAATAAAACAATATTTATCGCAAATCCGAATGCTCCGACGGGTATAGCGCTGAAACGATGCGATATTGAGAAGATACTTGAATCCAATCCCGACAATGTTGTCGTAATTGATGAAGCATATGTGGATTTCGGAAACGAGAGCTGCGTGCCGCTCATTCACAAATATCCGAATCTTCTTGTTACTCAAACTTTCTCAAAATCCCGTTCTATGGCAGGTGCAAGGCTTGGCTTCGGCGTCGCGTGCCCTGAGCTGATACGCGACTTAAACACAGTAAAATATTCAACAAATCCGTATAATATAAACGGAATGACAATGGCGGCAGGCATCGGCGCTCTTGAGGATGAAGAATACACACGCGCAAATTGTCGCATGATTATCAAAAATCGTGAGTATACAAGCACAGAGCTTAAAAATCTCGGATTTGTCATGACGGATTCCGGAACAAACTTTGTCTTTGCAAAGCATCCGGATATAGACGGCGGCAAGCTTTATTCTGAGCTTAAATCTCGCGGAATTCTCGTCCGCCACTTTGATAAAGAAAAAATATCGGAATACAACCGAATCACGATCGGTACGCACGAACAAATGGAAGCATTTATAAATGCCGTGCGTGAAATTTTGGGACAATAAGTCTGAAAACAAATTTTACGGAAAGGCTGTTACAGTTATGAGAGAAACAGAAATAAAGAGAACGACTGCCGAGACGGATATATATTTGAAGATAAACCTCGACGGTACAGGGGAAAGCAGCATCGACTCAGGCTGCGGATTTCTTGACCATATGCTGACGCTGTTTGCAAAGCACGGCCGCTTTGACCTGACGCTTAAATGCGACGGCGACACAAATGTTGACGATCACCACACAGTCGAAGATATAGGAATCGTGCTCGGACAGGCATTTGATAAGGCTCTCGGAGAAAAGAGAGGAATCGTCAGATACGGAAGCATGCTTCTTCCCATGGACGAAGCGCTCATTCTCTCCGCTGTCGATCTCTCAGGAAGATCGCATCTATCATACGGACTGTCGATCCCGACTGAAAAGGTCGGAACATTTGATACCGAGCTTACGGCGGAATTTTGGCTCGCATTTGTCAGAACATCAAAATGCACGCTGCACATAAAACAGCTTGACGGTACGAATTCGCATCACATAATCGAGGGCGCATTCAAATCGGTTGCACGTTCACTTAAAGCGGCTGTATCAATCGACAGCGCATATGCCGAAGAAATTCCCTCAACAAAAGGAGTGCTTTAAGCGCGCTCTGACTCATATCACTGCCGTCAGGCAGAGAAACGGAGACCACAATGATAGCAATAGTTGATTACGGGGTAGGAAATCTCTTTTCACTGAAAAGCTCACTTTCAGCCATCGGCGCTGACGTTACGGTTACGGGCGACGCAGATTCTATATCATGTGCCGATAAAATAATCCTACCCGGTGTGGGAGCGTTCGGAGATGCTGCTGAAAAACTGAGAGTTACGGGACTTGCCGACGTGCTGAAGACCGCAGCCGCCAAAGGCGTGCCGATCCTCGGCATCTGTCTCGGTATGCAGCTTCTGCTTGAAAAGAGCTTTGAATACGGCGAACACGAGGGACTCGGACTGATCCACGGCGAAATACGCCCGATATCGGAAGCAATTCCGAGTGAACTTAAGATTCCTCAGATCGGCTGGAACTCGCTGAATTTTACAGGAGAGCGCTCCCCGATATTCAAATACATAAACGACGGAGATTTTGTATATTTTGTTCACTCGTTCCACGGCACGAACTGCGATGCAAATACGATTGCGGTGACCGAATACGGTGCGGAGCTGACTGCTGCCGTTGCCTGCGACAATGTTTTCGGATGCCAATTCCATCCTGAAAAAAGCGGCGAGGTCGGTCTTAATATACTCAGAGCATTTTGCGAGCTTTAATAAAACATTTCCGTAAATGAAGAAAGGCTGATATATATGTTTATTTTCCCTGCGATAGACCTTTATGAAGGAAAAGCGGTAAGACTGATGCGCGGCGATTACGCGCAGATGACCGTATACAGTGAAAATCCGCCTGAGATAGCAAGAGATTTTGAGTCTCAGGACGCAACTCACATACACATAGTAGACCTTGAAGGCGCAAAATTCGGAACCACACCGAATCTCGATACGATATCGCGTATAATTGATTCATGCAGCCTGTTCGTCGAAGTCGGCGGCGGAATCCGCAGCATGGATGTTATAGAAAAATATATCGGGGTAGGCGTTGACCGCGTTATTCTCGGCACAGCCGCCGTTATCAATGATGAATTTTTGAGGTCTGCCGTTGCAAAATACGGCGACAAAATAGCTGTCGGCGTTGATATTCGCGACGGATATGTTGCAATCAAGGGCTGGACGGAAAAATCGGAGTTCACCGCATTAGACTTTTGCAAGAAAATGCAGGATATCGGTGTGGGGACGCTCATCTGCACAGATATCTCAAAGGACGGCGCTATGGAAGGCACAAACCGCGAGCTTTACCGCGAGCTGTCGCTTAAGTTTAAGATGAATATTACAGCATCAGGCGGCGTTTCAACAATTGATGACATCAGGGCGCTGAAAGCGCTTGATATTTACGGAGCGATCATCGGCAAGGCATATTATACAGGCGCAATATCACTTCGCGAAGCCGTTGAAGCTTCACGCTGAAATTTACAGAAAGGCGTATTCTAATGATAACAAAACGCATTATTCCCTGTCTCGATGTCAAGAACGGACGAGTAGTAAAGGGCGTAAATTTTGAAGGGCTGTCCGATGTTTCATCACCTGTCGAGCTTGCAAAATACTACAGCGACGGCGGAGCCGATGAGCTTGTTTTCTACGATATTACGGCTTCCGCCGAAGGACGCGCGCTGTTTACGGACATCCTGTGCCACGTGGCTGAAACGATATTTATTCCGCTGACAGTCGGCGGAGGCATAAATTCAGTGGCTGACTTTGACCGTGTTCTCAAATGCGGCGCGGACAAGGTAAGCGTAAACTCAGGAGCTATCCGCAATCCGAAGCTGATTTATGAAGCCGCTAAGCTTTACGGAGATCAGTGCGTCGTAATTTCGGCAGACGTAAAACGCGTTGACGGGGTATTCCGCGTATTTGCCAAGGGAGGACGCGAAAACACAGGTATGGAAGCAATTGATTGGATCCGTCACTGTGTGGATTCGGGTGCAGGCGAAGTTGTGCTTAATTCTATAGATACTGACGGAGTAAAAGACGGATTTGACCTTGAAATGCTGGAGCGCGTATGTGAAGTCGTGAATGTACCCGTTATCGCGTCGGGCGGTGCAGGCTCAAAGGAACATTTTATCGAGCTGTTCCGTACACTTCCAAAGGTAGACGCAGGACTTGCCGCGTCGATATTCCACTTCGGGGAAGTAAATATCACCGATCTTAAAAAAACTCTCAAAGAAAACGGTATCAATGTAAGAATATAAAATAACCTAAACTGAAAGGGCTGTAAAAATTATGATAAACATAGATGAACTTAAATTTGATGAAAAGGGACTTATTCCCGCTGTAGTTGTTGACGCTGAGACAAAAAAAGTGCTCACTCTCGCATACATGAATCGCGAAAGCCTTAAAATTTCGATGGAAAAAGGGCTGACGTGCTTTTGGAGCCGTTCGAGAAATGAATTATGGCTCAAAGGTGAGACGAGCGGTAACTATCAGCATATAGTATCTATTACGGCTGACTGCGACATGGACGCTCTGACGGTTCTTGTTGAAAAGGACGGACCTGCATGTCACATGGGCACAGATTCATGCTTTACAAATACCGTATGGGAAAACGATGAAAAACACGAATTCTCTCTTGACAGTCTTATGAAGCTTATTGAAGGCAGAAAGACAGAGAAAAAAGAAGGCTCATACACGACGTATCTATTTGAAAAAGGAATCGATAAAATTCTGAAAAAGGTCGGAGAGGAATGTACAGAGGTAATAATTGCTGGCAAAGCTGACGACCGCGCCGAGACGATCTATGAGATATCCGACCTCACATATCATGTAATGGTCCTAATGATTGAGATGGGTATATCTCTGGAAGATATTCACCGCGAGCTTGCGTCCCGTCATGTAATTGACCATAAGGTCAAGCAGGAAAAGATGACGAAATAAGAATTGATAACTGTAAAAAACAGGAGAAGCCGATTGCTTCTCCTGTTTTCTCTTTTATATATCCGCTTTACAGCATTTGTCCAACCTATATCAATACTGCAAATCAAATCTCATAAATACTGCGGAAAATTCTGTCCGAGCAGCGGAATCGTCAGGTGCTAAATATCCGTCTTTTCCGTTAATAATTCCCATCGCGACAGCCCAAGACATTGCATCATAGGCATAGTATGACACCTTATATCCGTCATAAATTTCATCAATGCATGAAATTAAAGTCTATAAATTCTGCGTACCGTTACACTGCAAGCTTTCTTAATTATATTAATTTTCACACACCGCTTTTGTCAAATGCGTGAGCGATGAATGCCTTCGTTTTTTCGCTCTTCGGCGAGCCGAACACTTCCTCGGGGGTTCCCTCTTCTTCTATAACTCCGTCCGCCATATATATTACATGATCCGCGACTCCGCGTGCAAACTCCATTTCGTGCGTTACGACTATCATTGTGCAGCCGCTCTCCTTGAGTCCGCGTATAACGCGCAGAACTTCTCCCGTAAGCTCGGGATCGAGAGCAGACGTCGGCTCGTCAAAGCACAGTATATCAGGCTCAAGAGCCAACGCACGAGCGATCGCAACTCTCTGCTGCTGTCCGCCCGACAGCATACAGGGATATGAATCCACCTTTTCGTCAAGTCCTACTTTATGAAGCAGCTCGCGCGCCTTTTTTTCAATCTCTGCGTATTTCACGGTCCGTTCATGCCGCTTCTCTGCTCCGCGAAGTCCGCGCTGCTTTATTTCTTCATTTACAAGTAATTCTTTTGCAAGCATGACGTTTTTCAATACTGTATACTGCGGAAACAGATTAAACGACTGAAAAACAAGTCCGAAGTGCAGCCTGCGGCGGCGAATTTCCGCATCGCTGAGAGATGCCGCCGTTTTCGCATCGAATACCGTTTCTCCTCCGAGCACTACTTTTCCCATATCCGGTCTTTCAAGATAGTTGAGCGAGCGGAGAAGCGTTGTTTTTCCGCTTCCCGACGATCCGATTATCGCCAAAACCTCTCCGCGCTCAATCGTAAAATCTATTCCCTTCAGCACTTTTGTACTGCCGAAGCTTTTCTTTATTCCGCTAACTTCAAGAAAACTCATAAGGCTTATCTCCCTTCTTTTTGCGGTCAGCCGCTGTAATAATCCATCTTTTTCTCAAGCTTATTAAAGATTACCGTCAATACTCCGACAAATACAAGGAAGTATACCGCAGTATAAAAGAGCGGTCCGATATATCCTTTGGCAGAATAAATCTCAGCTGTTCTAAGTATCTCAACAACAGCAATCGTGCGGGCAAGCGATGTATCCTTAATCAGGGTTATGATCTCATTTCCCATAGGCGCTGTGATCCTTTTAATGACCTGAAACAGCACGATCTTTGAAAATATCTGCCTGCCTGTCATGCCGAGAACCTGTCCTGCTTCGTATTGACCTCGCGGTATACTTTCAAGTCCTCCGCGGAATATCTCGGAAAAATAAGCGGCATAGTTAATTATAAAAGCGATAAGCGTAGAAACCATGCGCTGTCTCATCGGTATGTTAAACATTATTCCAGGTCCGAACTGCACGATAAACAGCTGAAGCATCAGCGGCGTTCCGCGAATGACCCAAACTATCGTTTTCACCACAGCTCTGATCGGTTTCCATCTTGAGGTGCTTCCGAACATAATTATAAATCCGAGCGGAATTGCACCGACGAGAGTCGCTGCAAATATAATCGTATTCTGTCCGAATGCAAACAGCAGCTCCCTTGCCACATCAAAAAATGACATGATAATCTCCATTCTGCCGCGACAGCGGCTTCACAAATAGGTATTAAACTTTCTCAAATCTCTCAGCTTTGCTCATCTGACGCGTCAGACCTATCTTCCACGGAAGATGATATCTGCACACTGCCGTCACCGTCTTTTTTCCACGACACCCTTACAAGGCCGTGCGGAGTGATAACCTCTCCTTCAGCAAAGTCATAATGACCTGTCTGCACTTTTCCCGACACAGCGGAATATCCGGGGGCGCTCGGACGTACTCCGAGCACGGCAGCCGTCAGTTCATAAAGGATAGTTGATCCCCAAGCGTGGCATTCACTGCGCGGATCACTGTCGCTCTCCATACATGTCGTCAGATTATTTTCCGTCATTTCTCTCCACGTGTCCCATAAACGATCACATCTTTCATAAAGACCTGTTTTCTCCAATGCGCGGAACATGTAGAATTTCATGGCGACGGAACAGCGCGAATATTCCCTGCCGTCTCCGTAATATCTGTCCGTAATCTCGCGCATCAGAAATTCAGCCTCATCAGGCTCTGCGGTGTCTGTCAGTACAGCAAAAACCTGACAGTGCTCACTGTAGCTCACTACACCCGGTCCGTCCGTATACAGTCCACGCTCTCCCCTGCAATACTTTCTCAGAGCACTTTGTACGGCTTTCGCTCTCTCGGTATATTCCAGTGCCGTGTCATGCCGTCCGATATATTCCGCAAGCTCGGCAGCTCTCTGAAGTCCCAAAACGTACAGCATACTTTCCATAGTAATAGGTCCTGATTCCACTGCTGTCGGCACACCTGTTTTCCATCCGTCAACCCAGTCGATAAATGACCAATACCTCGCCTCGCCGTTGTATCCTCCGATATTGCCGACAAGTCCGCGGCTGTCAATATTTCTGCGGAAAAATTCGAGAATTCCGTCTGCGGTCGGCATATGCATGCGGATCAGCTCACGGTCGCCGAAATACATCATATGGTCGTGAAGCATAAGTATATAATATATAGAAAATCCGGGAATTACATTCGGACCGTATGACGGATAGCATCCGTTCAGCAGTCCGTCGTATCGGGCAGAACGTCTGAAATCATCCATACACTTTCTTGCAAGCCTGTCGTCTGCCGACAGCTGATAAGTATAGAGCATCTGCGCCCTTGAATCCATAACATACTGAAGCTGCTCATAAAACGGGCAGTCCTCATAAGTTTCGTGCATACACCGACGAAGAGTGCGCTCACTTATCTCCCAAACAGAATCAAGACTTTTATCCGACGTCTTTACATGTGACTTGACTTCAAGCGGATATCCTGTTTCTCTGTAATTCAGTCTTTCAAGTGTCAGCGGAAAGTCTCCCGTTTTAATTTCAAGCCTTATAAAGCGAAATGTTCTGAACCAAAACGGTTCGTATTCCTCAGCGTTTTCTGAAGGGTCTCCGTATCCGTCAACCGTATACTCATCGGAATAACCGTACAGCGCTCCGTTTATATAGTCCTCACGGTCTTTTTTTACGGGAAAATCTTTTCCATCAGTGCTCAGTGCATAGCTCTCCGAATACAGCAGCTTTATATTTGCTCCGCCTCCGCCAAACAGACGGAGATTTAAGTAACCGCATGTAAGCTCTCCTGCGTCAAGCTCTACGGTTTCCGTACTGTTTGCAGGCAAGGTAAGCGGCTTTTCTTCCCGAAGCAAGCCGTTCCATCTTGTAATTCCGTCAGATTCACTCTCACCGCAGATCGATGATTCACGAAGTACAAGCGCCCCCTTGAGCTTTCTTTCTGTCTGATACATCAACGGGATAGTTCTCGGCATTAGATTTCCGGGGCTTACTTCTCTTGATACATCATAGAAGCCGTAAGGTACAGAATTACTCCAGCCGTTATCAGAGTATCCTGCCTTCTTCCAGCCTGCTGTGCCACGGTCTCCGCGGGAGCTTTC
Organism: Clostridiales bacterium; assembly: GCA_022800625.1. Taxonomy (GTDB): domain Bacteria; phylum Bacillota; class Clostridia; order Oscillospirales; family CAG-272; genus RUG11130. Next base: position 7,018 of record JAAWQR010000011.1, on the reverse strand, counting down.
AAAAATTTGCAGAGGAGCAAACCATAGGTTTTCGGATATTATGCTGATATTCTCAGCAATCTTCATCCGCCATGTTTCATCGGCGGATATTTCTTCACTTTCGCCGTCCGAACGCTCAATAATCCCTTTAAAATAAAATCCGGGAGTTTCCGTGCGCCACACACTGTGGTTTCCCCTGTTATGTATCAGCGGGTATCTCAGAACCTCCGCTGCAAGTATGTTTTCTCCGGCGATCATATACGGCGTAAGATCAATAGTGTCGTAAAACCAAACCTGCCGGTCGCCCTTTTCAGGTCCTGCCGAAACAAGTCTGCCGTTTACGTACAGCTTATATCTTGAATCCGCCGACAAATTTACAGTAAATGAGCGTGGCACAGCGTCAAAGTGCAGCTTTTTTCTGAAAAAAACAAACTGCGGTTCGCTGTTTAGTGCAGCGTCACGCTCTCCCGTCCATATCCAATTTGATTTATTTACATTTTCCATATTTGACTTTATTTTTATAAATGCCATAAAACGGGAATTGCTTTTGCAATTCCCGTTATTATACTTTTGTCTTGCCGATTATTTCTTTATGAGAAGAGTGTCAAGGTCATATTTCTCTGCAATCTTATCAACAGTTCCGTCATTCATAAGTTCATCAATAACTTTCTGGAACTTGTCTTTTGTCTCCGTATCACCCTTGCGGAATGCAATGCCGTACTCTTCTTCGCTGAAGTTGTAAGCATCAACTATTTTAAGGTCACTGTAATCAGTATCCTCTCCGATCATTCCGTTAGCTGCAATGTAGTCGAGAAGAGCTCCGTCAGCCGAACCGCTCTTTACTTCAAGAAGCGTATTAGACTGAGCCTCAACCGCAACATACTTGCTGTTTGCAAAAATTTCATCGGTAGTAGCAACAGTTTCTCCTGCACTTTCAGATTCAGCTACTATCGTAATGCCGTCAAGGTTGGCTTTGTCAGAGTATTTTTCAACATTCTCATCCTTAACAACAAGCACCTGCATGTTTTTCATGTAAGGATCGGAAAGGCACATTGTTTCTTTTCTGTCATCATCGATTGTCATACCATTCCAAATGCAGTCAATATTTCCGGTGTTAAGCTCCGTTTCCTTTGTCTTCCAGTCTATTACCTGAAATTTAGGCTCAACTCCGACTTTTTCGCATACAGCCTTTGCAAACTCTGTCTCAAAGCCTGTAAGCTCTCCGTCCTTGTCATAATAATTCATCGGCTCAAAAATCGTAATACCGATTATGAATTCCTCTTTAGCTCCGGCTATGTCCTTGACTGTGTCACTTGTCTTTCCCTCTTCTTTATTTCCGCAGGAAGAGAAAAGTCCGAGACAGCCCGTAAGCATAAGAGCCGCCATTGCAATAGATGCAAACTTCTTCATATTTGTTACCATAATACCTTTCATTATGTTTTTGCCGCTCGTGCGGCATATTTCAAATTCATCACTGTAGCATTTTAGTGTGCTAAAGCAATATTATAATATCACACCTTACAGAGTTTGTCAATAGTTTTTTCAAAAAATCCATGACAAATCATAATTCATTATATTTTTATAACAGAACCGTAAAAATGCACCTTGACCTCAGAAAAAAAGCGTTATATACTATAAGCAGAAAATTTTTAAGAGAGAAAAAACAATATGCAACACAACAAAACAGACACCGCCTCATTTTCTGATAAAATAATATATGAAGATTCAGATGTTGTTGTATTTAACAAACCATGCGGAATACTGTCTCAGGGCAATGAGTCGGAAAAGGGCGCAATTGAGATTGCGGCAGAAATAACAGGCTGTGACGCTCTGCATCTCGTGCACAGACTTGACAGAATGACATGCGGCGTGATGATTGCGGCAAAAAACAGCCGTGCTGCCGCAGCTCTGTCGCATATTATAGCAGACAGACACATGTACAAGGAATATTCAGCCGTAGTTAAGGGTGTACCTGATGAAAAATCAGGCATTTTAGAGGACATGCTCTTTTTTGACAGACGAGCTGACAAATCATATGTAGTAAAATCAGGGAGCAAAAGGCGCGGAGCAAAAGACGCCCGTCTTGAATACAGTGTAGAGAGCGTAAGCCGGGACGGTAAGGCTTCACTGATAAGCATACGCCTGTTCACCGGTCGGACGCATCAAATAAGAGTGCAGTTCGGAAGCCGAAAGCATCCTCTGCTCGGAGACGGAAAGTACGGCGGCGGAGACAACAAATGCAAGACCGCGCTCTGCTCACGCAGAATAACCTTTGACACTGATGCGCTGAAATCGGGATATTTCGGAGGACGACACTTAATTTCCGCTGTTGAAAGCGGAACTGAGTTTACCGTACCGCTTCCAGAAGGATATCCGTGGAACTTGTTCTGAAGCTAAAAATAAACGCCGCATGATTAAACTCATGCGGCATATTTCTTCATTAGATAATATTATTTCAGCTTCTCCATACAATTACGGCAGACATATTTACCGTCAATTTCCTTCAAATCATCCTCCGAATTACAAACAGCGCATGTATGTGCAGCTTTTGTTATGATAAGTTCATCGTCTTTAAGTTCAAAACTGAGTCTTGTTCCAGCTTCAAAGCCGAGTTCATGCCTGATATGACTTGGAATTACCACTCTTCCGAGATCGTCAACACGTCTTTCCATACAAACCTCCGATTAGTTGCAATTTTGCGCACAGTTATCAATCGAATAATTGCAATTTTCCATTTTACGTCTATGTAACGTAATTATATCATCGTTTTATGCTAAAGTCAAGTAAAATACGTCATTAAGGTGTAAAATGATGAAAAAAATACTATTTTACGACAACAAAAATATAATTTCAAAATCTCTGAAGCTAAGCCGCATTGAAAAGAATATGACTCAGGGTGCTCTTGCGGCAAAAATGCAGACAATGGGCGTAAATATAGATCAGCAAATGATCAGCAGGATCGAAAGCAATGACCGTTTTGTAACCGACTATGAGCTTGTATGCTTTTGCAAAGCTCTCGGAGTAAGCATTCAGGACATTATTAAAGACTCTCCTGAATTTCGGGAAAACTGAAAATCCTATAATGAATCCATATTAATAAAGTGTAAAAACTCAACTTTCTTATCTGAATTCATTGAATTTTACATGCAAATATTGTATAATGAGATTTGAATATATTTTCGATAAGGAGAACTGAAAATGACTTCAAATAAACATGTACTTTCATGGATCGAAGAAATGCAGGCTATGACTCAGCCTGACCGTGTCGTTTGGATAGACGGCTCGGAGGAGCAGGCTGAGGCTCTCCGCGCTGAAGCTGTAGCTTCAGGCGAGATGATCAAGCTGAATGAAGAAAAGCTTCCAGGCTGTTATTTGCACCGCACTGCCGTAAACGACGTTGCACGTGTTGAGGGTCGTACTTTCATCTGTACCTCAAAGAAAGAGGACACAGGAAATATTAACAACTGGATGGATCCTAAGGAATGCTACGACAAACTCTCAAAGCTTTACCGCGGTGCTATGAAGGGCAGAACAATGTACGTTATCCCTTACTCAATGGGCATCGTAGGTTCAGACTTCGCTAAGTACGGAATCGAGCTTACGGACTCAATCTACGTTGTTCTTAATATGCTTACCATGACAAGAGTAGGAAACAATGTGCTTGAAGCTCTCGGCGACGATGCAGGATTCATTAAGGGACTTCATGCCAAAGCTGATCTTGATGAAGAAAACCGTTACATCTGCCACTTCCCTGAAGATAATACGATCTGGAGCGTAAACTCCGGCTACGGCGGAAACGTTCTTCTCGGTAAAAAGTGCTTTGCACTCAGAATCGCTTCATACCTCGGCAGAAAAGAGGGTTGGATGGCTGAGCACATGCTCATCCTCGGCGTTGAATATCCCGACGGAGACGTTAAGTATATCAGCGCGGCTTTCCCGTCTGCATGCGGAAAAACTAACCTCGCCATGCTTATTCCTCCGGAAATTTATAAAAACAAGGGTTATAAGGTATGGTGCGTAGGTGACGATATCGCATGGCTCAGAGTCGGTTCTGACGGACGTCTGTGGGCTGTAAACCCCGAAAACGGATTCTTCGGCGTTGCTCCCGGAACAAACGACAAGTCAAACCCGAACGCGCTTGCTACAACAATGCGCGATACTATCTTCACCAATGTTGTTCATGATCTTGATAACAATACTGTTTGGTGGGAAGGTCTTAATGACAATCCGCCGGCAAATGCTATCGACTGGAAGGGCAACCCGTGGGATTACAAGAAGTATGATAAGCACGACAAGTCCACTTGCGGCGCTCATCCGAACTCAAGATTTACTGCTAAGGCTATCAACTGCCCGTGCATTTCGGATAAGTTCAACGATCCGGCAGGTGTTCCGATCTCTGCTATCATATTCGGCGGACGCCGTGCAAAGACTGCTCCGCTGGTATACCAGTCATTCAACTGGCAGCACGGTACATTCGTCGGTTCTATCATGGCTTCCGAGACAACAGCTGCTGCTTCAGGCGCTGTAGGCGTTGTACGCCGCGATCCGATGGCTATGCGTCCGTTCACAGGCTATGACATGGGCGATTACTTTGCTCACTGGCTTGAAATGGGCAAAAAGATTCCTAACGCTCCGAAGATTTTCCATGTAAACTGGTTCCGCACCGACGATGAAGGCAACTTCATATGGCCCGGATTCGGCGACAACATGCGCGTTCTTATGTGGATTCTCGATCGTTGCGCAGGCAAGGCTGACGCTGTTGAAACTGCTATCGGATATGTACCGAAGGCTGAAGATATCAACATTGAAGGTCTTGACATTACTGCTGATACAATTCGCGAACTTCTCTCTGTTGACCATGATTCTTGGCTTGAAGACTGCGCTAACATTGAAGAATTCTACGAAACAATCGGCGACCGCGTTCCTGCTGAGCTTAAGGAAGAGCTTGCAGCTCTCAAGAAGAGACTCGGCTGATTCGGCGTTTAACTTTCTTGAATATAAAAATCCGATGCGAATTTCGCATCGGATTTTTTGTTTATCGGAATACTTATCACGAAGTTGTTTTCTTATTCATCGTATTTTTTAATGCTTTCAGACCTATTCAAAAAACAGTATTTGATATAGTATTCCAAGCAGACATTTTTTATCACTCGCAGCCACAGCGTCCCGGGCGAATATCATCGCATTTGTTGAGTACTGATGAAGCCGGAGGACAAAATTCCTTTATGGGGAACGACATATTACGGAACAGGCAGCACGGATCATCTTCTACAGGAGCTGTACATTCCTTTTCGGGAACGCAATATTCTACAGCGTTAATCAAATACTGAGCAGGACGCTCAATTCTCACAACAGAGAAAAGTCCGAGCGATACTGTAAGCTTATTTGAATTTTTATCATCTGCAAGATCTCCGCTTACCGAACAGCAAACACAATCCGGAACCTCATCAACACTGCAGCAGCATGAGCAGCAGCAATGCTGTGTCGGCTCTACTACACGTGAATTCAAAATTATAGGATCAACTGTTTCAAGCACGGCTATCGGAAGATTATTGGATTTTACGGAATTTCCGCCGCACTTTGATGAGCAGAATCCGTTATTCTGAGATTCGCTCTTGAATATGCTGACGTTACCCTCACTTCCGAAAAGGATCACCTTTTTCTCGACGATTGCGACGCCGTCAAGTTCCTGCAAGTTTCCGGGGCCGAGGCAAGCTTCGCAGATTATCTTAATATATATTCTGATAGAAAGCTGGTAGAAGCCTCTGTTGAACGGAACTGTATCAATATCAATATACGACCACAGCACCTTAGCGCATTTTGCACGGACTACGGTAGTTTTATCAATTATTTCCTGACCGTAGCAAGTCAAATATACTCTGACGTCTTCAAAGCAATCTTTATCCCGGCATGAATCAAGAACTCTGTAAGTATCTATACATACCATATCTTTCTCGCGTCCGCGGTCAGAGCCGCAAAAACACGAATTTCTGTTATCAGCCATTTAATTCATTCCTTTCGGCTTATTTGTAATAATAAGAACCAAATTCAGGGCGGTAATATACCGCTGAAGAGCTTATATTCTCTTCTCCTTAACATGATATGCCGTCATGCGGTTTATGATACTGAACAGGGATTGAAAAAAGCATTCCGGGGGAAAATCCCTACTTCCGCAGTGCGGAATGTAGGTGGATTTGTTTCGTCATTCTCCTGAGATGACAAAGCAATCTATTTCTGCGTAGCCGCATATCACACTTTTTGTTCGTGTCTACGTTCCGCTATGCGGAAGTAGCGTACATAGCCACGGATCACACTTTTTGTTCGTGCCTACGTTCCGCATAACATTCGCACAATCCCTACTTCCGCAGTGCGGAATGTAGGCAGATTTGCTCCGTCATTCTCCTGAGATGACAAAGCAGTCTATTTCTGCGTAGCCGCATATCACACTTTTTTTCGTGAAAAAAAGATGTGCAAAAAAAGCCTTCCGGGGCTGCGCGCCCCCGAAGCCGCCCCCGACTTGTGCTCCGCGAAAACATCCGCGCAATACGCGTAGCGATATTGCTCCGTCATTCTCCTGAAATGAAGTTTGCGGGGACATGGTGTCGTTTTTTAACTCAAAATATTGAGATTGCTTCGCATTGGAGACTAACCTACAGTTTGTATGCTGTTCAAGGAGCAATAAGTTAGGCTGAAAATTTAGTTTTCATAATCAAATACATTTTTTCATATAAAGTATATTTCCGCTCAGTATTTCTCATATTAAAATTTGTTACGCAGTACGTAAATATGAGCCTAACTCACCGTTTTTTGAACAGTGCAATGTCTATAATATAACTTCTACTGCGAAGCAATCTTTGCATTTTGACCAATAGCCGACACCATGTCCCCATTGACTTCATTTCAGCAAAATAGCGAAGAAATCCGCACGCGGATTTCGCGAATGTTTTCGCGGAGCACAAGTCGGGGGTAAGCTTCTAGGGGGCGGAGCCACCTCGAAGATTTTCTTTGCGCAGCTTTCTTTTATAAAAGAAAGTGCGAA
>JAAWQR010000043.1 GCA_022800625.1 Clostridiales bacterium | reverse complement strand
CACATAGACATCAGGAGAAGTTGAGTACCACCTCAACTAATCTGCCGACGTACTTTTTTATCCTCGTCGGTTGGATAAATATTCTTTTTTCTAATTATAGCATAATTTTGAAATTATGTCAACATCCTTTTTTATAATAAAAATTAGCTAATTTCGCAGAATCTGCGAATCCACTGTTTCGCACTTTCTTTTATAAAAGAAAGCTGCGCAAAGAAAATCTTCAAGGTGGCTCTGCCCCCTAGAAGCTTACCCCCGACTTGTGCTCCGCGAAAACATCCGCGAAATCCGCGTGCGGATTTCTTCGGTATCTTGCTGAAATGAAGTCAACGGGGACATGGTGTCGGCTAACGGTCAAAATGCAGAGATTGCTTCGCAGGGGAGATTGTCTTACAGCCTGTATGCTGTTCAAGGAGCAATGAGTTAGGCTGTAATTTGAGTTTTCATAATCAAGTAGAAATTTTATTTATATATTTCAATCCGTATCACTCGAATAAGTCTTGATATATATATCGAATCAAAATTTGTTTCGCAAAGCATTACTATGAGCCTAACTAACGCTATTTGAACAGTTAACTATTAGCAGATAAGCTTCCCATGCGGAGCAATCTCAATATTTTGAGTTAAAAAACGACACCATGTCCCCGTTGACTTCATTTCAGGTGTATAACGAAACAATCCGCACGCGGATTGTGCGGAAGTTATGCGGAGCATAGTAAGGGGGCGGCTTCGGGGGGATTTTCCCCCGGAAGGCTTTTTTTGCACAGCTTTTGCTACTTCCGCGCAGCGGAACGTAGGCACGAACAAAAAGTGTGATATACGGATTCGCATGCTACTTCCGCATAGCGGAACATAGGCACGAAGAAAAAGTGTGATCCGTGGCTACGCAGAAATAGATTTTATTTCAGGCGTATAACGAAACAATCCGCACGCGGATTGCGCGGACGTTTTTGCGGAGCATCGCAAGGGGGTGAGCTTCTAGGGGGCAGAGCCACCTCGAAGATTTTCTTTGCGCCATTTCACGCCATAGGCGTGAACATGCGACTTTCTTTTATAAAAGAAAGTGCGAGATAATAGACATTGCAGACTACTGCATTCCGCTTCGCGGAAATAGAGGTCGGAGCCTCATTTAAGATTTTCTTTTATAAAAGAAAGTGCGACAAAAAGTTTTGCAAAATTTGGCTTTGCCATATGTAATTATATGTATCCGAATATGTCATATATAAATAACACATATGATAGATAGTGCAAAAAAGCTTGAAATTATGTTTGATATATTGTATAATGAAATAAACGTGAAATGTAAATTTTTAATGATATAAGGAGGTACGCTTTGGCTTATACATTCAAAGGCGGCATACATGTAGACGAACACAAACATACATGCTCATGCCCTGTTGAAACATTGCTTGATGTACCGACCGTCAAAATTTCAATGAATCAGAATATCGGCGCTCCGTGTGTTCCTGTTGTAAAGGTTGGAGATAAGGTCTGTGTAGGGGAGCTTATCGGAGAAGTGCCCGAGGGGGCTCTCGGCTGTCCCATTCATTCAAGTGTGTCGGGTACGGTTAGCGCGATAGAAGAAATCAGAGTTCCGAGCGGAGCTGTCGAAAAGCTTGTCGTGATCGACAGCGACGGACTTTATACAAAGTCCGAGTCTATCACTCCCGTTACAAAAAGCATTAAGGATATCGGGCGTGATGAGATAATCGGAATAATCAAAAATGCAGGCATTACGGGAATGGGAGGTGCTGCATTCCCGACATATGCGAAGATTTCTTCAGCCGTCGGCAAAGCAGAGCTTTTGATAGTAAACTGCGCAGAGTGCGAGCCGTTTATTACAGCAGACCACAGACTTCTTCTCGAAGATGCGGAAAGCGTTATTTCAGGCGTTAAGATTCTTCTGAAGGCTGTCGGTGTATCAGAGGCATATATTGCGATTGAAGATAATAAGCTTGACGCTGTAAAGAATGTCAAAAAGCTATTGGGCGACAGCGATATGATCTCCGTTAAGGTCATGAAAACAAAATATCCGCAGGGAGATGAAAGACAGCTTATATATGCTCTGACAGGGCGCGAGCTTGCAAGCGGAAAGCTTCCGGCGGACGCGGGATGCGTGATCTTTAACGCTGCTACGTGCGCATCCGTGTATAATGCGTTTGCTGACGGTATGCCGCTTGTCAGACGAAATATTACGGTTTCCGGTGACTGCATAAAAGAGCCTAAAAACCTTTCTGTTCCGCTGGGAACTCCGGCATCTGTTCTTATAGATGTTTGCGGTGGTCTTATAAAGACTCCCGAAAAGATGATATCGGGAGGCCCGATGATGGGGCAGGCTCAGTGGGATTTTGATATGCCTGTAAAAAAAGGCACGTCCTCGCTCCTCCTGTTGTCGCAGGATTATTCAAAAAAACCTGCAAACCCGTCTGTATGTATTCGCTGCGGAAGATGTATAAAAAATTGTCCGATGCACCTGATGCCCGCATATATTGCAAGCTTTGTACAGCATGACGACATGAAAAACGCCGAAAAATACGGTGCTATGAGTTGTGTCGAGTGCGGCTCGTGTTCGTATAACTGTCCCGGAAAGGTCGAGATAGTTCAGTATATTCGCGTTGCAAAAAATTATATCAGAACGCAGAACATCGGTATGAAAAAAGCAAAGGCTGCGTCAGAAGAAAAATGAGTTTCCTGCCGCGGCAGTGCGGTGCAAAATCTAAGAAAGATACGGTCAATAATATATGGATGAAAATATTAAGACTAATGAAAAAGACACGGCGGCGCGTCCGTCATATCTGACAGTCTCTCCGTCGCCTCATATGAAGAGTGCGGACAGCACAAGGTCTGTTATGATTGACGTGATCATAGCGCTCATGCCTGCATTTATATGGGGAGTCGTTATGTCGGGACTGCGCGCTCTTGTAATAGCCTTACTGTCGGTCGGGGCATGTATCCTGTTTGAAGCTCTGACACAAAAGCTGCTTCACCGCCCTGTTACGGTTTCAGACTGCTCGGCGGCTGTAACGGGACTGCTTCTTGCGATGAATGTATCGGTATGTGTGCCGCTTTGGATGCCGATAGTCGGAGCGTTCTTTGCAATAGTGGTTGTAAAGCAGATTTTCGGCGGAATCGGGAAAAATATCGTAAACCCCGCGCTTGCGGCAAGAGTTTTTCTCTTCTCTTGGGCGTCTGACATGACTCGCTTTACCGCTGTCGGAAGCAGGGTGAATTCCCTGAGTGTAACCCTTGCAGACAGCGATATTACAGCAGGCGCAACGCCTCTTGTTTCTCTCGGAGCAGGCGAGCTGCCGAAGTCGTCGCTCAGTGATATGTTTCTTGGAAATATAGGCGGCTGTATCGGAGAGGTGTCCGCGCTTCTTCTGATCTTAGGCGGAATTTATCTGCTTGTGCGCCGTGTAATTACATGGCATATCCCCGCAGCATATATCGGAACGGTGGCGGTACTGACTTATATATTCCCGCAAATGAGCAATTCTGCAAGCTTCATGCTGTATGAGCTGACGGCGGGCGGACTTATGCTCGGCGCGATATTTATGGCTACTGATTATGCAACGTCTCCTCTGAGTGCAAAGGGAAGAATAATATACGGTATCGGATGCGGCGCGATCACAGTGCTGATCCGCTACTTCGGCGGATATCCCGAAGGCGTTTCTTTTTCAATACTCATTATGAATCTTCTTGTATGGTATCTTGATATTCTCGGAATGCCCCGACGTTTCGGCGTTGTGAAAGAGAAAAAAAGCAAGGGTAAAACAGAAGCTTGAGGCTCGCTTGCGGCCTGACAAAACGAAGAAAGGCATGGATAAAAGAATGAAGAAAGCTTCGGCAGATCGTGAAAACGAACGCTCCTCCGATATGAATTCAGAGGTCGAATCCGAGCGCATTGAGTCGGATATTGATATTGCAGAAGAAAACTCATCAGGCGAAAAAAAGAAAGCTTCCGATGAATCAAGACCTGCGTATCTTGCAAGACTTGTTGCAGTGCTTACCGTAATATGTGTTGTTATTGCAGTGCTTTTAGCATCTGTTAACGCGCTGACACGGGATAAGATTGCGGAAAATACCGTCCGCGCAAAAACGGACTCGGTTCTCTCTATATTTACTGTAGGCAATGATTGCGAGCTGTACCGTACAGAAGAAGACGGTTCGGAAATTTATATAGTATACAAAGACGACGGGATCGTCGGATACTGTGCATATGTTTCATCTGTCGGTTTCGGCGGTAATATTGACATGATGGTCGGTATTAACAGCGAATATGCGACTGTAGGAGTAAAAATCGTATCAATGAGCGAAACTCCCGGCGTCGGCTCAAAGACCGATTCGGACGATTTTCTCTCACAGTTTAAAGATAAGCTTCGCGATGCTCCGACAAAGGATGTTGATGCGATATCGGGCGCTACCATAAGCTCAAATGCGATCATGAGCGGAGTTATAAAGGCTCATGCGATAGATGTAAAGCTTGATGAAATAGCTGCCGAGAAGCAGAAAACACTTCTGTTGTCAAGCGACATCGATCAAATTATAAACGATACGGGTAACGATAGCGCCGATACATCGGCAGACACGGAATCTGTACCGGCAGACACGACAGGCGCGCCCTCGGCAGACACTGAGCCTGCTGAAACGAGCGTTCCGGAAACGAGCGCGCCCAAAGAGGCGGAAGATATTCCGCTGCGTGAGCAGAGACGTCAGCAGAGCTATGAGTATCCCGTGCTGTCAACTGAGATCGATCCTACGGCTCAGATAGAAATTCCGCTTGCCGAGGAAACGGCTCCGATAGAATCAGAAACCGATGAGGAGAGCGCCGAGTAGCGTGCAGCGCATACCCGGTATAAATCTCCGCTTTGTGTGAGATAACATCACAAAAGTTAAGAAAGGCATGGTCCATAATAATGAAGACCTCTATTGCAAAGCAGTTCAGAGAGGGAATAATCACAAACAATCCCACCTTTGTTCAGCTTCTCGGAATGTGTCCGACACTTGCTACTACTACATCTGTTATGAATGCTCTCGGCATGGGAGCGGCAGTTACGGTGGTTTTGGCATTTTCCAATCTTTTTATATCCCTTGTGCGAAAGATAATACCCAAGCAGGTAAGAATTGCTTCTTACATTGTTATAATTTCGGGATTTGTAACGGCGGTTGAGCTTATAATCAAAGCCTTTTTCCCTGCAATTGACGCCTCTTTAGGTCTTTTTATTCCTCTGATCGTCGTAAACTGTATTATTCTTGCGAGAGCCGAAGCCTTTGCATCAAAGAATTCTCCATTCCCGTCTGTGATTGACGGAATTGCAACAGGAATAGGCTTCCTGCTTGCACTGACCTGTATTGCATTTGTTCGTGAACTGCTCGGAACAGGCGCAGTTTTTGCAGGTGCGGACGGTACAGGAGGCATAAAACTGCTCGGAGATTGGTATTCTCCTGCGTCTATTTTCCTGCTTCCCTCGGGTGCGTTCCTGACGCTCGGATTCCTTATAGCTCTTGTGCAGAAAATATCCGGAGTAATTACCGAGAGAAAAAGAAAGCGTGAAAATTCGCAGGAAAAATCTGACGCGGCAGAGCCTGTAACAGATATGGCGGAGGGTGCAAATGAGTAATATTTTTCTTATAATGTTTGGAGCGATACTGACCGAAAACTTTATATTTTCACGCTTTTACGGTATCTGTCCGTTCCTCGGAGTTTCCGATAAGCCATCCACGGCGCTCGGAATGGGAATGGCGGTAACCTTTGTCATGACGCTGTCCTCGGCGGCTACATACGCGGTATATTATCTGCTTCTTGAACCGTTCGGTCTTGAGTATCTGAAAACAATTGCGTTTATCCTTGTTATTGCATCGCTTGTTCAGTTTATTGAGATGTTTCTCAAAAAATATATTCCGTCGCTTTACGGCGCGCTCGGAATATATTTACCGCTTATTACTACAAACTGTGCGGTGCTCGGAGCTGCGCTCGTAAATATTCAGGACGGACATAACTTTATTGAAAGCGTTGTATTCGGATTTTCGGCTGCGCTCGGCTTCACAATGGCAATTGTGGTTTTTGCGGGAGTTCGTGCAAAAATGGAATTTGCCGATCCTCCGAAAGCCTTTAAGGGATTTCCGATACTTCTCATTGCAGCAAGTCTTGCAGCGATGGCGTTTTCGGGATTTTCCGGTATGAAATTCTAAAGAAGGATATGGGTGAAATAATGAATTTTATACATGATATACTTGTGCCGGCACTCATATTTGTAGGTCTCGGAGCTTTGATGGGTGTTTTGCTTGCAGTTGCGACGAAGCTTTTCCATGTGAAAAAAGATGAAAGAGCCGAAGAGATAGTTTCATGTCTGCCGGGGGCGAACTGCGGCGGCTGCGGATATGCGGGTTGTTCTGCTCTTGCCGACGCTATCGTTGCAGGGGAGGCAAAGGTCAGCTCATGTACGGTAGGAGGAGCTGAAGTTGCTTCAAAGATCGCGGGCATAATGGGAGTTGAAGCAGGAAAGACGGTCAGAATGAGAGCGCAGGTTATGTGCTCGGGAACACATTCTAACTCTAAAAAGAAATATATATATTCGGGAGCCGCCGACTGCGCCGCCGCATCTAAGCTCGGCGGAGGAGATAAGCTGTGTCCTAACGGCTGTATTGGTCTCGGGACATGCGTCGCTCACTGTCCGTTTGACGCTATTCATGTAGAAAACGGAATAGCTAAGGTTGACAATTCACGTTGTCGCGGCTGCGGAATTTGCGCGTCAACATGTCCGAAGGGTGTAATTCGGCTTATACCGTTTGACAGCGCCGTATGGGTCGGATGTATGTCGCATGATAACGGACGCACCGTGCGTTCATACTGTGATGTCGGCTGTATAGGCTGTAAGCTGTGCGAAAAAAACTGTCCTTCAGGCGCAATCAAGGTTGACGGAAATGTTGCGGCGATTGACTATGACAAATGTACCGGCTGCGGAATCTGCGCCGAAAAATGTCCGAGGAAGATTATACATAAGATATAAACGGAACAAATTATAAAAAAGCTTCTCTCAAATAATGGGAGAAGCTTTTTTACACATCTTTTGCTATTTCCGCGAAGCGGAATGTAGGAGAAGCACGTGCACTTGCGAAGCAATCTCCGCATTGCCTGCGTAACCTTTTGTCGCACTTTTTTTCGTGAAAAAAAGCTGCGCAAAAAAAGCCTTCCGGGGGAAATCCCCCCGAAGCTGCCCCCTTGCGGTGCTCCGCATAACTTCCGCGCATTCCGCGAGCGGACTGCTTCGTTATTTTCCTGAAATGGAGTCGGTGGGGACATGGTGGCGGCTCTCGCTCAAAATATTGAGATTGCTCCGCAGTGGAGATTATTTTACAGCCTGTATGCTGTTCAAAGAACAGTGCGTTAGGCTATAAGTTGAGTTTTCATAATGAAATAGGATTTTTATTTTATACAAAGTATATTTTTCAATCCGTGTCGCTCGAATAAATCTTGTTATATATAATTCGAAGCAAAACTTGTTTCGCAATACGTGAACTTCCGCCTAACTCAACACTGCTTGAACAGTGTACCGTCAGAAGCTAATACTTCACTGCGGAGCAATCTCTAAAGTGTGACCGTGAGCCGACACCATGTCCCCGCCGACTTCATTTCAGGCGAATAACGAAGCGGTTCGTTCACGAATCGCGCGGATGTTTTCGCGAAGCATAGGCGGGGGGCGGCTTCGGGGGCGCGCAGCCCCGGAAGATTTTCTTTGCGCATCTTTCTTTTATAAAAGAAAGTGCGAAACAGCGACTATGCAGGCACTGCGGTTTCAGCTAAGCTGAAAAACTAAAGCTTTAGCTTAGCCACCCCACCGGCAAAGCAAAAAATAAAAATTTCTGCTAACACTTGACAAAATATCCCTCATTGTGCTATAATGATGGCAACAAGAGAATATCGGTCTAATCGGTGCGGACATAAAAACAGCGCCGACAGCATTGTTGAGGTAGGAACTCAATAACGCCTGAATGTATATGTGCTAGAGACACATAAACACCCCACCGAGAACTCGGCATCGACACTGTTTTTGTATTATACCATACATTTGCAGTTTCCGCAAGAGGATTTTCGGAGTTTCTGTCGATTTATAGATATGTAAAATAAGTCGGACGGTTGTGTTTTGTCGCACATACGTCCGATTTTTCTTTATATATTTTTTAAAGCAAAGGATGTGAATCTTTTGACAAGTCCGTGCAGGAGTTATTTTATCACAACTTAATAAACTGACAGTAATACTGCGAAGGATTTATTCATTATGAAGTTATCTTTCGGGTATAAAAAAACATCGCAGCGAACATGAGGACGTAGGAATCCTCATGTCCGAACTCAGGGTTGCTAGAGACAACACCTAAGCCACTTCTGCGACAATGATATTTTATCATATTTGTTTAATTTTGTCAATTCATTTTGACAAAGTTGAAGTATCATTACCGCAAGTGCACTGCAAGCAATAGCTGTCAGTCTTTACATAGATAAAGTGTTGGGGATAAGTGCGTTGTAGGCTGTATGTTTCATACAGGCGCGCCGCGCACCGCAAAGTGTGCTATAGTCCACAGTCCCGAGTTTTTTCGCCGCTGATGCACTCTTGCCTGAAAGTAGCTTATTCGGAATAGCTGTTTTCGTATGAATTTTCTCATACGGAAACAGTCTGTCCGATATTATCCTCTACGGAGTTACCTTTCGGGGAAAAAACAAAGTTACAGCGAATATGAGAAGTTGGCGATTCTCATGTCCTGAACTCAGGGATTGCTAGGGCGATATTTTATAAAAGACAGAGCTGTCAGATAAAGTGACAAGCTCAGAATATAAAATATTGGGGTCGAATGCGCATTTGGACTTCGGAATATTTAATTCCGTCGGCGCGCCGCACATCGCGATATGTGCGATAGACTCAGATCCCATGTTTATCCCGAAAGTAACTTATCCTGCTGAACCGTTTTCATCGGCTCAGCAGGATTTTTTATCTGTTAAAAATATTCGTACTGCTTTCTCTTTGCAATTAGAAAGGCTATCGACAGTGTTGCCGCCATAAATTCCGTTGCAACTATAGACGTCCAGATTCCGTCGGAACCCATAAAAATCGGGAGTATCATTACCGCAGCTATCTGAAAAACAACAGTCCTCAGAAACGATATTACTGCCGAAATAAATCCGTTGTTAAGCGAGGTAAAAAATCCCGAACCCATAATCGCAATTCCGCAGAACGGGAACGATATTGCAAATATCGAAAACGCCCTTTTTGTGAATTCCGTCAATTCTTCGCTGCTTCCTACGAATATGTGAGCCAAAGGCGAGGCGAGAACATATGCGAGTATAAGCATGACTGCACCGACGCTGACCGTAATAATAAACGCTTTGCGCAGTAAGTTCTTTAACTCGTCTTTGTTCCCCGCACCGTAATGATATCCGACAATCGGCGATGTTCCGTTGTAATATCCGATGAATATTGCAATAAATACCATGTTTACATACATCAGAACTCCGTATGCTGCAACACCCGATTCTCCCGCATATTTCAAAAGCTGGAAATTGTAAAGCATAGCAGTAATTGATCCCGATATGTTTCCGACAAATTCGGAACAGCCGTTTGTACAGGTCTTAATTATTGCATGAGCGTCCCATTCTGTTTTTCCGAGCTGCAGTCTGCTTGAATTCGGACGGATGAAATATATAAGCGGAATTACACCTCCGATAGTCTGACTTATAGCAGTCGCGATTGCTGCCCCTGCAATGCCGAGGTGAAATACTCCCATCAGCAGAGCGTCAAGTATAATATTTGTAAGGCCTGCCGCTATTGTTGTTGCAAATCCCAGCATCGGACGTTCTGCGGTCATTGTGAAGGTGTGAAACTCCATTTGAAGGGAGTAAAAGGGAAGTGCTAAAACTAAAATACGTCCGTATGTAACGCAGTAATCAATGATATCCTCCGAAGCGCCGAGAAGCTCTGCTACTTTCCTCATAAATATGAAAGCCAGCACAGCGAGTAAGACGGCAAGAGCTGCCGAAAAATATATTAAAAGCGAAAAGATCTTACCTGCTTTCTCATCTTTTCCCTCACCCATTGTCTTGGATACCAATGCCGATCCGCCTGAGCCGAACATGAATCCGAGCGTTCCGAGAATAATGATAAACGGCATAATCAGATTTACTCCGACGAACGCATCTTTTCCGACGGTATTTGAAACAAAAAATCCGTCGACAACGCCGTAGATCGATGTGAATATCATCATTAATATGGACGGAAGCGTAAACTTGAAAAGCTTTTTATATGTAAAGTGATCCGATAGGCTTATTTTCATATTTCAATTGTTTCCTTTCATAATGATATAGTAGTGAGCGGTGACACAGTAATCTGTATTCTAACATAAAGATTTCTTAATGTCAATGAAATTTTTCAACATTATTATAATATTATAATA
>JAAWQR010000042.1 GCA_022800625.1 Clostridiales bacterium | reverse complement strand
CGCCGAGGGCTGCGCCCTTCGAACCCGTGAACGCATAGGTTTATCGCTCGTTGCGACGAGCGATTTAGGGCTCCGCCCTAAAAACCTGCAAGCTTTTGAGAAAGCTTGAGCAAAACTTTTAGCTATTTTGCTACGCAAAATGACTTTGTCTGCATTCTGAGTCATATATAGTATTATATATGACCTCTCAGCGCATATCAAGGATAATTTGTTAATATCGGCAATAACCTTATGCTTCGGCTTTATCAGCCGCTTCGTTTTTCTTTTTTCCGCCGTGCTCCGAAAAAACAAAATGTCCCGTAATATAGTTGAGAATTACCACAATAATGGCTGCGGGAAGCTTTGCAATATTCCGTCCTGATCCGACAGCTACAAGTATATATAAAATCGCGTCCTCTGCAAAAAGGGAAAAAAGTCGGGATGCAACAAAGCCTGCAAATTCAAGCGTAACTGCGCGGACTCCGCGCGATTTGCTCTCGAAAACAAAACGGCGGTTTGCAAAAAAAGAAAAAATGACTGCGCATATCCACGCAATGGTATTTGCCGCTATATAGTGAAGCGATCTTATCCCCGGGAAATAGTAAAGACCGAAGCTTATCAGCGTTGTAAAGCCTCCGACTATCACATATGAGATTATTCGCTTGTATTTCTTTATCAGTTCCTTTATTTTTTTCATTATATCAGTTATCTCCGATCATACCGAAACGCTCGTTTACAAATAACGCTCGTTTTACGACAAAACTTATACTTAATGATAAAACGCTTATTTTATATTGAAGCGCTCATTGCAAAAAGAGATAAATTCTTCGCGCGACGATATCATATTAAGCGCAGATATCAGTGAATTTGCACTCATTCCGCACGGAAGACCGAAAAAATCCGCCGCCGCATCCCGCCTTAAAGACGCACCGTCTCCACCGCTCAGTCCACACTCATAAAAATCCAGCTTTGTGATTTCCTCATGAACATAATCGCCGTCTCCGCACGATGCTTCCGGATGCTGCGAGACAAATTTCTCTATGATCTCACGCAGTACGGACGGCGGCATTCCCTCAACTCCGAGCACGCCTTCCTTTGACGGTGCGCTCTTACGTTTTTCCTTACCGTGTATACGCGGAACGTAAAGCTGATAGAGCTTATCCTTAGGAACGATTCCTTTGATATGAGAACGTATCACGTGTCCTGCTCCGTCACTGTCGCATAAAACGATAATTCCCCTCTCCGAAAGACGGCGCAACAGCGCTTTTTTTTCCGCGCTTTTGAAAATTCCGAAGCCGTCTGTTGTAATTATGCTTGTATCAGCTACGGCCGAAAGCGCGGCTTTATCGTATTTTCCTTCTACAATTATCGGAAAGGAGAGCTTGATTTTTTCAGTATTCATAAAATATTCTTTCAAAAATATGTAATCTGCTTTTCGGCACGGTAAATCTATCAAAATTTGACAGATCTTGCGCCGATACAGCGTCCGGACGGCAAGTCTATCTCAAACAGCGCGCCCTCAGCCGATACTTCTCCCTCCGCAGGAGTAAATGTCACAGGCGTAACAGAGCGAAATTTGTGAAGAATGGCTTCGGTTGAAACACCGAGAATTCCTGCGTGCGAACCGCACATTCCGAGATCTGTGATATATCCCGTACCGCCCCCCAGCACATTTATATCGGCTGTCGGAATATGCGTATGCGTTCCCGCTACCGCTGAAACTCTGCCGTCGGCATATCTTGCAAGTGCGAGCTTTTCACTTGTCGCCTCTGCGTGAATATCCACCACCGCCGCGTCATATCGCCCCTCTTCAAGTGAAAGTATCCTGTCAAGCGCGTCAAAAGGAGAAGATGCGCGTGTATCCATAAAGACCTGTCCTGCAAGATTTATGATAAGTATTCTGTATCCGCACACATCAACGGTTATATGTCCCATACCCGGAGAACCGACAGGAAAGTTCGCAGGTCTGATAAGAGTTGTCTCGTCGTCAAGCATGGAATATATGTTTTTCTTTCTCAGCGTATGATTTCCGCCTGTTATAACGTCAGCTCCCGCGTCAATCAGCGCACGCGCAGATGTAGGCGTTATCCCGTTTCCCTCAGCGGAATTTTCACCGTTTACAATAACGAGCGACGCGTCAAGCTCTGAGGCGCACCGTCTGAGCCTGCCCCCTTCAAGGAGATATTCCGTTCCCGCAATGCCTACAACATCTCCCACCATCAATATTTTCACCGTCATAAGCTGTTGACCTTGTCTTTCACCAAAATTTGCTTAACTCTCGCATACATAAAAATTTCATTACTACACCGTGCCGCCGTTTTTTGGACGGCACGGTAATTTTATATTAAGAATATATAGAAATAAATCGAGTCTGAAAAAGCTGACTTACACTTAATACCGCCTTCATTTTCAGACTCAGCCTTTCATCTACCTGCGTCGGCGCACATTCTGCACCCGCGAGCGGTATCTGCGCTGTCTGATTCTTGCCTTTACAAGAACATATATCACCGACAGAATCACGGCGGCTGCAATTGCACCTATGAAAAATCTTTGAGATGTAATCTCTCCGATCCTGCGAAGAACAAATAAAAACTCGCTTCTCGTAATATCGGAGGTTGCTGTCAGATCAACTCGCCCAAGCTCCTTGTCTCCGTATACAACTTTAGCCTGTCCGAGAACTTGTCCTTTCTCTATCGGAGCGTCCAATATCTCGTCAGTCGTTGTCGGAATAATCTTTATTTCTTTTTCAACGTCGATATCGGAGGCAAGATACACAGTGAGACTGTCTGACGGCACGAGCGTTACATAATCCGCCGTTGAAGAAAGCTCTACCGGTATTTCGCATATCACGGTCTTTTCCGACAGTATCTCACGATAGCTGTACGCATCAAATGCCCAGTCGAATAAATCCACAGCGCAGCTGTAATTGCGAAGATCATCCACGCCGTCTGTTTCAACAGCCTTTGCATTCATAATAACGCACAGATATGTCAGTGTTCCGTCATTATTTTTTGCCGCGGCAACAGTGCAGTAGCCGCCCTGTGCGGTAGAACCTGCGTTCATTCCTATCGCGTTCGGATAATAGTATTCGGTTCGGTAATGTTTCGATATCAGGCAGTTTCTGTTGTATATATTACGGTACTCCGATAAATTTGTCGCATCCATTACATATTTCTGCGCACCGACAATTTCCATAAGCTTCGGAAGCGTATATGCGTATTTTGCAATCAGAACTGTATCGGCAGTCGTTGTTTTCATCGCATCGTCGTGCATTCCCGTAGGATTAGTATAGACCGTTCCGTGCGCACCCAGCTCCTCCGCCTTTCTGTTCATCAACTGAACAAAATCGTCAATCGATCCTGAGGCGATATATGCAAGTACAACGGCAGCATCGTTTGCGCTGTTTATCAGAGCAGCGTACAGCATCTGCTCAGCCGTTACTACTTCTCCCGCCACAAGTCCGATACTGTTTCCGCTTGCATGAGAGAGCATCTCATCTGTTATCGTTATACTTTTTGTAAAGTCTCCCTCCAAAGCTTCAATCGCGGCAATACCCGCCATGAGCTTGACCGTAGAAGTCGGATAAACGGGCGCATCAAAATCGCCCTTTTCATAAAGTACCGTATCGTTTTCAAAATTATACAGATATACATATTCAGCACCGTCAAGAGACGGAAATTCTGTCTTGTTTTCATCTGCCGACACCGTTAAAAACAAACTCTGAATAAACATACACAGCACACATGCCGCGGCAAGTGTCCGACATATTGTGTATTTTGCTTTCCTGTCCTTAAAAATCATAAATATGACCATGCCTTTCGCCGATCCGAAAGAAATGCGCTCGCTGTTCCCGAGTCATTACCTTTCAGACATAAAACCGCGTTATCTTTATAAATCCGCCTGCAATACGCTGCAAAAATTTCCTTTTTCAAATTCCGCATATATTTTTTCGGCGCTTTGCGCGTTCGCTTTTATTCTTTCCGTCAGCGCATCAAGATTTTCAAAGCGCATCTCTCCTCTGAGCATCCGAAGAAATTCCACTTTGATATTATCCCCGTACAAATCTCCTCTGTAACCCGAAATATAAGTTTCGCATACAACATGTCCTTCACGTGCCGCTCCGAATGCTGCAGCAGATTCTTCGGGTATACCTGCCTCCGTCAAAGCCTCGGCATTTACAGTCGGGCATACACCGATGTTTGCAGCTCCGGGGTAAGTTTTCTTCTTTCCGTCCGAGTACAGAGTGACGCGCGCAGCATATACTCCGCGCGCAGGAGAAACAAGAAAGCTCGGAATTATCTGATTGACCGTTGGAAAACCGAGCGTACGTCCGAGCTTTTTCCCGTGAACCACGGGGAGAGTAAAGGCAAACGGTTCGCCGAGAAGCTCACACGCACCTTCAACATTTCCGCTCGATACAAGCGCACGTATTCTTGAGGAAGACACCGTTTCTCCGCCTCTTTCCACCGCTCCGCTGACCGTACACGATATCCCGTACTTTTCACTGAGCTCTTTTAGCTCCGAAACACCGCAGAGCGCACCGCAACCGAATCTGAAGTTAAATCCGCACACAACATGCGACGCGGCAAGCTTACCTGAAATAATATCTCTCACAAATTCCTCGCCCGACATATTCTTAATTGCTTTAAAGCTGCAAAACACGGCATATTCCGCTCCGCATTTTTTAAGCCGTTCAAGCTTTTCTTTTTTTTGCGTCAGAAGCAGCGGACCGTTTTTAAAATCGTGCGGAGAGCCTTCGGCAGCATCCTCATAAGGATCGATCATCCATACGGCAACGGGAGCTTCTCCGCTGACTCGGCGGGCATTTTCAATTATAGAACGGTGTCCTATATGAACTCCGTCGAAAAATCCGAGAGCAAGAGCCGCGCCATTCGGAAGGTTCACATTTTTCATGTCGGAAAGTCTTATAACATTCATATTATGCCGATTGATATACCTTTTTCCCGAAATTCCGCCGTCTGCTTCGGCAGAAAATTCGTCATGTAAGATTTCACAGATCAAGATATTTTTTAAGAATAGCCGCCATCAGCTCATCTCTGTCCATTCTGCTCATTATTGCCCGAGCATTTCTGTGATTTGTAATATACGTCGGATCCTCGGTAAGGATATACCCGACAAGCTGGTTGAGCGGATTATAACCCTTTTCGCTCAATGCGTCGTACACGGCGCGCAGCGCAGCGCGGCGTTCCCTGTCCTTTTCTTCTTCCTTTATGGAAAAGGTTATGGTTTTATCTTTTTCAAATTTGGGACACATAGTTTCCCCTTCCTTTCAGCAGCAAATAAGCATGACATTTTGCAGAGTTAAATTTACGTCAATTATCCGTATACTATATTATATGTTATTTGAGCAGGTAAAATCAAGTAGCCAATGTAAATTGTTGCGCCCCGGATTATTATTTTGTATACCCAAATAAGCTTACGCGAAATTTGTACAATTATCTGTAATATATTATACGAAAACTTTCTGTGAATAATCACAAAAAATATACTCATCCTATTGACATTATGTATTGCTTGATGATATAATAACAATGAAACGGTGTGAAATCAGACATACATATTTTTATTAGCTTAAGCATATGATGCTGAGCCGCTCCCACATCTGTAATTTAACGTCGGACAAAGCTTTTATGCAGATGGACAATACATATTTTATCGGCGAGGTGTTCTCAAAAGTGAACCGTAACGGAAAAATACTGTTTTCCTCTCTTAAGGGAGGCGTCGGTAAATCTACCGCCGCATGTGCCGTTGCTATGGCCTTTGCCGAAGCCGGCTTTAATACCGTAATTGTTGATCTTGACTTCAGATCGAGAAGCCTTGATCTGATATTCGGAGTGTCAGACCGTGCACTATATACTTTTGACGATTATCTGAATGAAAGATGCTCGGCAGACGAGGTACTGATTCCGATTGAACACGACTCAACCAGAAAAAAGAATTCAGAAAAAACCTTTTCTTTAAGGCTGTGCCCCGCATGTACGGAAGCTTCTTTTACAGACGAAAATCTGTACAAAATGATTCCGACGGCTCTGAACAAGCTTGCTCTTGAATCGGGTGCGGATTACATTATATGCGATACAGGCGCTGACAGCCGTGTTCCGTATATCGTTGCCGACGGTTTTTCCGAAGTGGCGCTTATAGTGGCAGAGCAAAGCAGAACTTCAATAAGAGCTGCCGATGCTACAGCCGAAAAACTGTCAGAATGTCACACTACACATGACGTAAGACTGTTGATAAATAATTTTGATATAGATGCTGTAAGACGTATGGGAAGGGCCGGAATTATCGAAATGATTGATGCCTGCCGTGTAAGGTGTATCGGCGTAATACCGCACGATCCGCACCTTGCCGCATTTCAGGATAAAGGCTGTCTGCCGGACAGCTCATCTTCCGTCAGCGCCGCCGCCGCAAATATTGCGGGAAGACTGCGCGGAATACAAACGCCGTTGTTTGACGGAATGAAAAAACAAAGACGAAAGGCTGTGCTGTAAGCGCGGCTCCGTATAAAAAATAACACACGAAGGGACTGAGAACAATGGATATAGCTCTCATAGCCGATGATACCAAAAAGGAACTTATGACACAATTCTGCATCGCATACTGCGGGATTTTGTCTAAGCACCATATTTGCGCTACGAGTACGACAGGAAAATATGTTTCGGAAGCCACAGGACTTGAGATCGAAAAGCTTCTTGCCGGCGAGCACGGCGGTACTCAGCAGATAACATCAAAGATTTCATATAATGAGGTCGATGTAGTTCTGTTTTTCCGTAACTCTATTCCGCACGCCGATCCCGATGACGCGGAATACAATCTTCTTCGCATGTGCGACGTTCATAACGTTCCCGTTGCAACGAATATTGCCACAGCCGAGGTTTTGGTCTGCGCGCTTGACAGAGGCGATCTTGATTGGAGAGAGATCGTAAATCCGCGCTCCGACTACAACCGCAGACGCAGAGGAATACTGTATTGATAAAAGCTTTACGTTATGTGCGGTTTATAAGCGCGGTAATTTGTATAGTTTCTTTGCTGTCAATAATGACTTCATGCGGCAAAAGATATGATGAAAATGAGATTATCTCCTCCGCTAAAGAGTTGATTGAAGCGTCATATGAAATAAACAGTATATATTTCGGTGACGGACTGCCGACCGCGGAATATAGCGGAGACGAGGACAGCGAGCTTAAATATGCAGAACTGTCTGAGAACAGTCCTTACAAAACGGAGCAAGAAATCAGGGACGCAACACTTAGAGTATATTCCGAAGAATATGCAAAATCTCTGTTTGAGCTTGCATTCACGGGAATGTCGTCTGAAGCAGACGCAGGAAACGGAAGCACGATCATCGACACAGCATACGCAAGATATGTTGAATTTAGCGGGGTTTTGTCGGCACGGATTTTAGATGACAGCGAAAAACTCAAGCTGAACAGGATGTACGACACGGAATCTCTGAGTGTTGTACGTCAGGGAGAATCCAAGGCGGTAGTTGCCGCACCGTCTTTTTTAGACGGAGTGCCGTCAGATACGATAGAACTTACTCTTGTAATGACTGATGATGGCTGGCGTCTTGACACGCCGACTTATTGATAAAAATTATTATTAAACAAGACCGCTTCAAGCGGTCTTGTTTGCTGTATATTCACTTTAAGGAAACATTATTACGGTATTACCGCTTAACAGCTTCGATAATCCATTCCTTACTTTCGATTGTCCAATGTTCTTTATTTCTATTACTGTATTCCCCCACAACGGCAAAACCCGCACAATTTAAAGCGTCTAAAATTTCATCACGCTCAAAATATTGCAGAGTAACAGAGTATTTAAAGGATTCCGTTACATTGTTGTCTTGCACATATACTGTTTGATCTATATACTGTCTTTTGGTAACAGCATCATATCTTCCGCTTCCCTCTTTCCATACCTTTTTATCTGAATAATTTGGTACTCTCGGATAAAAGGTTTGTGCAGGATAACAACAAGATTCAGATAAAGGAAGTATTAACTCCAAAGCTAAGCATGCACCTTTTCTTAAGTGTTCAGTGATTGACATAAATGCCTGCTTCACCATTACAATATCGGACAATAAATGCAGATCCTGTGTCGCAATAAAGCAAAAATCAAATTCTTTCTCAGTAAAATCAAAATTACATATATCTGCAATTTTTAATGTTAAATTTTCAACAGAGTGAAATCGTTTGTTACCTTCGTCAATCATTTCTTTTGTAATATCAAAAGCCGTAACATCGGCAGAATTATCATATCCGTCCCAGTCCCATACAGCAGCATGCTTCTTATAATCTTCAATCATTTTATCTTTATCTCCAATACATCTATATGGTTCAATTTAAAACAAGAAATTAAATCCTCATATTAAAATTATACTTTTTCTTAATTTACAATTTTCTCGCCTTGAAAATAATCGACTGAGGGAATTTTTTTGCTTTAAAAGAAGAATAATATCCACAATCGCTATCTAAAGTTGATTTGTCGGTCTCTTCAACAACCCTTTCAACAGCAAATCCGGCTTTTGCAAGCGCATCCCAGCTTTCTTCATTTTGCTTAATAATATCGTTTTTCATTTTTATGATCATACCTTTCCTTAGATTTTGTTTTGTTTTTCTTCTGCCCTGAGGCAGAAGAAAATTTTTTGTTCATACGCATAAACATTTATGCGGGACAAAAAGAAAGAAATTGGGTCTGAAAACAGCTATTGTACGCCTACTGCGCGTTTTATTTTCAGACTTTCCTCCACAAAAACTCTCATCATCTCTTTCTTAAGATCACAGAGTGAAAAATATCTGTTTCAAGATCGAGTGTCTCAAAACTTATAACATCAAAGTGCTCTCGCACTACCGATCTCAGAAACTCTTCCGAATGGAATGCGAAAAATCTCGGTGCATCGGAAACATCGCTTTTTATAAATCCTGTTTCCTTGTCTTCCCCACCGTACAGTCCCATGTAAAATAAACCTTTTTCGTTTAATGATATATCTATCTCATTAAGGACTTTACTCAAATCATTCTTCGGAACATGTAAAAGAGTGTTTATAGCATATATGCAATCGAACTTACGATTCAGCGATAATAAGTTATAAAAATCAAGCACGTATGTTTCAATCCCCTTTTCCCCTGCACTTAGCAACCATTTCTTTTGACAGATCGACTGCCGTGACTGATAATCCGTTTTCCATGAAGAAAAGTCTGTCATATCCTGCGCCTGCACCTAATTCGAGCAAAGTTTTTTTGCCTTCCTGTCTTACGATATCATAAAATTTTTCTCTTACTTTGATTTTCCACTCAGGTTTAACAGATTTGCTGTCTCGCAATGACGCTTCTGTATCGTAATGCCTTTTCATATTTTCTTTTAAATTTGTCTTATCCATCTTCGCCTCCAAAAGGTAAAATTACAATTATTATGTAACAATTATAGCATAGTTAACTCCAAATTCAATAATTTATTGGAGCAAAATATTAAAGCTTCTCAGGCATTTCCGAAAAAGCGAAACATGTCCGAGAAGCTGTCATCATATCTTATTATTCAGCTGCAAATAAAGAAAGCTTATTATTTCTGTCACATACTCCCAAAAAGATTTCTTTTGCATTGTTGTAACCCTGTTCCTTCAGCTGTTTGTCAAGCCAGTTAATATCAAGTCCCATTCTCTTGAGATTCTCGTCTATTATACGTCCGTCCATAATAATATCAACACTCACTGAATCGGATGAGGGATTCAAATTCAAATCGGAAGGAGTAACGGGGCGGTTAGTGCTTACCGGTAGTATGGTCAGTTTCCCGTTAGCTTCAAAAATTGCGGTTTGAACATCATTCAGATCAAAGTATCCGAGTTCCCTGCACATCATTAAAAATTCATCTGCATCAAGCTTAACTTTTTTCAGATTTTTCTTGTACAGCTTTCCGTTATTCATAAGTACAAGCGGAGAACCGTTAATATATTTTCTGGCTTTGGGAATCTTATTGGTAATCAAATTAAGTCCTACCGAAGCCGCTCCGTATATGACCATAGCAATCAAAGGCTTCCAAGGATCCTCAAGCTCAGTCGCAAGCTCAGCAGCAACGGAACCTATCGTTATTCCCGTAATATAATCAAAAAAATCAAGCTGTGCTACTTGTCTGTGCCCCATGATTTTAGCAATAATAAATAATGTAACCACAGATAAAACAGTTGTCAGAATTACTTTAATAATATCCATACTTCACCCCCATAGAATATATGTTATTGTTTGCGGAAAATCAATATCTATACCATTTCGGCAATAGACCAGAGAAAACAAACGAAGAACTGAAAATAAAAAACACGCTTACGCGTGTGTGCTTTTTAGAGATTCGAACCGACTACATTCCGCTTTGCGGGACTGCAAAATGGAAGTAGGAAACTTGCATATAGAAAGCGATAAATGAAAATAATTCGGACAGTTTACTTCGGGCTTATCTTACTACTATACCGCTGAAAGTAAAAAAGCACGCATATGCGTGCT
>JAAWQR010000041.1 GCA_022800625.1 Clostridiales bacterium | reverse complement strand
ATAACATTTATAAACGACTTTCAGAAAGAGAATTTAAAGCGCTCATTAAAGAATACCTGCCTGTAGAATATCGGAATAATAAGGATTGGGAAAGTGTATGGAAAGAGTTTTCAACAGATTTTCCAGACGTTAAAGAAACAGATTTTAACTCAAATGAAAACCTTGTACCGTTTCAAAACGGCATTCTTGAATTAGACAGCGGAGAATTGAGAGGGTTTGACGAAAAAGACTTAATCACAAGAAAGATTGAATGTGATTACATTCCAAACCAAACGCTTGATAACGCTCCGATTTTCAGTAGCTATCTGCATAAACTATGCAACAATAATCAAGACGAAATGAATTTTTTGCTTGAATATATGGGAGCTATCCTCTCTAATGTAAAGGGATGGAGATTTAAAAAACTTCTCATTCTTGTAGGCGCTGGTAATACAGGTAAAACACAATTACGAGAACTTACAATGAATTTGTTAGGTAGAAATAATTGCGTATCAATTGACATGAAGAAAATCAACGAGCGATTCGGTGCAGCACAACTATATCAAAAGCGATTAGCTGGAAGCGGTGATATGTCAACTGTTGACGTATCTGATATGGCAGTCACGAAGAATCTCACGGGAGGGGATAGTCTATTTGCCGAATACAAGGGCAAAGACGGATTTTCTTTCCGCTATGACGGACTGCTGTGGTTCAATGCAAATGCACTGCCACATTTTAGAGGAGATCGGGGAGAGCATGTATACTCTCGCTTTGTTATCATCAACTGTAATAACGTAATACCAGCAGAAGAGAGAGACCCAAGACTATTGGATAAATTAATGGCTGAAAAAGACGTCATAGCAAGCATAGCAATTGACTGTTTGAAAAAAGCAGTTGAGCGTGGATATAAGTTATCTGAAAACGAAGAAATGAGCATAGCACGAAGAAAGTATGCAATTGAAAACAATTCACTTTTGACTTTCGTCAACGACTGTTGCGAATGTTATACATTTGAACATAAGACTAAGCGTTCAGAGTTCAATCGGGTATATAAGCTATGGTGTGACGCCAATCGCGTACTGCCTGAACGAGATCGAGAAATCGGAAATCAGTTGAAGGAGTTCTTTGAAATTGAAGTTCAAAAGAACAACGGACACTATTACTATCCGATTACCATTCATGACGAGGTGTTTAAAGAGTACGATAGTACAAACTACGCTTTGTCAAGAATGGGAGCAAAATATAACAAAAATTGAGTTGGGGCAAAAAGGGGCAAATATAATACATTCTAAAGTACGAAAAATAAGACAGCATAAGAAAGTATAACATTTGCCCCTAACCGCCCTAAAATGAAAGAGAGGTTAAACTACATGAAATCAAACGATACATACTTTACTGACATTTACAAAAATGTTGATTCTACAACAGCAGAATTAAAGCATACACGCAAAATGTTACTCAAATTTGGCTATCTGAACGATGATGAAAACGAATTGCTACAATATGCTCTGCACCTACTGTACGAAAAGATTGTTGCAGTAGGTGACGATATTCAAAGGTATAAGGAAGCAGAAACAATCGATTCCATGATACCTGAATCTGAGGGGGAAGAAACATAATTGTCAATGTTATAGCCTGTTTCAGGAAAAAGTACGAATTTCAGAGGAAATGTTTTGCAATCTGAGAGATTCGGAGCAATAATAAGTTTAGGGGGCATAGTCCCGAATGATTGAAAGGAGATTACATAATGCCGAGAATGAGATTGATTTCAGAAGCTTTTAATGAAATCAAGAAAGACGATCCGAATACAGCGATAACGCTCAGCGGACTTAGAAATCTTGTCCGTCAAGGGAAAATCCCTTGTGCAAAGATAGGCAGAAAAACGCTTATCAACTATGACGCATTGATTGAGTTTCTGAGCGTCAATATCTAACATCATGTAAAGCTGAAAAGTATAGGTCTCTGACATTGTTCATTCAGTGTCAGAGCTTATACTATAAGCCGTAAACATAGAAAAATCGAGAGAAACACAGCAAAATCGAGGAAAACAGAGAAAAAACTGCGCTAATCAGAGGAAATGTTTTGCAATCTGAGAAAACTTGCGCAATAATTAGTTTAGGGAGACAAATTTTCGATATGGAAAGGAAGTTGTAAATTGAATGGCAACAGCAAGAAAGAAAGGCAGAGGATATGAAATCCGTGTCTCCTGCGGAATTGATATCAACGGCAAGAAATTAGGAAAATCGAAAACATGGATACCTGACGAGGGTATGACGCAAAAGCAGATTGAAAAAGAGCTTGCACGCCAAAAGGTGCTTTTTGAAGAAGAAGTGAAAAACGGAATTTGTCCCGACAACAAAATCCGATTCGTTGACTTCTCTAAAAGGTGGATGGACGAATATGCAAAAGTCAATCTGACAATCAAGACATACGCCAGATATGAAATCTACTTAAAGCGTATCAATCAGGGTATCGGACATTTGAAGCTGAAAGACATTACGCCGTTACAGTTAAATGCTTTTTACAGGAGCTTAGAAGCAGACGGAGTCAATCAGCGAAAACGATATGACGAAAACGGAGAATTAATCAACAACGGCAAGCTTGCCCCGAAAACGATTCTCGACCACCACAGAGTAATATCAAAGATTTTATCAACTGCGGTCAAATGGGGATTGCTTGAAAAGAATGTAGCAATGAGAGCAGACCCGCCGAAAGTACCGCACAGAGAAATATCGTATCTGAATGAACAGGAAGTCCGTAAAATGTTGACGCTTCTTGAAAAAGAGCCGATTCAGTATCAAACTATGATTACTCTGCTTGTTTATACGGGTATTAGACGAGGGGAGCTATGCGGATTAGAATGGAAAGACATTGACTTTGAAAATCAGGTCATGCACGTAGTCCGTTCTGCACAGTACATAGGCAACAAGACCATGATTACCAAAGAGCCGAAAACGAAATCGGGAATTCGTCATTTTTCGCTCAGTATTCATGCCTGTATCCTTCTGAAAAAGTACAAACGCTGGCAGTTGGAACAGAAATTTAGTGTCGGAGACAGATGGGAAGAAAGCGACAGGCTGTTTACGTCATGGAACGGAAAGCCGATTCACCCCGATACCGTAACGGATTGGTTTTCAAAATTCATCAAACGAAGCGGATTGCCGTATGTAACGCTCCATTCGCTTCGTCACACAAATGCAACGCTGATGATTGCTGAGGGTACAGACGTATGTACCGTTTCAAGGAGACTCGGACACGCAAACACGGCAACGACTTTAAACATCTATGCCCATGCGTTGAAATCCAAAGACAGAGAAGCGGCGAACACGCTTGACAATGTGCTTGAATATCATGTGGGAATCGGTTAAAAATGAGGTATTTATGCGGTTTCGGAGGGAAACGGGAGGGAAATAATACGAAACAGAAACAATGCGAAAAAAGGAAAAAACCTTGCAGGCGGCTACCTGCAAGGTGAAGTTTGGTTGCGGGGAGGGGACTTGAACCTCCTGACCTCCGGGTTATGAGCCCGACGAGCTACCAACTGCTCTACCCCGCGATATAGTAAAATAAGATGCCGGAAACCGGGCTTGAACCGGTACGCAACTTTCGTTGCACGGGATTTTAAGTCCCGGGCGTCTGCCAATTCCGCCACTCCGGCATATTTCAGTACGCACAGCAACTTTATTACAGCCGCTTTTCCTTAGCACTTTTACATTATATCAGATTATAAGTGATTTGTCAATACCCTTTTTAGATATTTTTCAAAAACAAAATATTTGTAAAAATAAACCATACCTGCTCTGTATTGCTTTTTCCTATATTATATGGTATACTATTAATATCTCTGCTTTTTCGACATATAATTTGTCGCCCGAAAAATCAGCTCAGAATATTTACTGTGCGTTTTATTTTCAGCGCTTTATATATTCACAGAAAATAAGATGGAAGAAAGATACGATTATATATGGAAAAATGTAAAGACAGACTGAAATATCCTCATATATTTTTGCTGATTCTCGGAGCAGGTCTGTTTATCTCAGTTTCTCTTCACAAATGCCTTTGGTTTGATGAGACTTACTCGGCTGTTCTCTCCTCACATAGATTTTCGGAAATGCTGAACATTGCCGCGCAGGACGTTCATCCGTTTTTATATTATATTATACTTCGTATTGTAAATTTTCTGTCTCACGGAAGCATTATTGCTCTCAGGCTTTTTTCAGCGCTTGGAATGCAAACACTTGCTATTCTCGGATATACTCATGTCAGAAAATTTTTCAGTGCTGAGATGGGATTTTTCTTTTCTCTCTTAACTTACCTCTCTGCGGCTTCACTGAAATTTGCGTCTGAGATAAGAATGTATTCATGGGCGGCAGTCTTTGTTTTTTTATCCGCGCTTTACGCTTATATTACAGTCAAAGAAAGCTTTTCTGATAAAAAGCATGCTGTTCTTTTTATAGTATTTTCACTTTTTGCAGCTTACACGCATTATTATGCTCTTGTCACGGTCTCAATAATAAATCTGCTGTTTATAATATTTTCACTGCGCACCAAGCAAAAAATATCAAATATGCTTTTTTCTGCCGCATTTGAGATTATTTTATATATCCCCGGATTTATTGTGTTTTTCTGCCAAAGCTCAAAGGTTGTCTCATCTGAATATTGGATTCGTGTCAAGTATCCCGATGTTCTTACAGAAAGTGCTTCATATATGCTGACCGGCGGAACTGAAAAAAACGATATGTTCGGCATGAATGAAAGACTTAACAAATTCATAGTAATAATAGCGGCTTTGCTGTTTGTTCTTCTTATATTCTCATGTGTTTTAAGATATATCGCCTCCGTAAAAAGCGCAAGCTTCAATAACACATCTTCCGCGGCGCTTCTTTCAGTAACAGTCTTTTTCGCAGTGGTTGCATGCGGACTGCTCGTTTCATGCTTTAAAGAATTCTACTACGTAAGATATACTATGGTAATGCACGGACTTTTGATTTTTGCTTCGGCTGCAGCTTTAGCTTCACTGAAACGCCAAAGCGTCAAATGTATATTCTGTACTCTGCTTGCCGCGATATTTCTATGCGTATCTTTACCGTTTTACAAAACAGTTTACGATGGCTCATATGAGCGCTGCCGTGATATTTTATGTGAAAAAATTTCAGAAAAAGATATCATCGTATACGCGGATTTTACAACAGCGTCTGTTCTGTCCGATATGATTCCCGACACGGAAAAATATTATTACAGATACGGAAAACCCGAATACCCGCGTGCAGACCTTGCTTTTGACCGCGATGTTACAGCAGTTTCATCATTGTCGGACATTCCCGGCTGCGAGGGAAGAGTCTGGATACTTGACAGCTGGGGTGCCGACGGAGAATTTGCAAACAATGTAATGAACACGCTGAACTGCCGTCACATTACAGAAGAAGTAGATATAACTGTTTCTTATCGCGGAACAAGACTGCGCTTTTTGATTTGCGATTTTGACTAAGAAACATACAGTATTTCAGATAAAAAAATAAAAGCGCAAAATAATTATTAAGAAAAGAACAGTAATTAATGATGGATAAAATAACCGTAGTCGTGCCCTGCTATAACGAGTCGTGCGTTCTTACGACATTCTATGATAAAATAAAGAAGATTAAAGACAAGCTTGTCTCTGAGGCAATACTCGAGCTGTTATTTGTTGACGACGGATCGAGTGATGAAACACTTTCAATGCTGCGCCGTCTGTCAGCGTCCGATAAAACGGTCAGATACATATCGTTTTCCAGAAATTTCGGCAAGGAAGCGGCAATATATGCGGGACTAAAAGAAGCTGACGGAGACTTTACGGTAATAATGGACGCGGATATGCAGGATCCGCCGAAATATATTATTGAAATGTACAACATGCTTAAACTGAACCGTGAGCTTGATTGTGTTGCAGCCAAACGCATAACAAGAGCCGGAGAGCCTCCTGTACGCACTTTTCTCGCTCACATGTTTTACCGCCTGATAAATAAAGTATCGGAAGTCGAAATTACAGACGGAGCCCGCGACTACCGCATGATGAGACGAAATGTCGTTGACGCTGTCCTTGCTTTGAGCGAAAAACGCCGATTCAGTAAAGGAATTTTCTCCTGGGTAGGTTTCAATACGGGGTGGATAGAATATGAAAACATATCAAGAGCCGCAGGCGACACAAAATGGTCGCTGTGGGGACTGATGAAGTATGCTTTTGAAGGCATAATGGCATTTTCCGTCTTTCCGCTTCTGCTTCCTTTGATTCCGGCCGCACTTTTTTTAGTTTCGGGAATTGTACTTTTTATTATTGCCGCCGTCAAGGGATTATCGGCAGTATCAGGTATCGCTGCGGCGCTGGCTTCACTTATATTTTTTGTCTCATCGGTTGTACTTTTTTCTATCGGTATAATCGGCGGATATATGTCTAAAATATACAGTGAAGTAAAATCAAGACCGACTTATCTGTTGAAGGAAAAAAGCGTATCATTTGCAGATGAAGCGGAAATCCGCATTCATGAGGCGCAGTATACAGACGTAAGGTAAAGCAGTCCGCACTCTTGCCGCGTGGGACTATATCTTTTCAGAAAAAACACAATTTATTCATTGACAAAAGCCAATGAATATGATATATTAGAGCATGTCTAAAGGATATCTGTAACTGACGGAGCATAGAATTAACTATGAGGGAGCAGATATCTGTATATGCCGACCGTCTGGGCGCCGTTTGTATACGGTGTTCGGTCGGTTTTTTGTTTGCTTGTAAAATAGCTTTACAGAATCGGCACAAACAATCTTGATTTTCCCATGTGGATTTCATAACAAATTATGCCGCATCAGCGGCGGAACGGAGAATTTTTACGGTGGATGCTTGGAGAGGTTTTAAAACCGGCAAATGGACAAATGAAATTGACGTAAGAGATTTTATCAATCTGAATTATACTCAGTATAACGGAGACAGCTCATTTCTTGAAGGAGTAACAGACCGCACAGCTTCAGTCAGCAAAAAAGTCAACAATCTTCTCATAGAGGAAAATGAAAAAGGCGGCGTGCTTGATGTTGATACAGAACATGTTTCATCTCTTTTGTCATACAAGCCGGGTTATATAAATAAAGGCGAGGATATAATTCTCGGACTTCAGACAGACGCTCCGCTTAAAAGAGCGGTAAATCCGTTTGCGGGATACCGCAACGCAGTTCAGGCGTGCGAGGCATACGGATATAAGATGAGCGACCGCATTGCAGACGAGTTCAGCTACAGAACAACACACAATGACGGTGTGTTCCGCGCTTATACGGATACCATGCGAAAGGCGCGCCACGTCGGCATTCTGACAGGTCTTCCTGACGCATATGCCCGCGGAAGAATCATCGGCGACTACAGACGGGTCGCTCTCTACGGTATGGATTATCTTATCGAGCAGAAGAAGGCTGACAAAGCCGCTGTCGGCGAGAGAGACTTCGATATGTCGGAGGAAACGATCCATCTTCTTGAAGACATTGCAAAGCAGCTTGAATTCATGAAGCAGCTTAAAGAAATGGCGGCTGAATACGGCTGTGACATTTCACGTCCTGCTGAAAACACCTACGAAGCTGTTCAATGGCTCTATTTCGGATATCTCGGCGCAATCAAGGAGCAGAACGGTGCTGCAAACAGCATCGGAAGAATTTCCGCATTTATTGATATATACGCAGAGCGTGACATTGCCGAAGGAACCATGACCGAAAAGGGCGTGCAGGAGCTTGTCGACGATCTCGTGCTGAAACTCCGTCTTGTAAGACACCTCAGAACTCCCGATTACAACGACCTGTTTGCAGGCGACCCGGTATGGGTAACATGCTCTCTCGGAGGCGTTACAAATGAAGGGCAGAGCATGGTAACCAAAACATGCTTCCGCTTCCTCCAGACGCTTTACAACCTCGGACCTTCCGCTGAACCGAATATCACGATCCTTTGGTCACAGAAGCTGCCGCAGGGCTTTAAAAACTTCTGCGCTCAGGTATCGATCGACACTGACTCTATTCAGTATGAGAACGACGACGTTATGCGTGATATGTACGGCGACGACTATGCAATCGCATGCTGCGTATCCGCAATGAAGGTCGGCAAGCAAATGCAGTTCTTCGGTGCAAGATGCAACCTTGCAAAGGTTCTTCTTATGGCTCTTAACGGCGGTAAGGACGAAAAGTACGGCGAGCAGGTAGCGCCCGAGGGCAAGGTATTTGAAGACGGCAAGCCGCTCGTTTATGAAGAAGTTCTCGAGGCGTACAAGAAGTATGCTTCATGGATGGCTAATCTTTACGTTAAGACTATGAACATCATTCACTACATGCACGACAAGTACGCATATGAGCGTCTTATGATGTCGCTGCACGACACTGATGTAGAACGTCTTATGGCATTCGGTATCAGCGGAATGAGCGTCTTGACAGACAGTCTCAGTGCTATCAAGTATGCTAAGGTCACGCCTATCAAGGACGAAAACGGTATTATTACAGACTTTAAGACCGAAGGCGAATTCCCGAAATACGGAAACGACGATGACAGAGCGGACGATATTGCTAAGTGGGTAGTAGAATATTTCTATGAAGAGCTTTGCAAAACGAAGGCTTACCGCAACGCGCGTCACACACTTTCTATCCTAACTATAACATCAAACGTAATGTACGGTAAGAAAACAGGCTCTACTCCCGACGGAAGAAGAGCGGGCGAGCCGTTTGCTCCCGGAGCAAACCCGATGCACGGCAGAGATGCAGAGGGCGCTCTTGCGAGCCTTAACTCAGTTGCAAAACTGAATTATGCTTGCTGTCAGGACGGTATTTCCAACACATTTTCTATCACGCCCGACACGCTCGGCCGAGATATGGACAACAGAGTTGAGCACCTCACAACTATGCTTGACGGATATTTTGCGCAGCACGCTCACCACCTTAATGTAAACGTGCTCAACCGTCAGAAGCTGATCGACGCGATGAATGATCCGACTCTGTACCCGTCGCTGACGATCCGTGTTTCAGGCTACGCCGTTAACTTTAATAAGTTGACACGTGAGAAGCAGGAAGAAGTAATTTCGCGTACTTTCCACGAAAAGATGTAATGAAAGCTGATATTCATTCATTTGAAAGTCTCGCGGCTCTTGATGGAGACGGGATCAGATATGCCGTATTCTTCACAGGCTGTCCGCTCAGATGCGTCTGCTGTCATAATCCCGACACGTGGCACGTGTCGGGACGCGAGATTGAAAGCAAAGCTTTATATGAAAAGCTGCGTCGTTATAAGCCATACTTCAAAAACGGCGGCGGAGTTACTTTTTCGGGCGGAGAGCCGCTTCTGAACGCCGCGTATATAAACGAAGTAAACGAATACCTGAAAGCCGACGGCATAAATTATGTGCTTGACACGTCGGGGTCCGTTCCTCTTATAGACGATGTAAAGACTGCTATTGACGGTGCATCCCTTATAATCCTTGATATAAAGTTTCCGAATCGGGAGATGTATGAAAAGTACGCACACGGAGATTTTAACCGTTTTTTAAGTTTTGCACAGTATCTGTCAGATACGCAAAAGCGAGTATGGTACAGGACTGTCATTATTCCCGAGGTAAACGACAGCATGGATATGATAAAGCAGTATGCAGAGCTTGTATCACGATGGGAAAAGCCTGAGAAATATGAGTTGTTGGCATTCCATACGATGGGATTCTATAAATATGACAGCTTAGGAATCGAAAATCCGCTGAAAGGTATTCCGCCGATGGACAAGGGCAAGCTTGCAGAATTGCAGGCAAAACTTGATGAAATAATATAAGTCAGCACTTTCGGCTAATTCGGATGAGCTGAGTAAACCATAACAGAGCATCTTGCAGATAACCCCCTGAATGGGAGCCGAATAGTTTGTTAACTGCATTCTTTTTTCGGATCATCTCCCATTAAAGGGGGGTTATTTTTTATTTTAACAATGCCGTATAAGTTCGCAGGAGAATGTATTTTTTCTCTTAACACTTAAAAAGTTTCAGCTTTTCCGCAGATTCTCTGATCTTGCATAGACATATCCCGTAGTCAGACCGACAAGCGGTGCAATCTCCGTTGTAGAATAACTCTGCATTTTCAGCAGAACTATTAGCAGGATAATCGGAAAAGAGGATAGTCGATTAATAACCATCCTCTATCTTATTATATGAGTTTTAGATAGACTCAATTTGAATATTTTGTTATCTTGTCGGCATCTGAAAGTCCACAAGAGCCTTATTCAGATAGTCATTAAAAGGTTTCATAATTCGGAAAATCTCTGCCGCCTTTGCAACAAACACTTCTGCATCGTTCAATTCTTCATCCTTTATCCGATATTCCAGATACCAACTCTTAAATTTTAAATATTCCGCTTGCGGATGTTCTTTCTCATATCCCGCAGGAACATTCTTTAACGAATTTCCCTGTACAGTTA
Organism: Clostridiales bacterium; assembly: GCA_022800625.1. Classification (GTDB taxonomy): domain Bacteria; phylum Bacillota; class Clostridia; order Oscillospirales; family CAG-272; genus RUG11130. The sequence goes on along the minus strand of JAAWQR010000041.1, from coordinate 1,014 downwards.
AAATTTTTTCAAACTCCGGATTATGGATAATCTTTTCCCATTCCTCGCCATTTCGGACAATATAATCCCGTATCATTGTTGTTGCATCTTTAAACATATCTGCAAATAATCCGCCGCCCAAGAAGGACTGATTGCCGGGTTTTATCATAAGATAATATCCGACAGGAACAGGCAGTTTACCTTTAGAGGAAATATGAGCACGAAACGCAGGATTATACGGTGATTTATCACGGCTGAAGCGTACATCCCTTACAATCTTAAATGTAAGGTCTTTTGGATTGTTATGTAAAATGCTGCTATCAAACTTTCCGATTTCCAACATTAACATCTTTAATAATTCTTCAAACTCAGCATATGCTTTTTTATAATCTTCCTTGTTATCATAATACCAATTACGATTGTTATTCAAGCTTAATGATGATAAGTAATTTACGATCTTCTGTGTATTCATAATCTATTTTCTCCTTTACGAATTCCGAATAACGGAAAGCTGCGTGGAATCTAATAATTCCTGTATCAGAAGCTTCATTTGTTCAGGAGACTGATAAGACTTACAAAATGAAAAATCCTGTGATAAGCCGTCAATTTCTTCCATAGCATTTTTTACATTAAGCATAGTTTGAACGGAAATTTCCGCGGCTGTTGTGTAATCCAGCTGTTGCGGATTTATCCTATGATTTTGTATTGCATAATTTATTCTGTCTTTACACTTGCATCTGCCGCTTCCGTATTCTCCGCAATACCTCCCAAGAAATTCAGCCATCTTTTTACGTATGCGAAAAAGCCGCTGACGGTATGCTTCCGGGGTCATTTTCAAAATATCTCCTGCAATGCGGCTGTCCACCTTAAACATTGTGCCCAATATAAAAATACATCTGCTTTCCGTATCAAGACATTGCAACATCACGTTGGTACAAGACATTTTCAGTTCCTCCGCCAAAATATCCTTTTCCACATTTTGCGTTAAATCTGGTACATCCTGTATTTTCCCGTTTTCTATGTCATCTCCATAAT
>JAAWQR010000010.1 GCA_022800625.1 Clostridiales bacterium | reverse complement strand
TTAAATATATATATTTAATAGGAATACTTAAAATAAGAGGTTTTTGACATAGAGAAAGAAAGCTTTTAACGCTTTAAAGAATAATTAACGGTTTATATAAAAAAGAGAATAGCATACAATCCGTGCGAATAGATATGTAATGTGTATCCCGTGCAGGTATATACAAAATTTCATAATATGAATTCAAAAAGGCAGGTACATCTACATGAAAGAAACGAGTAAAGGTTTTTCAGAGGTTAAATCTATCCTGATTTCCGTCGCAGCGGCATTTCTTACAGGCGTGTTGCTGCTGCTCTTGTTTTCGGCGGTCGCTTATTCGGCAGATGATCCGAACGGAATGATTTTGCAGTTTTCAAGAGCGGCGCTTGCCGTAAGTTCGCTTGTATGCGGGATTTTTGCCGTTCGTATGTCTGAGCTTGGCGCTGTTTCGGGAGCGTTCAGCGGTGCAGCGCTTGCACTTTTACTGTTTTTGCTCAGTGCTTTAAGAATCAGCGCTCCCTTTTCATCCGGGGCAGTCGAAAAAATAATCATATATGCCGCAGTTGTCGCCGTATCGACTCTTGGCGCTCTTATCGGGCGCAAAAGAGGCGGAAAGAGCAAGAATTACAGAAAACGTATTAAGAGCAAACGGAGATAATTGAAAACAGAATAGAATTCTTTTACGGCGGCTGATCCGTAAAAAAACTTTTTATATCATACATACCGTACCTTTGACAAAGCACGGTATGTATGATATAATTATAAGTAACTATTTTGTGAAATATAAACGAGCTTTACAGATTAAGGATTAAATGTTAGAAATACGGCAAAACTGTAAGTTCAGGAGGGATCAGTATGCACGAGTTTTTCAGCGATATATTTAAAACCGTGAGCACAATATCGGTGCCTGACGTAATAGATATTGCGTGTGTGTCGATTTTATTCTATTTTCTTTATAAATTTGTGCGTGACAGACGATCCGGAAAGCTTGCCGTCGGAGTAATTTCGCTTATCGCAGTTAAGTTTATAAGCGATTTCTTTAATATGTACGTCATACAGTTCATACTGCAGAATGTTTTTCAGCTCGGACTTATCGTACTTGCGATAGTTTTTCAGCCGGAGCTGAGATCTGCCCTTGAGAAAATCGGAGGACAGCCGCTAAAAGGACTGAAAAGTATTTCCGATACGCGTACAAAACCTATCGAAAAAATGATTGACAGCGTTTCGGCTGCTGCCGCCGATATGAGCCGTACAAAGACAGGAGCGCTGATTGTACTTGAAAGGCTTACAAAGCTCGGAGATCTTATTTTAACAGGAACCGTTATAGATGCCGAACCCGGAGAATTTCTTATAAAGAATATATTTTTCAATAAAGCTCCGCTCCACGACGGCGCACTCATAGTAAGAGACGCGCGTCTTCATGCGGCTGGGTGCTTGTTGCCGCTTTCCTCAAATGAGGACATTATAAAAGACCTCGGAACAAGGCACAGAGCTGCAATCGGAGTGAGTGAGAACAGCGATGCTGTTGTTATCGTTGTATCTGAAGAAACAGGCGTTATATCTATAGCTGTAGAAGGTGTTTTGTACCGCGGATATACGCGTGAAACTCTTGCTTCGGAGCTGAAAAAGTATATGGTTCCCGAAACCTATCCGTCGCAGGGTAAGATAAAGAAAATATACAAGGTTAAAACTCTTCTGAAGGGAGACAAAAGCTCCTCGGGCAAAGAGAAAAAGGATAACTGACCGATTGCGGACGGATTATGGGAAGGGTGTGAGCAGATTACAATGCGGAATGATAATGAAAAAATCGGCACGGTCAGAGACGCGGATGCCGAAAAAGAAAATGGAAGTAAAAATAATATAGTCGGAAAAAATCTGATCCCGAAAATATTATGCGTTGTTGCGGCTTTTGTGCTGTGGCTTTATGTAATGCAGGTGGAAAGTCCCGAATATACGGAAACTATCAGTTCAGTGGCTGTTTCTCTGCAAAACACCTCTGTTCTTCAGTCAGAATCGGGACTTTCCGTGTATAACGGAGGAAATGAAAGAATCAATGTTGAGCTTTCAGGCAAAAAAAGTGTTGTCAGCGGACTGAAGAGCGACGATATAAAGGCATATGCTGACGTAAGCCGTATAAAAGAAGCGGGACGTCATTCGCTTGATGTTTACGTGGATTTGCCTGACGGTGTATCTATTGTTAAGCCTGAACCGTCTACCGTTACGGTTTTTGCGGACGAAACAAAATCAGTCTCGCTTCCGATAAAAGAAAAAATGGGAAATATGGTTCTTACGTCTCCGTATGAGCTGGGAACGGTTCAGTTTATGAAGTCAGGAGGCGAAAATATAACTTCTGTAAACGTCACCGGTCCCGGAACGATAATTGATACGCTGTCAGAAGCGCAGGTCAATGTAAACATGGAGGGGAAGACTTCGTCCTTTGTTACAAGATCGCCTTTGACGATTGTAAATTTATCGGGAGATTCTGTAGATACTACGTATCTAAGCATGTCTGTAGCTGAAATTGATGTGAAAGTTCCGATATATGTAACCAAGGAGCTTCCGCTGAGTGTTTCTTTTAAACACGGACTTATTGATCCGAAGCTTGTGAAAATGAAAGTGACTCCCGAAAAGCTGACTGTACGCGGAGATGAAACTATCTTTACGGAAACAGAGAATATAGTGCAGCCGATAGTGATAGACGAAAAGATGATTATGTCCAATCAGTATACGGTTACAGTAAGACCGACGCTGCCGGCAGATATAATTGTAGATTCCGCCGATACGGAGGTCACTATTACGGTTGAGCTTGACAGTTCTCTGAGAACAAAGCAGATTACTGTAGAGGATTTTCAGGTTACCGGAGCTGCTAAGGATTTAAAGTATGAGATATTGACATCAGCGCTTCCTGTTACCCTGAGAGGCACGCTTGAAGAACTTAATGATATAAAAGCGTCCGATGTATCTGTAGTGCTGGATCTCAGCGGATATGACAGCAGCAGCCGCGGCACTGTATCTTTGAACGCAGCAATTACGGTTGATGCAGAGAAAACTGACAGCATATATGAGCTCGGTGAATACACAGTACAGGTGAAGCTTAACTGATGGAACTTCAAAATAAATCTAAAATACTTGTTGAAAATATTAAAGTATTATATAAGCCCGGAATGAGCGCCGCTGACATAGACCGTATCGCGCTTCGGAAAGCGCATAAAAAAATCTCGGCGGCGTTCGATTCTCACGGCGAAAATCTTGCGGTATACCGTAAGTCGCTTGACGCAAGGCGGAGAGACAGCATAAAATTTGTTTTTTCCGTTTGTGCGCAGATCGATGCGAGAGCTGATAAGAGGGAATTCGGCGACCGCGATATCAGATTATGTGTTGAGTCGGATTTTTCGGTGAATTACGGATCGGCACGGCTTGAAAGCCGTCCGATTGTTGTCGGCTTCGGACCTGCAGGTATATTCTGTGCATTAGCTCTTGCAAAGCACGGATACTGCCCGATAGTCTATGAACGCGGAGAAAATGTTGATAAACGTGTTGCGTCGGTTGAACGGTTTTATAAAAATCATGCGCTTAATCCCTTGTCGAATATCCAATTCGGCGCGGGAGGAGCAGGTACTTTTTCCGATGGAAAGCTGATGACGAGAATAAATGATCCGCTATGTTCATATGTGCTCTCAGAGCTTGTGTCTCTCGGCGCGCCGCAGGACATTATGAGCCGTGCAAGACCTCATGTCGGTACGGATATATTAAGAAATGTTGTCGCAGAGGCGGACAGATGTTTGGAGTCTCTCGGTGGAGAGATTCACTACAACACCAAAGTCAGCGTAAGCAGAGGAGGACTTTATGCAGACGGTGTGAAATTGCCGTCTCAGACGGCGGTTTTAGCTCTCGGACACAGTGCAAGAGATACATATGCCGAGCTGATTGACGCAGGGTTTCTTATTGAGCCTAAGCCGTATTCGGCGGGCGTGAGAATAGAACATCTGCAAAGTGAGCTTGACGCGGCAATGCTGGGAGATTTTGCGGGAGATGAGACGCTGGGACATGCTGAATATAACCTTTCCGAGAGAGTCGGAGAAAGAGGTGTGTATTCCTTTTGCATGTGTCCAGGGGGAGAAGTTGTCGCAGCTGCAAGCGAAGAGGGCGGCGTTGTAACAAACGGAATGAGCCGTCATGCACGTGACGGAAAAAATGCCAACGCGGCAATTGCTGTGTCTGTTCTTCCGTCTGATTATGGAAACACACCGATAGGCGCGATAGAATTTCAGAGAAGCCTTGAGAGTGCGGCATTTGCGTTCGGAGGTGGAGATTATACAGCTCCTATGCAGACCGTCGGGGATTTTTTGAATGGAAAATACGGCAGTGAGCCGACTGTAGTTTCGCCGACATATATGGGCGGGAGAATTAAGTCTTGCGATCTGCATAATATACTGCCGTCTTTTATTACCGATATGCTTGAGACCGGACTGCGGAGTTTCGGTAAAAAAATCTACGGATTCGACAGAGCCGATATACCGATGACAGGCGTTGAAACGAGAACATCGTCTCCTGTCAGAATTATGAGGGACAGAGATACACTTGAAGCTGTGGGACACAGCGGTATTTATCCGTGCGGAGAAGGTGCAGGCTATGCAGGCGGCATAATCAGCGCCGCTGTAGACGGCTTGCGTGCGGCACGTGCAATTATGGAAAAGTACGCTCCGTTTGACGCATAACATTTATTAAATTGAGCGGTGAAAGCAGAAATTATAAATTTACGGAGGTGTGCCGGGTGACAAATACTGCAAAAGTCATAAGCGTAAAAGGACAGCGCGCGGAGATTACGGTGGAGCGTTCGTCGATGTGTGACGGATGTTCAAAAAAGGGATGCTCAGGCTCCTGCGGCGCAGGCAGTTTAATGGGGGCTTCAAAGAATATGACAGCGGAAGCATATAACGCGGCGGAGGCAAAGGTCGGAGATATCGTCACGGTTGAAACTTCCGACGGAAAAGTTTTATCATATGCGCTTCTCGTATTTATTTTACCGATAGCAGTATGCGCGGCGCTTTATGCGGCGGTATATTATTTCATTCATGATGAACGTATATCTCTTGCTTCTTCGGGCGCAGGCTTTATTTTTACATTTGCTATTATCGGAATTATCGAGAGAATTCATAAAAAAAAGAAACCGGATATAGTTATAACAGGGATAATATCGTCGGACAGAGAAAATCAAACTAAGGAATCAGAGAAATAATCTATGTACTATAAAAAGCTAAATAAATGGGCGGTAAACAATTTTTCCGACGAAGCATTGAATTCGGCGGAGAACATTGCATCTGAGCTCGGACTGACCGTTCCTGCGGCAAAGCTTCTTATCAACCGAGGCTGTACAACGCCTGAGACGGCAAAACGGTTTATCGGAAAAGAAGAAGAGCAGTTATATGATCCCATGCTTATGTGCGATATGCAAAAGGCGGTCGAGCGAATATGCGACGCTGTCGGCGCGGGCGAAAAAATAGTAATATACGGAGACTACGATGTTGACGGAGTGACCTCCGTCGCATCTCTTTATTTGTATCTTCGCTCTCTCGGAGCAGATGTTTCGTATCATATTCCGTGCAGAATGACTGAGGGATACGGAATGTCGATGCCGGTAATAGACAGACTTGCAGATGAGGGCTGTGACCTTATAATAACTGTTGATACGGGAATTACGGCTGTCGGTGAGATCGCTCACGCGAAGGAGCTTGGAATTGACGTTGTAGTGACGGATCACCATGAGTGCCATGAAGTTTTGCCGAGCGCCGATGCTATAGTCAATCCGCGCCGTCCGGACTGTACATATCCGTTCGGAGAGCTTGCAGGCGTCGGTGTGGTATTCAAGCTTTTGTGCGCAATTGAATCTTTTATGAATCCGAACGATACCTTAGCTGAATGCGTCAGGCGTATATCAAAAGAGTATTGCGATCTTGTAGCTATCGGAACTATTGCGGACGTTATGCCCGTAAAAGAAGAAAACCGACTTATCGTAAGCTATGGACTTTCTTTGATCGAGCGCGGCACAAGACCTGCGATTACGGAGCTTATCAATGCTTCAGGCGCAAAATCAAGGTCAAAGTACGGAAATGCAGAGAAAAAGAAAATTACGGCTGGATATGTCGGTTATACTCTTGCACCGAGAATAAATGCCGCCGGCAGAATTAAAAACGCTTCTATCGCTGTTGAAATGCTTATTACGGAGAGTACGGAAGAAGCTAAAAAATATGCAAATGAGCTTTGCGATATTAACCGCGAACGGCAGGAGGAAGAAAACAGGATCACAGAACAGGCGTATGCAAAAATTGCCGCAGAGCACGACTTTGATAATGATCCCGTTATAGTTTTGGCAGACGATCATTGGCATCACGGAATAATCGGTATTGTTTCATCACGGATCACGGAAAAGTACGGTCTTCCGTCAATTTTAATATCCTTTGACGGAAACGGAAATACGGAAATATCCGAAAACGACGACGGAAAAGGCTCCGGAAGAAGTGTCAAAGGACTTAATCTTGTTGAAGCGCTGGCTCACTGCTCAGAACTTTTGGAAAAATACGGCGGACATGAGCTTGCGGCAGGACTCACTGTCAAGCGAGGTAAGCTGAACGATTTTAAACGCGAGCTTAATGCTTTTGCGCGCGAAAAGCTTGCGGAGGCAGAGAATGAAGTTGTAATCGAAGCGGAGTGCGAACTTGACAGTTCTGATATAACGATGCGTCTTGCAAATGAGCTATATTACCTTGAACCGTACGGAGTATCAAATCCCGTTCCCGTTTTCAGAACGAACGAAATGTTTGTAAGCGACGTTATTCCTCTCGGCGGCGGAAAACACACTAAGCTGATTTTAAAACACTCAAATATGATAATAACGGCGCTGTGTTTCAGAGTACCTCTTACAGAGCTTGATATTTATCCGGGAGACGTTGTTGATGTTCTGTATAATCTTGATATAAATGAATTTCAGGGTACAAAAACGCTTCAAATGATCGTTAAGGATATTCGCCTCACGGAAAATCAACTGAAAAAAGAAATCAGGGAGCATGATATATTCGATTCACTTTATTCGTGCGACGGAAAAATATCGCTGAGCCATGAAGAGATTGAAAATACGGTTCCCGACAGAGGTGACTTTGCAGCAGTATATACTACGCTCAAGCGAGAGTTGAGAGTTGAGCATGAAGTGTTCAGCATTCGTGCACTGTCACATCTGCTTCACACCTGCGGACACAATATTTCCTATGTCAAACTTAAATTTATCATTACCGTGTTCCGCGAGCTTAATCTGATAGGAGTAGAAGAACTTGATGCCGAGCTTGAAATTTATGCGTTTAAATACATATACGTCAAGGATAAGATTAATCTTGACAGATCTGCGATACTTAAAAGACTGAAAAGTGAAGTAAGAGAGAAATTGATGAAATAATTCCGAGACTCTGATAAAGTCTTACAATTTATCACTTAACGGAGAAATCTATGTGTGAAAATAAAAATGATGCCGAAGGTGCAAAAAGTATGGTTCGCCCAAATATCGACGGACTTCTGGAACAGTTAAAATCAGGCGGAAAAAATTATGATCTTGATAAGATAAACCGTTCGTTTGAATATGCAAGGGATCTTCACGAGGGGCAGTTCAGAGTAAGCGGAGAGCCGTATATTTGTCACCCGATAGCAGTGGCTGAGATAGTAGCCGGACTCGGTCTTGATACCGATTCCGTGTGCGCCGCATTTCTTCATGATACAGTAGAGGACTGCTCGGATAAGACAAGCCTTGAAGAAATATCGGAACGCTTCGGCCCTGACGTTGCCATGCTTGTCGACGGACTTACCAAGATCAAAGAAATGAATATAATCGACAAAGAAGAGGCTCACATCGAGAATATCAGAAAAATGCTTCTTGCAATGTCGAAGGATATAAGAGTAATATTTATAAAGCTGTGCGACAGACTTCATAATATGAGAACTCTTGAGGCAAAGTCCGAGGGAAAAAGACGCATAACCGCTCTTGAAACGATGCACGTTTACGCACCGCTAGCACACAGACTCGGTATGCAGAGAATCAAGCAGGAGCTTGAAAATCTGGCTCTCAGATTTCTTGATCCTATAGGACATGCCGAGGTGTCCGAGGACATTGAAAAAAAATACGGAAGAAACGTCAATTTTATTGAAAACACACGTCAGTTTGTCTCGGAAAAGCTTAATGAATATAATATCAATTTTACTCTTGAAGGAAGAGTAAAGACGGTATATTCCATATACCGTAAAATGTTCAATCAGAACAAACAGTTTGACGAGATTTACGATTTTTATGCTATCCGTATAATTGTAGATACAGAACTTGAATGCTATACCGCGCTCGGTATTATACATGAATTGTTTAACAGTATACCGGGACGCTTTAAAGACTATATTTCAACACCGAAGCCGAATATGTATCAGTCTCTTCACACAACGGTTATCGGACGAGACGGAATACCTTTTGAAGTACAGATCAGAACGCGCGAAATGCACCACATCGCCGAATACGGTGTTGCGGCGCACTGGAAATATAAATCGGGAGAAAAGAGCAAAGAAGATATCGACAAAAAGCTTGCGTGGGTAGCAAGACTTATTGACGCCGAGGACGGAGTTATTGATTCGGAGGATTTTCTTCATGCGCTGAAGATCGATATATTCCATGACGAAACATTTGTATTTACGCCTAAAGGAGACGTTATAGCCTTGCCTCAAGGCTCGACTCTGATTGACTTTGCTTATGCGATCCATTCTGCCGTCGGCAATAAGATGGTCGGAGCTACCATTAACGGAATGATATCCCCGATAGACAGAGTTCCCGTAACGGGGGACATCGTCGAGATAATAACGTCGGCAAGCTCAAAGGGACCGAGCCGCGATTGGCTGAAGATCGTCAGAACAGGTGAAGCTCGAAATAAGATCAGACAGTGGTTTAAGAAAGAAAAGCGAAGCGAAAATATCGTTGTGGGGCGTGCTGAGATCGACCGCGAATTTGCAAAATTCCGCGGAAGACCGACGGAGCAGCAGAAAAACGAGGTGATAGCAAATATCGCGCACCGTATGGGTATGCAGGAAAGCGAAGATCTTTTCAATGCTGTCGGATACGGCGGCGTGACGGTATCCAAGATTTCCGCAAAGCTGAAAGACGAGTATGAAAGGCTCTTTAAACCTGAAGAAGAGAGCACCGATATATCGGAGCAGATCAAAAAAGCGAAAACCGGAAGAATCCGTACCGGAAGCGGTATTGTGGTTGACGGAGAATACGGCTGTGCCGTAAAAATTGCAAAGTGCTGTAATCCTCTTCCGGGAGATGATATTATCGGATTTATCACGCGCGGATACGGAATATCGATACACAAAAAATCGTGCTGTAATATTGCCGACCGAATACATGAAGAGGACTTCAAAGAGCGTCTTGTTTCCGCAGAATGGGACGAGGACGTTGTAAGATCTGACAAGGGAAGCCTTTTTGAAGCGGCGATACAGGTGTTTGCGGAAAATCATATAACTCTCCTTGCGGATATTACGACTGCTCTTGCGGATATGAAGGTAACGCTTCTCTCCGTAAATACTCAGAAAAGCGGCAGCGGAAATATAGTTATAAATCTTACCGTAGGATGTAAGAACAGTGAGCATTGTAATTCTATTGTTTCGAGACTGAGAGGACTCAGCCATATAATCAGTATAACAAGAGGCGTCGGCTGAACGGCTGACGGTAGGAGGCAAAATAATGCTGTCAGTTGTTCAAAGAGTCAGCGAAGCTGAGGTAAAAATTGACGGAGAGATAACGGCGCGCGGCAGCATGGGACTTTTGCTGCTTGTCGGAGTTGAGCGCGGAGACTGTGAGCGCGACGCTGAGCTTTTAGCAGAAAAAATACTGAAAACCCGAATTTTTGAAGACGGAGAGGGAAAAATGAATCTCTCTGTTACCGATATAGGCGGAAGTATTGTAGCAGTTCCGAATTTTACGCTGACTGCGTCATACAGAAAAGGAAACCGTCCGGATTTTATGAACAGTGAAGCTCCGGTGAGAGCAAAGGCGCTGTTTGAATATTTCTGTACATATCTTTCGGAGAAGATTCACACGGAGTGCGGAGTTTTCGGCGCGGATATGAAGGTCTCATTGTGCAACGACGGTCCTGTAACTCTTGTTATGGACAGCCGTGTTCTGAGCCGCGAGAGAATGAGTATGGAAGACTCAAACTCAAAATAATTTTCATAAGGGAAACGAAATAATTTGAAAATAATCATAAACGGTGATATTAAACCGTATTATATACAAATGCTGGCAATGCTCTTTTATCCGGGAGAGAGATTCCCGGAGGGAGAAGCGGCACTTGATTTCAGACGAGCTGAGATTGACGTTTTGCATGACGGCAATGGTGTGAGGGCGCGTGCAGCTCTTACAGACGGAGACAGGACAGAAACTGCTGAAGCATTTGTGCCTCATGGGAGCGTACCTGAAAACAGAATATCGAAGATCGCGGCAGGCGGAGCTTTCCTTAAAGTATGCGAGCGCCTGACAGGTCACAGACCGCCATGGGGAATGCTCACGGGAGTTCGTCCCGCACGGCTTGCGGAAGAGCTGATGCAGAACGGTATGAGCGAGATCGATGTGCGCGATTTTTTTGAAAATGTGTACAGAACGACAGCGGGAAAAGCTCGTCTTGCGGCGGAAACGGCATCTGTCTCACGCAGACTTATAACGGAGCAAACACGGCGTGAATGCAGCGTGTATATTGCAATTCCGTTTTGTCCTACGAGGTGCGCGTACTGTTCATTTGTATCTTATACGTCACCGAAGCTTCTCTCCATGATACCTGAATATCTTGAGGCGCTTTTGCTTGATATAGACAGCTCATTTGAGCTTATCCGTTCTCTCGGATTCAGAGTGTCTACCGTCTATATAGGCGGAGGAACGCCGACTGTACTTGACGAGAGACAGCTTGAGCGTTTGCTTGACAGAGTGGTAAAAAACATCGATTCACCCGATGAATTTACTCTCGAAGCCGGAAGGCCGGATACTATAACAAAAGAAAAGCTTGAAGCCGCGGCAAGATCCGGCGTTACAAGGCTGAGCGTCAATCCGCAAAGTTTAAATGACGAGGTTCTCCGAGCGGTAGGCAGGGCACATACGGTAGAGCAGTTTTACAGAGCTTATGATATCGCCGCTTCGTGCGGAATCAGAGACGTTAATGTTGATCTTATCGCAGGACTGCCGGGAGACGGCTATAATAGCTTTTGTGATTCAGTAGACGGTATAATATCGCTTGATCCTACCAATATCACAGTCCATTCGTTCAGTGTAAAAAAATCTGCTGAATTTAAAACGAGCGGTTCGGATGTCTTTGACAGAGAAGGGACAATTGCCGCGAAAAGTGTTGATTATGCTGCGGAACGCATAATGGAATCGGGATATTTGCCGTATTATATGTACAGGCAGAAAAATACGGTCGGAAACCTTGAAAATATCGGTTATGCCAAAAAATCTCATGAAGGACTTTACAATATTTACATGATGGACGAGATTCATTCGATATTCGCGCTCGGAGCGTCCTCCGTCACAAAACTGCTTAAATATGATAAAGACGGAAGTCAGATCATCGAGCGCATGTTTGAGCCGAAATACCCGTATGAATATCTGCGTGAACGTAAAAGCGGCGATTTTGAAAAAATCAGACTTGAAAAAGAAAAAAAGATCCGCAAATTCTTTAGCTGATTACGGAAAACGAGCTGAATTTCATAACTATAGCGCTGCATGGACGGCGTAATGGGGGAGACTTTATGAAAATCTTATGCAGCGAGATCAATACAAAGGAAGAATGCCGCAGATTTATTCTTAACTGCGAGAGAAAATTTAAGGATAAGTTAAAGTCATCGGCTGAGTGTGCGCTTTCGAGAAATAATAAGGTGATAACTTTGTCGGGACCTACGTGCTCGGGTAAGACGACGACAGCCGAGCTTTTTGTGAGTGAGATAAACCGAGCGGGTCACAATGCTGTAGTGCTGTCGATCGATGATTTTTATAAAGATAATCTGAGGCGGAATTTACCGCCGGGTGCCAAACCCGATTTTGACAGTGTAAAGACTATCGACACGGATTATCTTGCAGAGTTTACGGATCGGTTGCTGTTAGGCAAAAGTGTTCGCATACCGAGATTTAATTTTCTCACGGGAGTGAGAGACGGATATACAGAATATGTTCCTCAGGAGAAGGACATTTATATTTTTGAGGGAATACAGGCTGTCTATCCCGAAGTAGTATCTCTTTTCGGAGAAAAGTATACAAGCATTTTTATATGCGTGGGAGATTCGGTATCGGTGAACGGTGTCGCCTTCAGTTCATATGAGATAAGACTGCTGAGGCGTTTAGTCCGTGACAGCTTATTCAGAAATGCATCTGCATCTTTTACGCTTTCTTGTTGGGAATCTGTCAGGGAAAACGAAGACAGTGCTATTTTTCCGAATGCGCAGAATCCCGATGTATATATCGATTCTTTCCTTGAATATGAGCTTTTTATGATCGGGAAATTTGCCCTGCCCATGCTTTCTGAGATCGGGAGAGGAGAGCCTTATGCGGATATCGCAGAGGATCTTTCGGAAAGACTCAGGGAGATAGATAATCCCGTTTTTGACACTTCTCTTGTTCCGCGGGATTCAATGTTCCGCGAATTTATCGGGAAAATATAAGCTGTTCGTTAAGTCTGACGAACACTTAAATAAATGCAGCCTTGCCGCAGAACGGAGTATACATGAACAATAAAAAAGTAAAAAGCAGTACAGGATTGTTCTTTTCGGGAGTCATCATCCTTACGATATCCAATTTGATTATCAAAGCTATAGGCGCGCTTTTCAAGATCCCGATGACTCATATTATCGGAGAACTCGGAATGGGATACTACAGCTCGGCTTATGTAGTATATACTGTTTTCTATATGATATCGACAGCGGGACTTCCCGTAGCGGTATCGCTTCTTATAGCGGAAAACAGATCAAAGGGAAGAGTAAGACAGGTTAAGAAAGTATTTAAAATATCTCTTATTCTGTTTTTGATAATCGGCTCTCTCGGAGCTGCGATAATGATTTTCGGAGCTCCCGCATTTGCAGATGCTATAAAATCTCCGAATTCACGTTATTCGATAATGGCTCTTGCTCCGACCTTATTTTTTATTTGTGTAGCCAGCGCATACCGCGGATATTTTCAAGGATATCAGTTTATGATGCCTGTCGCCGTGTCACAGCTTATCGAAGCGCTGTGCAAGCTGTTTCTCGGTATAGCTTTGGCATATTATGCGATCGGGTTATACGGAAAGGCTGACGGCAGTATACATTTTGCAGCGGCATATGCTATTTTTGCCGTGACGATCGGCGCAGGACTCGGAATGTTGTTCCTGACACTTTCCAAGCTGTTGTTCAAAAGCAGAAAGTATGATGCTGAATTTACTGATATTTCAGGTGAAAATAGATATACAGATTCAACTTCATCGATACTTAAATCACTTGCGCTGATAGCTCTTCCCATAACTATCAGCTCATCTGTTATGAGTTTGACTAATTTGATCGACACTGCAACAATGCAGGGACTTTTACAGAAATTCTGCGGAATGTCGCAGATTGAAGCGACAGCCGCATACGGAAATTATACATCGCTGTGCGTGCCGATGTTCAATCTACCGCCGTATCTTATATATCCTATATCTTATTCAATTGTTCCGCTAATTAAGTCGGCGATTACAGTCGGCGACAAAAAACGCGCCGGTGTTGTTATGGAAAGTTCTCTGAAAGTCTCGGCGCTTATAGGTCTTCCGTGCGGTCTCGGTATGGCAGCTCTTGCAGAACCGATACTTCAGCTTTTTCACTATCCGGCGGAATCTATTCAAAGCGCGGCTCCGCTTTTGACTCTTCTTGCGCCTTCAGCATTTTTTCTGTGCGTTATAACTGTAACAAACGCAATGCTTCAGGCAAACGGACATACATATATGCCTATCATATCAATGGTGGCGGGAGCTGTAATTAAGATCGTAACCAACAGATTCATTCTTATCAGGACCATCGGTTTGGCAGGCACGCCCGTGAGTACTTTCCTCTGCTATCTAACGGCAACGGCGCTAAATATATTCTTCCTTGTAAAATATGTAGGAATAAGACCGAATATGGGAAAAGTGTTCTTTCGCCCGCTGATCGCTGCTGCGGTTTGTTCTGCCGCGGCGATCGGAGTCTCGATGCTTACAAGAGAGGCTTTCGGGGTAAGCGCATCTACTCTTGCTGCAATTCTTGCGGCGGCTCTTGTATATACCGTTTTGATATTTGCTCTGAGGGCAGTAACCGAAGATGATATAATATTGCTCCCGAAGGGTGAGAAGATTAGAGATCTGCTAAAAAAGATAAAGCTGTTTAAGTAAAGCAGCCTTGGAAAATAAATACGAAGGAAAGTATAAATCTGACAATCAGGTGCGATAAAATAGCAATTATCTGATTTCAGTTGTAAATAAGGGATGGTCAAAGAAATGAACAGAGAAGAAATTCGCAATATAACATCAAAAAAGAAATATGATATAGATGATTTGAAAGCCATATTCGCATACCTGAGATCCGAAAACGGATGCCCGTGGGACAGAGTTCAGACTCATGAGAGTATCAGAGGGAATTTGATTGAGGAAACATATGAGGTTGTTGAAGCTCTTGATAAAAAGGACTCGCACTTGCTTCGTGAAGAACTCGGCGATTTGCTGCTTCAGGTACTTTTTCATTCAGCTATGGAGGAAGAAGAAGGACGTTTCAGCTTTAACGACGTAGTTTCTGATATTGCGGCAAAGCTTGTGAACCGACACCCTCATGTTTTCGGAGACGTATCTGCTGATGATCCCGAAGGAGCACTTGACGCATGGGAAAAGGCTAAAGTCGTTGAAAAAAAGGACAGAAAGACCGTCAAAGATAAAATGGCGGCGGTGCCTCCTCAGCTTCCGTCTCTTATGAGAGCAAAAAAAGTATACTCAAAAGCCATAAAGGGCGGATATGATATTGACAATCATTTAAGTGCCGCTAAATCGGCTTTGTTAAAACTTTCATGTGCCTGCGGTGAAGCGACAGACAAAGCCGAATATGAATCGCTTATTTCCGATGCTTTGACAGGTATATCTGCGCTTTCGGCGGTAATGGATATCGATTCCGAGGAATTGTTGTCCCGAAAAACTGCAGAATTTATTGAAAAATACCCCGAAAATTGAATTTTTAAAAAAAATGCAGAATAACTATTGCAAGTAGGACGTAAAAATGTTATACTATGTGCAGACTCTTAAATTATTAATTTAAGAAACAAATCTAAGAAAATCAATTTTTAGAAAAGGAAGTTTAAATAATGAACAGATCACAACTTGTTAATTCGGTCGCAGAAGTTGCAGGACTTAAGAAAAAGGATGCTGAGGCAGCAGTAGCAGCTGTTTTGGATTCTATAGAGAACGCGCTTGTAAGCGGAGACAAGGTTCAGATTTTCGGATTCGGAACATTCGGCGTTAAGGAAAGAGCGGCTCGTATGGGAAGAAATCCCGCAACAGGCGAGGCTATTGAAATCGCAGCGTCAAAAAAGGTAGAGTTTACTCCCGCGTCTGTACTTAAGGCAAAAATCAACGGCTGAGAAAATTACGCATGACGTATATATGCACTTGAAATTTAATATATAAAGTGAAATATTCCCGCCGCTGAAAACGGCGGGTAACGCTTAATTATTACTTTTCGGTAAAACGCGATTTACAGAAAAATTCGGCGTCATTCACAAAACGATGAATGCAGTTTGGGCGCCGGCTTGCGGAGCAATTAGAAAATATGAGGCTTGATAAATATTTAAAGGTCGCGCGCATAATCAAGCGGCGTACCGTGGCAAACGATGCCTGCGATACGGAGCATGTTGAAGTTAACGGCAGACGGGCAAAGGCTTCATACGATGTAAAGATCGGCGACATTATAAAGATCACATTCGGAGAAAAAACATTAACCTTGCGTGTTCTCGATGTACGAGAGCATGTAGCAAAGGGAGACGCTTCATTACTTTATGAAGTGATAGGGGAATAATAGGAATAACGGCACAATACCGCTCATAGAATTATATATATTTAATTATAAAATCGGAGCGGCTTATGAATAATGAAATAAATCCCGAACAAAACGTGCTGATGCTGAACAGATCGAGAATGGAGCTGAGCGGTATTTCCGAGGTGGAGAGCTTTACTGATGAAAATATTCTTGCGCTTTCATCACTCGGTGATATTTCAATAGACGGAGAAGAGTTGAAAATTGAAAGCTTCAGCGCCGAGAGCGGAAAACTTGTTGTAAACGGCAAGTTTGACGGTTTCTGCTATTTCGGTAATGAAAGCAAACGCCGTCGCCGACTGTTTTCAAAATCGTAAGGCGGACCAGGCATGGAAATTTATATAAAGGATCAGCTTGTCTCTTGTCTTGCATTTTTAGTGCTTGGAATATTGTTTGGAATTTTATATGACATTTTTCGGATATTGTGCTTGTTTATACACCGTGACGTGAACGAGCGTGACGGGAACAGCAACGCAGAAAATACACGAAGGAATTTATGCTTGACAGAGCGAATTTTTAGATTTATATGCGATATTATTTTCGGCGTCGCTGTATCTGTTTTGTTTTCGGTAGTGTCGTATGCTTTTTCATATGGGCAGTTCAGAATGGCATCCCTTATTTGCGCTTCCGCCGGATTTGCAGCGTATATTCTGACTGTCGGCAGGCTTGTTATGTTTTCAGCAGATAAGCTTGTGCATGCAGTTAAATTTGCATGTTTTAAAATAATTTATTTGATTTTTATGCCTATAAAAGGATTGATAAGACTTGTTATGAGATTTGGCGGTTATGTATTTTCGCATACGGTCGGAAGACTTTACTGCCGTATGAAATCGGCAGGAAACAAAAAACGTATTAAGATGACTCTTGAGCGTGAGATTCCGAAAAATGTGCGATTTGACTGATACCGATATCAACATATGTTTTGACTTACAGCGAAAATATCGCAGAAAAAAGTGAAAGGTATGTTTTGTCATGAAAAAAATTGCAGGAAGTATAATAGTAAAATCCGCGATAATTTTATTTGCGGTGTTTTGCGTGATAACGGTGATTAGGCTTCAATTTAAGAATAATGACATTAAATCAGAGATCAGCGAAATGAATGAAAAGCTTGAAGAGGCTGAAAAAAATCTCGACGATCTAAAAAGACAGGCAGACGAGCCGTATGACGAAGAGTATATAAGCGGCGTTGCTAAAGATAAGATCGGACTCAGATATCCTGACGAGGTTATATTTTACAATAACAAATAATTTATTGACTATGTTAAGCAGCGTGAAATTGTGCCGCAGTACGGCTTATTCCCGCTGCTTTTTTATAAATTAGCGCTAAGAAATAAAATGACGGTGGTATAAAAATGGAAGATAAAAATATCAGATTTATCGAATGGGAAAAAGTAGCAGAAACGGTTGAAAAGCTTTTTGTAGATGCAAACAGAACTTTGCCTTGCGCGGTAACGGATGCTATTTCAAAGGCTCATGACAGTGAAAGTGATCCGCTTGCAAAATCGGTGCTTCATAAGCTTGAAGAAAACCTTGTTTCGGCAAAAAAGCTGGAGCTTCCGATATGTCAGGATACGGGCATGGCTGTGGTTTTTGTAAAGGTCGGAAGGAATGTGCATATTTGCGGCAAATCTCTTGAAGCTGCGATAAACGAAGGAGTAAGACGCGCGTATGTTAACGGACTTTTACGACTATCCATTGTAGGCGAGCCGCTTTATGACAGAAAAAATACGGGAGACAATACCCCGGCGACTATCCATATTGAAATGCCCGATGACGATGATATTGCGGACAAGCTGATAATAACAGCTGCTCCCAAAGGCTTCGGCAGTGAGAATATGAGTGCGCTCAAAATGATGACTCCCGCTGCAAAGGAGGACGATATTGTAAAATTTGTTGTTGACAGTGTAAAAAAAGCAGGCTCAAATCCGTGTCCTCCTATTTTTGTCGGCGTGGGCATCGGCGGAAATTTTGAGAAATGCGCTCTGCTTGCAAAGCGCGCGCTATCGCGTGACACAACGTCATCTGATCCGAGATATGCGGCTCTTGAAAAGAGGATTCTTGATGAGATAAACAATACGGGTATCGGACCGCAGGGATTCGGCGGAGATACAACGGCTCTCGGCGTTATGATCGAGTATGCGCCGACTCATATTGCAGGACTTCCCGTTGCGGTAAATATCAACTGTCATGTTTCAAGGCACAAAAGCGCGGTTATATGAAATTTATGAGACTTGACAGATTTGAGATTCCGATGATTTTGAATTCTGAAATTGAAAGGCTTTTGAATCGGAAAAGAAGAGCGATCGTTGCCATTGACGGCAGGGCGGCTTCGGGAAAATCAAGCCTTGCATCAGCTCTTGCTGTCCGATACGGCGGCGAGGTCATACATACTGACGATTTCTTTCTGCCCTTTGATATGAGATCTGAGTCCCGCCTGTCAGAGCCGGGAGGAAATATACATTACGAGCGATTTACGGATGAAGTCCTGAATCCCATGAGACGTCCTGCGAGCTTTGAATATGGGGTGTTTGACTGCAAAAACGGAGAGATCGCAAAAAAAGTGACTTGCAGAAATACAGGGCTTGTGATTGTCGAGGGAGCATATTCGCTTCACCCGAAATTCGGAAAATATTATAGTCTGTCGATATTTATGAGCGCGGAATATACCACGCGCCTTGAGCGAATAAAAAGGCGCGACGGAGAAGAAAAAGCGAAAGTGTTTGAGAAGCGCTGGATACCTATGGAGGAGCGGTATTTTGAGATGTTCGGTACGGAAACGGCAGCGGATTTTCTGCTTTCGACTGATGAGTAATAAATTTATGTAAAACTATTGCAAAAGCATTAAAAATAGTGTATTATAGTCGAAGTATCAAATAAAGACAAATTTGATATTCGTATGAAAAATACTTACAAAACGGAGGAATTCCAAATGGCGGAAAGAAAGGTCAGAGTCGGTATTATCGGCTGCGGAGGTATTGCAAACGGTAAGCACATGCCTTCTCTTAAAAGTGTGAAGCAGGTTGAAATGGTTGCATTCTGCGATCTTGTTGAAGAAAGAGCCGTAAAAGCGGCAGAGGAGTTCGGCGTTGAGGGCGCAAAGGTCTATACGGATTACAAAGAACTCCTGAAAGACGACAGCATTGAAGTCGTTCATGTTCTGACGCCCAACCGCGCTCATAGCTTTATTACGGTAGATGCGCTTTATGCAGGCAAGCATGTAATGTGCGAGAAGCCTATGGCTATCAACTCTGAAGAAGCTATGAAGATGATCGACGCGGCAAAGAAAACTGGCAAGAAGCTTACTATCGGTTATCAGAACCGTCAGCGTACCGATTCCCGGTATATGAAGCAGGAAGCTGAAGCGGGTACGTTCGGAGATATTTATTATGCAAAGGCTACGGCTATTCGCCGCCGCGCTGTTCCGACATGGGGCGTATTTATCAATGAATATGAGCAGGGCGGAGGTCCGCTTATCGACATCGGAACTCACTCCCTTGACCTTACTCTCTGGATGATGAACAACTATAAACCGAAATACTGTGTAGGAACTGCATATCATAAGCTCAATAATCTTCCGGCAGAGGAGCAGGGAAACACATGGGGACCTTGGGACAGTGAAAAGTATACGGCTGAGGATTCCGCGTTCGGATTCATCGTTATGGAAAACGGTGCAACAATCATTCTTGAGTCGTCATGGGCTATAAATCTTCTAGATCCCAGAGAGGCAATAACCACAGTTGCCGGCACTAAGGGCGGCGGTGATATGCTTGACGGTATCAGAATCAACGGAATCAGACACGGCAGACAGTATGTGCTGAAGCCTGACCTCAGCGCAGGCGGCGTTGCATTCTATGACGGAGCAGGAGATGAGTCTGAAGGTCAGAGAGAGGCAAGACTGTGGATCGAGGCTGTAATAAACGACACTGAGCCGTATGTTAAGCCTGAGGAAGCTTACTGCGTAACACAGATACTTGAGGGTATCTATGAGTCTGCAAAGACAGGAAAGCCTTATTACTTTAATTGAATATAAATTATAAGCATCAGCTTGCGTCAGATATGGCAGAATCATGATCTGACACAGGCTGATGTTTTTTACACTTGTTTTTATGCGATATGTGCAAAAAAATCTTTTGCAAGGCTATTGACAATCATCTTTTCTATTGCTATAATAGCGATAAGTTCTGAGCGGCCGATAAGTATTCATATTCACTTATTGAGCCTTTCTAAATTATCACATTCGGAGTTGCTATGGTAGGTACGGTTTTTAACATACAGCGTTTTTCGGTACATGACGGTCCCGGAATCAGGACGAATGTTTTTCTGAAAGGCTGTCCGCTTCGCTGTCCGTGGTGTCATAATCCCGAGGGGGTGTCATCATCGGTTCAGATAAAATTTTCACCCATTATGTGTATCGGATGTGCAGCCTGTGTCGATGTGTGCGGGAGCGGACTTCATGTTATGACAGGAGAGAAACAACATTCCTTTGATATATCAGGCTGTGTTTCCTGCGGCAGGTGCGCCGATGTGTGCCCGACGGGCGCTCTCGAGACCGTCGGAAAAAGCATGGACGCAGATGAGATAATCGCTGTTTCAGAAAAAGACAGAGCATATTACGGAAGTGTCGGCGGAATAACAGTTTCGGGCGGAGAGCCATTCTTTCAGCCAAAGTTTGCGGCTGAGATATTGAAATGTGCCAAAGCGCATGGCTTGAATACTGCTGTTGAAACTTCGGGCTTTGCAGTACGTGAATCGATTCTCGGAGCTGTGCCGTACGTAGACGTGTTTTTGTTTGACTACAAGCTGACTGATTATAGGCAGCATTTAAGTGTAGTCGGAGTTGACAAAAAGGTAATTATGGACAATCTTGAAGCCGTTAACGCCGCAGGAGCTGCAATAATACTGAGATGCCCGATCATTCCGGGTGTAAACGATAACACGGAGCATTTTGACGGCATATGCGCTGCGGCGAATAAATTTGACGGTATATACAGAGTAGAGCTTCTGCCTTTTCATACATACGGTATCTCAAAATGGGAGAAATTCGGACTGAAGGCTCCGTTTGATACCGAAATCCCGTCAAAAGAAAAAATGGCTGAAATATCAGCTTACATAAGCCGAAACTGTAATAAAGAAGTTGTTGTAATGTAAGATATAGTATACGAATATAATTAAGGAATATTTGCGTTGCCGATTATTCGGCGGAACGGATGATAGGATGATTAACTATAGATCTACCGAAGAAAAAATTGAATTTTCGAGTAAAGTTCAGCATCTTTATGATGATTTGATGAAAAGAATATACGGAAGATTTGCACGTGAGGATACTCTTTGCAGCCCTATAGAATACGACGGAAAGACGCCTTTTCTCGATGTTTTTGAAGAGACAAAATCAGAGCCTTATCCTATAAGACTGGCAAAGGCTATCGTCAGAAGCTGGCTTGTTACCGAGCCGCTTATCTTTGATGGAGATATACTTGTCGGTGTCGTGCGTCCAAAAAGACCGTGCTCAGAGCATTTTTCCTACGGAATTCGTGAAAATAATGTGCTCGGAGAAGGCGGAACTTATCTTTACAGAAAAGAAGAGATTGAGCGTAGACGCGAAGCGTCATATTCAGACATGAATCCGCTTGATCTGTACCATATGCTTGATGAGGCTGACCGACGCTTTGCGATCGGTGATGATACGACTGTTCACGAAGAAACGCTTAATAATAAGCTGTGGCTTATCGGCGGATATCAGGGACATACGATCCCTTCATACAGTAAGCTTCTCACACTCGGTATAGGCGGAGTTCATGCACAGTGCAAGGCGCGTCTTGCAGAGGTTGAAGAAGGAGAATCAAAGAATTTCCTTACGGCTTGTGTTATAATTCTCGAAGGACTGCGCGATTATATTTTAGGATATGCCGAGGCTGCCGACGCTCAGGGCAGAGATGATATTGCTGAATGCTGCCGTGCGATAGCCTTTGATACTCCGAAAACTCTCAGACAGGCATGTCAGCTTATGTGGTTCTATTGTCTTTGGGATTGGTGCGACTGCATCGGACGTACCGACAGATATCTGCTTCCGTTCTACGAAAAGGCGGCGGCCGAAAACAGAAGTGAGGCTGAAGATGTTATCGCGGCTTTCATGCTTAAAATATACGAAAACGGAATCCATAACATGACACTTGGCGGAGTTGATCCCGAAACAGCTGAGGATTCAACAAACGAGCTGTCTTTCCTGCTTCTTCAGGTGCTTCGCTGCATACACGATACTCATCCCAGAGTTTCCCTGCGTATACATAAGAATTCAGATCCTGCGCTGCTTGAGCTTGCCGTTCGGATGTGGTCGGAGGGGATGAGCGATCCGACAGTTACAAGCGATGAGATTGTTATAGATTCTTTTGTGAAAAATTACAGCTGCAAGCTTGAGGACGCAAGAGATTATTCTATGCTCGGCTGTCAGGAAATTGAGATTCCCGGAAAAAGTAACTTCGGCTGTGAGGACGGAATATTTAATTTGGCAAAGGTTCTCGAATTTACACTGAACGACGGAATCAGCCGTTTTGATGAAAAACGCAGACGAGTCGGTCTTGCGACGGGTAAGCTTACGGATTATAACAGTTTTGAAGAGCTGTACGGCGCATTTTTAAAGCAGATGGCGTTCTTTACAAAGCACTTTTGCGATCTGTGCAATCTCGGACAGGAAGTCAGAGCTGCAAATTATTCTAAGCTTGTAAAAAGTCCGATGACAGAGTCATGTATAGAAAAGGGACTTAGTCTTGACGCGGGAGGAGCAGTATATAATTACGGCTGTGTTGAAACTGCGGGAAGCGCTGTAACGTCAGATTCACTGTATGCTATCAAAAAGCTGGTGTTTGATGAGAAAAAGCTTTCATCCGAAACTCTTGAAGCGGCTATTGCAGCTGACTTTAAAGGTTATGAGGCTGTTAAAGCGATGCTTCTTGCCGTTCCGAAATTCGGAAACGACGACGAAGGTGCCGATGAAATGGCAAGGCGCGTGCTTGAAGATTTCTGGATAGAAATCAAAAAATATAAATCCGTTCGCGGAGATGTATATACGGGAGCATGCTCGCTTTTGACAGGCGGTATAAGTTTTGGCAGGCGAACATGGGCTTCCGCCGACGGAAGAAATACGGGAGAACCTCTCGGAAATTCCATCGGACCGAGACCGGGAGCAGATAAAAACGGACTTACCGCTATGCTCAACTCCGTATCAAAGCTGCCGCTTCATTTAGGTCTCGGCGGCACAACATGCAATGTCATCATAACAAAAGAAATGATGAAAACTCCCGAAATGAGGAGCAATATAGTTATGCTTATGAGGGCATACCTTATGAACGGAGGTCAGATGGCTCAGATCACGACGGCAGATGTTGAAGAGCTTCGCGATGCTCAGATAAATCCCGAAAAACATCAGAATCTTATTATTCGCGTCGGCGGATTTTCGGTTAAATTCTGTGATCTCGAAACGGTGGCGCAAAATGAGATCATATCCAGATATGCGTCTTAAAAACATAAAATATTGTATTTTTAATATAGCAAGGAAAGGTAAAAAATATGAAGACAGTTCTTTTTCAGGGAGATTCGATAACCGATGCAGGACGCAGTTATGAGGAGGACAGCAGAACAGGCACGGGATATCCGCGTCTTGTAAGTGCAAAGCTCGGATATGACTGCCCGAATGAATATAAATTTTTAAACCGCGGAATCAGCGGAAACAGAGTTGTGGATCTTCTCTCACGCGTGAAATGCGATATGATAAATCTTGCCCCCGATGTGATGAGCATACTTATCGGTGTGAACGATGTATGGCATGAGCTTGACAGCAAAAACGGTATTTCAGCTGATAAATATGAAAATCTTTATAATATGCTTCTTGAAGAAGTTAAGGAAGCGCTTCCCGATATAAAGCTCATGATTCTTGAACCTTTTGTACTTGGCGGAGACGCAGCCGAAGGAAGATATGATGTGTTCAGGCAAGAAGTCGAGCTTCGTGCGGAGGCTTCGCGCCGTGTTGCAGATAAGATGGGAGCGGTATTGGTTCCGCTTCAGCAGATGTTTGACGAGGCTGAAGCAAAAGCTCCTTCAACATATTGGACAGTCGACGGAGTTCATCCGACTGCAGCAGGACATGAGCTTATAGCGCGCGCATGGATAGACGGATTTAATAAGCTTTGATTAGGAGAATAGCGTGAAAGATACGAGACTGCAGGAATATAGTCCATCTATTTCACGCCCCAATTCACCGACTTCACAGATTTATCCGTGAAGTGGAAAAATGGATATATTCCCATTTTTGTATGCTTTGCATACACGCGCGTGTATAACACGGTGAATTTAATGAACTATTTTGGTGCCGAGCACTAAATCGCACAGCGATTTAGTGCGGCGGAATGGAGATTACTGTGAAATATATTGCCGATCATGATTATCATATCCACTCGTGCCTTTCGCCGTGTTCCGGGGATGAAAAGCAAACAGCTGAAAGAATACTTAGCGATGCTGAGACGTGCGGTTTAACCTCTGTTTGTCTTACAGATCATTTTTGGGACAGCGCTGTGGCGGCAAAAGTCGGAAAACCTGATTTTTATGACATTTTGGATTATGAATATGTCTCAAAATGGTTGCCGCTTCCTCAAAAAGATAATGTGAAATTCTATTTTGGCTGCGAGTGCGAGCTGTTGTGCGATATGACGCTCGGAATTTCCGCCGAGGTGGCGAAAAAGATGGATTTTATCGTAATACCGCCGAATCATTTTCATATGCAGCCGTATACGCTCGCTGAGTGCGACAGACCGATAGGTAAAAGAGCGCGCGCTTATTTAAACAGACTGCGCGGAATTCTTGACATGGAGCTTCCGTTTAATAAAATAGGAATCGCACATTTTACGGATTCTTTGACGGCTGCTGAGGGAGATCACGATCATATTGATGTTATCAGTATGATGCCCACAGACGAGCTGACCGATATCTTCGGGCGGATGGCTCATCTCGGAATCGGAATAGAACTGAATTTTAATCCTGACGGATATTCGGGGGCTGACCTTGAAGAAATACTGAGACCGTATAAAATAGCGTCTGAGTGCGGATGCAAATTTTATCTCGGAAGTGACGCTCATACAGTTGCAGAGAGCGGAACGAGACTCGGAAAATTTAAGAGAATGGTTGAGTTATTGTCTCTTGAAGAGGATCAAAAGTATCATATTCCGGAGAGAATAAGTAATTAAATTTCAAAAAGAAAAAAGCTGACTGACTTATATAAAAATCAGTTAGCTTTTTTTATATTCATTATTGGGTTCACTTATTTATCACTATTCAGCTGTCTCAGCTCCTGTGCTCGGATACTCAAACGTGCCTATAAATCCGCTGACGTCACTTGATGAAATATCGCCGCCTATCACGCGGTTTTTATATACAATAACATTTGCGCTGACCTTTCCCTCATAATCGGGGTAATTTTTGACATTGTATGTATATCTTGTAACCTCGCGTCCGCGGTATTTTGAAAGATCAAGACCGCCGCGCTTCTGAAGCTCATTATAAGTATTCATTACTTTATCGAATTCGGAGGGGATTTTCATTGTCACTTCTTCCGTAGGTTCGCTGTCAACTTCCCAGCCAAACTGACCTAAAAATTCAACGCGGTCATCGTTGTTCCGTATCTTGTCATATTTGTATTCAGCTACCGTTTCCGCAATGGCGGCGGTCGTTTTCGGCGTATATTCGGGAATCAAAAGTATAATCGCCGTAAGTGAAATTATTGCGGCTCCGATAACGCCGATGAATTTGAGCGTGCTTGCTTTTATGCTGTATATGAACATGTTACCTCCTGTGCCGTTTATGCGGCTTTTTTCAGTCCTTCCTCAGACTGAGCTTTAAAATATAAAAATCTTACTAAAGTATATGCTCCTCTCTCCGATATATTCCGCCCTGCCGTATGTATTATATTTGACTTTGTAAAAAATGAGATTTAGTGAGAAAAAGACAGAAAATATATACTTAAAATGGCGTAATCGCACATGCGGGCTGCAATTTGACTTTATCTGACTTTGACCATTACTGACTTATAAACTATAATAAAAGCATAAAGGTTAAAGAAAGTCAAAGTCAAAAATCAAGGTGGATATATGCTGATATCAGATTATATTGCAGGAATAATAGAAGAAATGCTAAATGCCGGTGACGGCATAACGGAAGTAAAGAGAAATGATCTTGCCTCCAAAATAGGCTGTGTTCCGAGCCAGATAAACTATGTTATCACGTCAAGATTTACTCCCGAAAAAGGATATACGATAGAGAGCCGCCGAGGAGGCGGAGGATATATAAGGATCATTCGGGCAAGAATGACGGGAAATGAGTATTTAATGCATTTTTTCCATGCGATAGGTGACACGCTTGATGAGTCAAATGCGGCGGCATTTATTGCAAATCTCCGTGATCGCTCGATCATCACGGAAAGAGAAGCCGCGATTATAAAAACAGCAGTGTGCGGAAGCGCACTCGACAAAGCAGAACCTGAGGTGAAAAATAATGTCAGAGCCGACATAATGCGCCACATTATTATGTCCCTTATGAATTAAAATATAACTAATAAGCGAGAAAGAATATCTCGGAAAGGATGAAAAAATTATGCTGTGTGAAAGATGTAAGAAAAATGAAGCTGTAGTATATTACAGTGAAAATGTAAACGGAAATAAAAAAGCGTTTGCTCTTTGTGAGAAATGCGCGGCTGAGGCCGAAAAAAACGGAGAGATAAATAAGCCTGATTTCGGAAAAAGCTTATTCGGAGATTCCGTTAATAACCTGAATTCGCTTTTCGGAAGCCTGTTCGGAATTCCGCAGTACCAAAAGAGGGAACTCGGAGAGAGAAAAAAGTGCTCACTCTGCGGCTCTGCCTTTGATGATATTGTAAACGAAGGAAAGCCGGGGTGTCCCGAATGCTATCATACCTTCGGAGACGAGCTGTCGCGAACTATATCAAAGATACACGGAGCTGCAACTCACACGGGAAATGCTCCCGAAAGATTCAGGGCAGGACGCGAGAGACAGAGAAAAATAGAAAAAGTAGAAGCAGAGCTTAAAGCAGCAGTGGCAGCCGAAGAATACGAAAGAGCAGCGGAGCTTCGCGACTGCTTGAAAATGCTGAGGGAAGAGAAGAGCGGAGACTGAACGTTTGCTGAAGAAAGGATAGGTGAAAAATTATGTTATGGTATGAAATGAGCGGAAAAGATTCCGATGTTGTTGTAAGTTCCCGCATAAGACTTGCGCGAAATCTTACAGATTATCCGTTTCCCGGAAAGCTTGACGAGGCGTCGGCAAAAGAAATAATCGAAAAGATTAAGGAAGCCTTTGAAGATAATTCCGACTATACGTTTACGGATTTTGCATCAGTTGATAATATTCACAGACTCTCGGAGGCGGAAAAACATAAGATCAGTCCTGAATTTGCATCGAACAAGACTCCGTGTGCATTGATAGAATCGGATAAAAAGCAGATATATATTATGGTTCTTGAAGAGGATCATTTGAGAATCCAATCGATAATGTCGGGATTTTCCCTCGATGAAGCATACGGAGTCGCATGCGAAGCTGACGATCTTATCGATTCAAAGCTGAAAGTGGCATATGATGAAAAGCTTGGATATCTGACGCATTGTCCGACTAATCTCGGTACGGGAATGAGAGCATCTGTCATGATGTTCCTGCCTGCGCTTACATATGCGCGCGGCATTCGTTCTCTTCAGAATCAGCTCGGCAAGATAGGACTTACGATTCGCGGAATGTCGGGCGAAGGATCAAGTGCTGACGGATGCTTATATCAGATATCAAATCAGGTCACGCTCGGCACGTCAGAAAAAGAAATAATCGCAAAGCTGACGGAGATATGCGATAAGATTATTGAACAGGAGAGAACTCTCAGAGAAACCCTGAAAAAAGATCCCGACGGAAGATTCACCGACAGAATAATGCGCTCTTACGGTACAATTCTTTATGCTACGATCATGGATACCGCAGAGATGATGAAATTGTATGCAGATGTAAGGCTCGGCTCTGTACTCGGCATTATTCAGGGCGTCTCGCCGCAAGCTATTGATGCTATGCTGATTCACGGTATGCCGGCAACGCTTATGTGCAATGTCGGTTCTGATATCGGAGCACATGAGCGCGACCGTGTGCGGCCGGAAGCTATGAGGCGTATGCTCGGAGGCGTCGGAACAAAATCAAAGAAATGATAAACCGATACAAATATAAAGAAAGGAACGGCATTTAGTAATATGAATATTGGATTTACGGGAAAAGCACAAAACGCGCTTAACCGCGCGCTGTATTTTGCCTGCCAGATGGGACACACATGTGTCGGAAGCGAGCATTTAATGCTCGGACTTCTGTCTGAGGAAGACGGGATAGCGGCTCGCGTCCTGAAAGAGCGCGGAGTAACGCTTGAAGAAATGCAGAATGTTGTTGAAAAGAACTCGGGGCTCGGAGAAAGAACAAATCTGAGCGCGGCGGATATGACACCCCGAACAAAAAAGATTATAGAAGCGTCTGCCGGAGCTGCAATGACAATGGGGCACGGCTATGTAGGTACAGAGCATCTTTTGCTGGCAATGATGGATGAAAATGACTGCTATGCAGTAAAAATGCTGCTTTCCGAGGGAATTCAGCCATCGGATATTAAGCGTGATATCATCTCATATTTCGGTCAGGGGAGTGACAGCGCCGCAAAGGGAAATTCCTCCGCAAAAAACAAAGAAGAAATAAAAAACTGCCCGTCTCTGTCATCATACGGCCGTGATTTGTGCAAGGCGGCAAAAGAAGGAAGAATCGATCCGATAATCGGACGCGATACGGAGACCGAAAGAGTTGTACAGATCCTTTCAAGGCGAACAAAAAATAATCCGTGTCTTATCGGAGAACCGGGAGTCGGAAAAACTGCCGTTGTTGAGGGATTGGCGCAGCGCATAATTGACGGAAACGTACCTGATACCCTGAGAGGTAAGACTATAGTAACACTTGATATCTCTTCAATGATAGCGGGAGCAAAATACCGCGGAGAATTTGAGGAACGAATGAAGAACGTAATGGAAGAGGTGCGTGCGAACAAGGATATTATACTCTTCATTGACGAAATTCACACTATAATCGGAGCAGGAGGAGCTGAAGGCGCGGTAGATGCGGCTAATATAATAAAGCCTGCGCTTGCAAGAGGTGAGATGCAGGTCATAGGAGCTACTACTATCGATGAATACAGGCGGCATATCGAGCGCGATGCGGCTCTTGAAAGAAGATTTCAGTCTGTCATGGTCGGAGAGCCGACACCTGAAGAATCTGAGCTCATTCTTCTCGGTCTCCGCGACAAGTATGAAGCGCATCATAAGCTGAAAATCAGCGATGAGGCCGTAAAAGCCGCTGTTAAGCTGTCGGTAAGGTATATAAGCGACAGATATTTGCCCGATAAGGCTATCGATCTTATTGATGAAGCCGCGTCAAAAAAAAGAATTTCTACATTTATGCCGACGCCCGATATGCGCGAACTTGAAGAAAAGCTGAAAAGCGTGAGCGCAGAAAAGGAAGAAGCAATACTTTCTGAGGATTACGAGGGAGCGGCAAGACTTCGTGACAAGGAAAAGAAGCTGACATGCGAGCTTGAAGAAAAGCGCGGAGAGGGAGTGGATGTCGCATCTCACGAGCTTACGGTAACCGAGGAGGATATTTCGGATATTGTAGCGGCATGGACGGGAATTCCCGTTAAAAAGCTTGCCGAGAACGAGGGTGAGCGTCTGCTCAAGCTTGAAGAAGTGCTTAAAGAGCGCGTTATAGGACAGGACGAGGCGGTAGAGTCCGTTGCCCGTGCAATAAGGCGCGGACGAATGGGACTTAAGGACCCGAAACGTCCGATAGGTTCGTTTATCTTCTTAGGTCCTACGGGAGTAGGTAAGACAGAGCTTACAAAGGTGCTTGCAGACGTTATGTTCGGCTCCGAGAATGCAATGATAAGAATTGATATGTCCGAATATATGGAAAAGCACAGCGTGTCAAAGCTTATCGGCTCGCCTCCGGGATATGTCGGATATGACGAAGGCGGTCAGCTTACCGAAAAGATAAGACGTAAGCCTTATTCGGTAGTTCTTTTCGATGAAATAGAGAAGGCGCATCCGGACGTGTTCAATATCTTGCTTCAGATTCTTGAAGACGGAGTTCTGACAGATTCACAGGGAAGAAAGGTGGACTTCAAAAATACGGTCATCATTATGACGTCCAATGTCGGCGCGTCGGGTATCGTTGAGCCGAGACGTCTCGGATTTTCGGGAGCGGACAATAATGCTGAGGACGAAAAGAAGAGAATGAAGAACGCGGTAAACGACGCTCTGAAATCAACCTTTAAGCCTGAATTTCTTAATAGGCTTGACGAAATAATCGTTTTCAACAAGCTGAGTGATGAAAATATCCGCGCAATAGCAAGAATTATGCTGAGCGAGGTTAAAGGGCGTATTGAAGATCTCGGCATTGAGATTGAATTTGCTGACGATGTTGTATCTAAGCTTGCCGAAGAGGGATTCGATCCCGTATACGGAGCGCGTCCGCTCAGACGAGCGATAGTACGAATGGTAGAAGATACGTTCTCGGAAGCTATGCTTAAAGGAAAGATAAAAGAGAGCGACAAGGTACACGCTGTTCTGACGGACGGAAAAATAGACTATATTAACGTATAAAAATAAAGCAGGAGCGGTCATGACGGCAGTTCCTGCTTTTGTTATGCTGTTAAGTTTTTTTGATAAATCCGGGGATTTGAGCTAAAACGACTGAGACGAATACAAGCACACAGCCTGTAAGCTCACGGGGAGACAAATGCTCATGAAGAAGAAGCCAGCCGGCAAGCGCTGCAAAGACGGATTCAAGGCTCATTATAATAGATGCTACGGCAGGATCTGTAAACTTTTGCCCGATTATCTGAAAAGTATATCCGACGCCGCTTGACAAAATGCCCGCATACATTATCGGAAGCCACGCACCTTTGAGATCCGTGAAGCTAAAATCTTCAAAAATAAGCGCAGCTGCCGCCGACAGCACGGCGCATACAAGGAATTGTACGCATGACAGCCTTATTCCGTCGACATCGGCAAAATGATCTATAGTAAAAATGTGAGCTGTAAAGCAAACGGCACATGACAGCAGAAGAATGTCTCCGAGATATATTCCCGAAAATCCGTCTGAGAGACAAAGAAGAGCCATTCCTGCAATACAACCGGCACTTGCGGCAAATACAAGCGCATGAGGCCTTTTTCCGAATACCCATGAAAAGAGCGCGACCATTACAACGTATGTTGCCGTAATAAATCCGGCTCTTCCGGCGGCAGGTGTGCCTTCGGGATATGCTGCGATACCGAGCTGCTGCAAATTTGCCGCTGCAAACAAAGCGATACCGCACATGCTTCCGCCGAACATAAGCCTTCTCGGACTTACATTTGATTTTGCAGTTCCTTCTTTTTTGGGAGACAGCTTTTGAATTCCGATCATTGCAAGCAGGAAAATCGCAGCTATTATGGAGCGGGCGGTATTGAAAGTAAATGAACCTATGTGATCCGCCGCTGATGTTTGTGCAACAAATGCAGACCCCCAAATAAGTGCAGTTGTAAGAAGCAGCAAAACTCCCTTTGTTTGTTTCATGTTTACTATCGAGCCTTTCTTTGAGCTGAAAACAACAAAAATAAATTACCGCCTTTTATTGTAGCATACTGTATTCGCTAATTCAAGTACAGAGTAATATATTTGTTAAACTATAATTAGTGTGAAAGGCGCATGGCTGGCGGAAGAACAGCTTCGTCCTCGCTCGGTCCGATTCGTGAAAGCTCAGCGTCTGTAATACAAATTCCGCGGTTCATGGCGCTGCTGCCGAATTTTACTCTCAGAGAGTCCATAATGCTTTCTATCTTTTCTTCCCGGTCAAGGTTCTCAATTTCGGGTAAGAATGACATCTGACAGTCTTTGTCTGACGACAAGCCGCACGCTCGTACTCCGAGAGAACGCACAGGCTTTCCGTGAATGTGGTGACGGCGGTAAAGCTCCATGGATTTTTCAAACAGAGCTTTTGCGGTTCTGTTCGGAGTATCAAGCTTAGCCTGACGGTCAAATCTATAAAGGTCAGAGTCGCGTATGCTTACCTGAACCGTGTCGCAGATAAATCCGTGCCGTCTCATTCTTGCCGAGACGCTCTCACAAAGAGCGTACAGCGTTATTCTTATATCCTCTTCGCTGACAAGGTCGCGCGGTGTCGTCGTACTGTTTCCGATGGATTTTACAGGAGACATATCGCAAAATCTTAAAACGGGGGAGTTGTCTTTACCGCATGCGAATTCTTTCAGCATTATTCCGTTCTTTCCGAGCAGATACATAAGAAGCTTTGGATCGGCTGATGCAAGAGCGCCGATTGTTTCAATTCCGTAGCTCTTCAGCTTATTTGCAGTTTTATGACCTACATATAAAAGATCACTTACGGGAAGACGCCAAACTTTTTCTCTGAAATTATCGCGGTCTATCACAGTTGTGGCGTCCGGCTTTTTCATATCGCTTCCGAGTTTTGCAAAAATTTTATTAAAACTTACTCCGACAGATACGGTGATGCCGATTTCGGTTTTAATTCGTTCTCTGATATTATTTGCTATCGTTTTTCCGTCTCCGAACAGATTTTTGCTTCCCGTAACGTCAAGCCAGCATTCGTCAAGTCCAAAAGGCTCTATCTGATCCGTATATTCGCCGTATATTTGACGAACGATGTCGGAATATTTCTTATATAACTCAAAGTGAGGCTTTACAAATACGATGTCGGGGCATTTTCTGCGCGCTTCCCACAGGGTGTTTCCGGTCATAACTCCGAATGCTTTCGCTATTGAATTTTTAGCAAGCACGATTCCGTGCCGCATTTCCTGATCTCCTGCGACAGCTACCGCCTGCCCGCGAAGAGAAGGATTAAGGAAACACTCTACGGAGGCGTAAAAATTATTGAGGTCTGAATGCAGTATTACTCTGTCCATACAACTGCCTTTCTTTAGATTGTGGCCAAGCGAACAAATGAACTGAACGTATGTTTAATATAATTATATACCGAATTTATAAAACAGTCAACAGAAAACAGAAAAAATGTTCGAGAAAAATGATTTTTTAATTATGCAACAATTTCATGGGGACGGATTATTTATCCGTCCCCATGAAAGGACACTGATTATTTATTTTGATTCAAGAAACAGCGGTCTTATTTGTTTTCCGTCAAGAGCAAGCTTCATCGTTTCTTCCGCCATTGTAAAGTCAGCGACAAGCGAATGAGGCTTTTTATCTATGTCGTCCTGTATCATCGGAACAAAGTACACGTTTTTTCTGTTCAGCATCAGAGCGATATTTTCAAGATTTGCCGACATGGCGTCGTTTGTTGCGAGTGTTATTATAAGGACTCTTCCGCTTCTCAGATGTGCTTTGGCAGCCATCGTGACAGGAGTATCCGTGATGCCGTGCGCAATTTTTGCAAGAGTATTCCCTGTACAGGGAGCTATAATCAAAGCGTCAAGAGCGATCTTCGGACCGATAGGTTCAGCTTCTCTGATCGTGTGAATTGCATCTTTTCCCGTGATACTGCGGATACGCTCTCTCAGATTTTCGGCAGTTCCGAACCGTGTATCCGTGCAGTAAGAAGCATCGCTCAGTATCGGGAGAATTTCATTTTCCGCAGCCAGCTTTTCAAGCAGCTTAAGTGAAGCCTTGTGAGTGCAGAATGAACCGCATATTGCATAGCCTATCACAGTATCCCCTCCTCCGTTAAGATATCGCAGACTGTATCAAATATGATTCTGCCTGCTGTTACAGGTGATACTTTTCCCGGAATCGACAGAGCTTTCAGTGCTCGTATTCCGTATTTTTCCGCACAGTTTAAGTCCACTCCTCCTCCAAGTGAAGCGAGATCAATTATTTTTTCACTTTTGTCCATGCGGCTCAAAACATTGTCGTCAAAAATTATATGAGGGACTGTGTTGAATATTATATCAAAACGGGGCGGGGAAGTCCTGTAGCTGTCAAGACGCATTCTGTGACATCCGTCGCACTGTGCAAAGGCAAGATCGCGCCGGCTTCTTGCAATACATGTAACAGAGCTTCCGAGCGCACGGAGTCTCTGTGCAAGCGCTCTCCCGATTCTTCCGTATCCTATCACCGCGCAGTCGGCGTCTGCAAGAGTTATGTCAAGCTCTTCGATAGCTATGGCTATCGCTCCTTCGGCAGTCGGAACGGCGTTTTTTATCTGAAAATCTTCAAATTCATAGTAATCTATCAGGCGTACGTTGTGCTCATTTGCCATACGCATGACATTTCCGGGGACTTTTCCCGCAAGAAGAACAGATGAACGGTCGGTATTCTGTATTATTTCGGTTATTCGCGGAATATAAATTTCCCGTTTTTCAACTGATTGCTCACAGTTCAGTCTCACACCGTCTCTCGTCAGCGGCAGCGGGAGTACGATAGCCGAAGCTCCGCTCAGCGCGCCTTTCCAGTCAACACATTTAACTGAGTTTTCTGAAACCGTACCGCTCGAAGGACTATCTATTCCCCATACGGCACATTCTGCACCCCGCTCAGCCATCAGCGAGCATACTGTGCGCTGACGCAGGTCGCCGCCGAGAAGTCCGATCTTTAATTTGTTTTGCATTTTTATGACCATACCTTTCTACACTTTAGCGCATATGGCACTAAAGTGGTTATTTGTGTCGGTTTCGCCGTAGGCGAAATGCGCCCTTTCTTGGGGCAAAAGGCACAAACCGTGTCTGAAAACGGTTTACTTGTAATTTTTATTTAACTTAATTTTCAGGCATATGATGTTTTCTTTGTTTCTTCGGTAAACAGCGGATCATATGGTAATTCGGCGGAGGTCAAAACCGAAGAATATTTCTGACTCGCTTTATGTTTTACGCAGAGAAAATTTCTTTCTCTGCTGTAATCATCCGTAATTTATTTTATGCTGCTGATCCTCATTTTGTCAGCGCAGGCAAATTCAGGAACAAAAAGCAAAAGTATATTGCGTGAATTGTGTAAATTATTTTCGTAATTTATTGACCAATGATGAGTTTTGTTATATAATATACGAGTAACAAATACAAATCATATTTTCACAAGGAGATAACGGATAATGAGCAATATAGCATATTCTCAAGAAGTTGAACACATGTGCACCGTTGCCAAGGGACCTCACCACGGTCCGGCTCCGATCCCGGAAGAAGGCAAATGGGTTAAGGCTTATGAAATTAAAGATATTTCTGGTCTTACACACGGTATCGGCTGGTGCGCACCGCAGCAGGGTGCCTGCAAGCTTACGCTTAATGTAAAGGACGGCGTAATTGAGGAGGCTCTTGTTGAGACTATCGGCTGCTCCGGTATGACTCACTCTGCCGCTATGGCGTCTGAGATACTTCCCGGAAAGACAATTCTTGAAGCGCTTAATACTGACCTTGTATGTGACGCTATCAACACTGCAATGAGAGAACTTTTCCTCCAGATCGTATACGGACGTTCACAGTCTGCATTCTCTGAGGGCGGTCTTACTGTCGGTGCAGGACTTGAGGATCTCGGTAAGGGAAGCCGTTCACAGGTCGGTACAATGTACGGTACAAAGGCTAAGGGTGTAAGATATCTTGAGATGGCTGAAGGCTATGTAACACGTATGGCTCTTGACAGCGACGATCAGGTTATCGGATACGAGTTCGTATCTCTCGGTAAAATGACCGATTTCATCAAAAAAGGCATGGAACCCGGCGAAGCTTACAAGAAGGCTATGGGAACCTACGGCAGATTCGATGACGCAGCTAAGTACATCGATCCCCGTCATGAATAATAAGGAGGTACGGTATAATGGCATTATTTGAAAGCTATGAAAGAAGAGTAGACAAAATCAACGGCGTTCTTGCCGAGTACGGTATTTCCTCTATCGAAGAGTGCCGCGATATCACTCTTGCCGCAGGCATCGACTGCGACAAGATAGTAAGAGAGACTCAGCCTATCTGTTTTGAGAACGCTGTATGGGCGTATACTGTAGGTTGTGCTATCGCAATCAAGAAGGGCGCTACAAAGGCAAGCGACGCTGCTGCCGCTATCGGTATCGGACTTCAGGCATTTTGCATTCCCGGTTCTGTTGCCGAAAACCGTAAGGTCGGTCTCGGACACGGTAACCTCGGCGCAATGCTTCTCTCAGAAGAGACAGATTGCTTCTGCTTCCTTGCAGGTCACGAGTCATTCGCTGCCGCTGAGGGTGCGATTAAGATCGCTCTTAACGCTAACAAGGTAAGAACAAAGCCGCTTCGCGTTATCCTGAACGGTCTCGGAAAGGACGCTGCGTTTATCATTTCCAGAATTAACGGCTTTACATATGTAAAGACTGAATTTGATCACTTTACAGAGAAACTCACGGTTGTGGAAGAGCACGCTTATTCAAATGGTCCGAGAGCTGACGTAAAGTGCTACGGTGCTGACGATGTTTGCGAAGGCGTTGCTATCATGCAGCATGAGAATGTAGGCGTATCTATCACAGGTAACTCTACAAACCCGACAAGATTCCAGCATCCTGTTGCAGGTACATACAAGAAGTGGTGCATTGAGAACGGCAGAAAGTACTTCTCAGTTGCTTCCGGCGGCGGTACGGGACGTACACTTCACCCCGACAACATGGCTGCAGGACCTTCAAGCTACGGCATGACGGATACTATGGGACGTATGCACTCTGATGCTCAGTTTGCAGGTTCGTCTTCAGTTCCGGCTCACGTTGAGATGATGGGACTTATCGGTATGGGCAACAACCCCATGGTTGGCGCTACCGTTGCTTGCGCTGTTGCAGTTGAAGAAGCTTGTAAATAAGGCTGAAAACCCTTGTAAATACTGAATTTATTTCAAAAAAGAGCTGCTAATTTGTGGCTCTTTTTTTGCTTTCCAAAGTTGTTTTATCGGGTAAAAAATTATGCTTTGTACCCCAACTTCAAATTCTCGTTGCTGTAAACCCTTGATTTCATTGGGTTTTTGGGGTAAAAGCCGTGCTGATTTGGGGGTAAAATTGACTGTTTCTGTACCCTTTTCGGGTAAATTTGGGGTACAAGTATTATCAACTGGGAGTTGATTCAAAATCTCAACCGATCGATCTTGCATTCTTTCAGTTAAGTGTGCATAGATTTCTAATGTAACTTGAATATTTTTATGTCCCAAACGATGTTGAACATCTTTTATATTTGCCTCATTTTCCAACAGCATTGTTGTATGCGTGTGCCGGAGTGAATGAAAATCAAAATTCATATAACCTAACTCATAATGAATGACTCGGCTGCAATGCTGCATTGTGCGGGGTTGTATGTATGTTCCATTTTCACGAACATTTATCAATCGTATCTCCTCGCAAGTCTCATCTCCTTCGCTAACAATTTGATGTTCTGAATTTTCGTATAAACGCGTATAGTATTCATCGTAGTATAAGCGTGCTCTATCCTGCTGTCTTTTTGTTTTTTGCAAAATTTCCAACATAAAATTATCTAATCTTATATCACGGAAAGAATCATATTTCGGATTACAAAAAATCCAAAAACCATCAATGTTTTGTACCTGTCTTTTAACTTTTAAAATTCCGTTTTCAAAATCTATATCGTCCCACATGACAGCATAAGCTTCTCCTAATCTTAATCCACACCGATAAGCTAGCATCAATGGAATGTAGCAGGAGTGTCCATATGGAAAGCGAGTAATGATTCTCTCCCAAGCTTCTAATGTTACGATCTCACGCTCCTTTTTTCGCGTGGGTGTTTTGGGGGTTGCTCTTGGAGATGGTAATTTTACCATTAGAATCGGACTCGTTTGGATCAATTTTAGCGGCTCTACAGCATAATTCAGACAACCAGATAAAATGCTCTTTAACGTTGTTAAAGTATTTCGACTATATCCTGCATTAAATTTTTCGTTTAGAAAAGACTGCAAAACAGCTGGCGATAATGATTTTAGTTTATAATATCCCAATGCTGGTACTGCGCAATGCAGAGAGACTTTTCAGAAATTCGATTCTTATTTCTTGTACCAAATCTTCGTTAATATGATAGCCAGCTTTTAATCCATCAACGGTATAAAGAGATTCTGTTGCCGCGGCGTGAATATATCCATTATAAAATTCTAAAAGATGAATGTCATTTTGTGGCTCATCATTAAGTAATTCAAGAATAATATCCGCCGGAGGGAGTATAATCTTTTTTCGCCTTTCTTTATACTTCATCGTCTTTTCATTCTCCTTCTAATTGATTCAATGGCATTATGTTTATGTTTTCTTGCCATTCGTTCACTGATTTTTAGTTCACAAGCGATCTTTTTTAAAGTGATATTTAATACAACATTCTGTAGTAATATAGAACGCTGCATGTCCGTAAGTTCCAATAATGCTATTGCAAGTTCTTGATTATATACAGGAATTTGAAGGCCACTTACCTCAATATGTTGACATAAAACAGTTTCAAAATCTTCGTCTTCTGCTCCTAATGTTTCTGAGAGAGTTTCTAAATCCACTAAAACGATACCATGTTTTTTCATTTGTGTTTTTTCATGATAATAGTGTCGCTTAGCGTTAATAATGAATTTTTCAAATACATATCTGCAAAATGAATTAAATCATTATCAATATCAAAAATAGAAAACGGTTGACTGCTCATAAATTTTCACCTGTGTCCTTTCATAAGGACAACAAGGAGAAAAAAGCTGAAAATAGGAACCTTGCTATAAAAATTTTCTTTGCATTTGCTCACCACCTAATAGCAGTTTGGATGAAAGATATA
The DNA here is from genome assembly GCA_022800625.1 of Clostridiales bacterium. GTDB lineage: Bacteria > Bacillota > Clostridia > Oscillospirales > CAG-272 > RUG11130. The sequence continues at coordinate 20,862 of JAAWQR010000010.1, read as the reverse complement.
ATAAAAAGCGCACAAAATCGGAGGTTAGCTCTAATTTTGTGCGCGCTATTAAAATAATAGATTGTTCAGGTATGATATAATTTTAATTTAAGTATAATATTATTGAAATTCGCTACTCGCATTTATTTGATTTATGTAAGGAGCTGAAAATATATTTTTATCTTTTAAATTAACTTTACATATTTTTATGTTTATATAAGTATTGCTTTAAAATATAAAAATTAGCGGATTTTAGAAAAAAAGATTTTAATTTGTATTTTAAAAGAAACCGCTATAAATTCGTTAGAATTTATAGCGGTTTCTTTTATTGTATTATATTTATCCGTGACAAACAGCGGTTCTGTAGGAACTAATCAGTTCCTTTTTTATGTAATCGCAGGAAGAACGGGTGCAGTATTCAATTTTATATTTTTTTACTAAACATTTTGGAGAAGAAGAATACGCATTGTGTTCAGTTTCTGTAGCAGTAGTAGTTTCTATTTTGTGTCCAAAAATACATGCTATGCCACAGGGAGATACACTATTTTCATGTACATTAGTAATGGATTCTCCAATAATATAATCGGCAATAAACTGCATTTTTTCTTGACTGATATTCTCATCGCTTATGGAAACTTCTTTATTTCCGTAATAAAAAGTATTTGTATTTGAATCTACAAACTCAGCGGCAGAGCCGCCTATTGCTGCGCCTGTAACTATCATACATATAGCAGAAACTAAAGATATTATTTTTTTCATTTTTACTTACTCCTTAAACTTTCAATAATTATTTTTAGATTGTCATATGAAGATGAAACAATTATATAGTGGTTTTCATTATATATAAATTCACCTTGATGCTTATCATCATATTGACTATAATTAACATGATAGTTCCCAATTTCTTGCTGCAATTCTTGATTTAAATTGTTTTCGCCTATATAGGGTGTTTCTATAATCAAACTGTGTTCAAAATCTTCGTCTGATATAGTGAGTTTCAAAGTTATCGCTTGATAGTCTCCATATTCCTCTACACAAATATTTTTAATATTACAATTTTCCGGTAGATCATAAGGGAGAAGCAAGTTACTTGTCTTTTCATTTTTTAAATAATCCGATAAAGAATTATATTCTTTGTAATCTTTTGTAATTATAAATTCGTGATCACCTTCTTTATACGATGTTTTTTCTACCAACTGCATGATAGCTTCTTTGGTCATGTCGATAAGATTATAACCAAATACATAAGCTCCGGCAGTAATGGCAAGCAAGGACAGAAGAGCAGCAACGGGAATTATCCATCTTAATTTAATAGATTTAAAGGTGGATTTTTTGATGCTTTTAATTTTTTTGGCATCCATTCTGCAAACGTAGTCATCTGTTAAATTGTCAGTGCATTCTTCTAACGACCGGATATCAATACCTTTAAGCGACAAAACAGTATCGATTGCTTCTTCAACCAAATCAAAATCTCTTTCCTCGTAAGGTAGGGATTCTTCACTGTTTATTATATTTTCAATCGCTTTTATTAATTCGTCATCGTTTGATATCGGGGCGCTTTTTTCATATTGTAAGAGCTTTTTTTCTAATTTATCATTCATACAAAGCACCTTTCTTCATTTCACATTCATTTGCATCACCTCATTATTAGTAATGCTATGTTTTTTTAATATTAGCGGAAATTACAAAAATTAATTGAAAATATTTTTTATTATATCCCTTATTATGGCATCTACTTTTTTAATTCTTAATCGTAATGATGAATAGGATATGCCAATAAGATTGGCTGTTTCGATTAGAGTTTTCTTTTCTACATATCGATAAACAAAAATTTTTTGATATTCTTTCGGTAAGATTTGTTTTATCTTTTCAATATATATTGCTTCATCAAACGCAGGATCATTAAAATAGTCATCAAGGCAATAAACGCTGTTTAATTTGCGATTTTCAACCGCTTCTTCTAATGATTCGTTATATTTATAATATCGGTTAAAACGAGTTAAATTATGCTTAATGCAATTATCCGCCACTTTATATAAATAAGCTCTAATATTTCCATTTAGATCGAGGTTATCCCACTTTTTATATAATACGTAAAAGATATCATCTAAAGTTTCCTGTGCCAATGTTGTGTTATTCATGAGCCGATAAAAACAATATTTGAAAAGAGGTTTTTTGTATTGATTCACAATGTTCATATATTCATCGTTATTGACCATATAAGACCTCCTGTAAAATGTATAAAGCACCATATATATACTATAGGAAATTGTACCATAATTTTCAATAGTATTAAAGGTGTTTTTTGTAAAAATATATCGTAATTTTCCCTATAAGAATAATATGGTAGCTCACTACAGGAGTATATAATAAAATCAAACAGATAACATAAAACCGCCTGTAATAACAGACGGTTCTTTCGATTTTATAATTAATTTAATTATATTGCACAAAATAAATATAGCTTAAGCAATTCCCTCATACAAATCTTTTAATACGTTTAAAATTGTTTTTAAATGTTTGTCACTGTAATCCATCAGTATATCAATCTGTTCTTGGGTCAAAAAAGATTCGCCTGATGTGAAAAAATACTGAGCTGGTATATTAACCGTTTCGCATATTTTTAATAATACTGGAACAGAAGGATTGCTGTATCCATTTTCAATTTTAACATAGTGTTCTTCTGAAACATCAATTAGATCAGAAAATTTAGCCTGTGTACTTAATGGTTTTCTCGCTTTTTTCAGTTTAGTATATTTAAAATTCATTTTTTATTCCATTAAATTCATTATTTCACTTAATGTAGAGTCGGATTTGTTCTTGTCAATTAAATTCAAATAATCATCTATGGCGTAAACTAAAAATTTTCTGTCGCAGCCTGTAAACAAAAGATCTATCGGAATATTCAGTATATTTGAAATGTCAACAAGAACATCAATACTTGATAAGCTATTTTCCGTCTCGATTTCTCCAATCTGTCTGTATCAGGTATATCACTATGACTACCGCGGCAGTGTGGTAGCTGTAACGGACATCGATGGAAACGTGACGGATACGTTGAAGTATGACGCATACGGAAGTGTATCAGAGCGGACAGGCGACAGTGCACTGATCTTCGGGTACAACGGACAGTACGGAGTGTTGACGGATCCGAACGGACTGTTGTACATGCGTACAAGATTTTACAATCCGCACTTGAAACGGTTCATGAATGCTGATATAATAGATGGTAGTATAGCCGATTCGACGAGCTTAAACCTGTATACATTCGTTAATGGGAATCCGATCTCATTTGTCGATCCCTTTGGACTTAGCGCGGAACGTGGTGGAGTTTCCGTTCCACCGCAAATAAGTCCTTCAGATTTCAAGGCAGGAATAAGACCTGGATTATACGAAGGAAAGTGGTATCTTGACTATACAGATGTTATAATGAATCGAATCAATGAAGTATTGCCTAATTTTGAAAGTCACAGGATTCAACCATATGAAGATTATATCGAAAATTCTAGCGTTGTGCTGTGGGGTTGGTTAAATCTTTATACACCTGGTTTTGATGATTATTTTGCACATATCATGGGGAATCTTTGGTTTTTCTATGATGAAGTGAAAACTGGTGGACCTTGGGATGTTAAACTTGATGATCCTTGGCGACAGCAATTTGGAACTGAAATTACGATGCCATATTATTATCCTGGTCACGATGATTTGAACGAGGCTTTTCTATTTCGCGGAGAACTTGTTTATAGAGATAACCTTGGTAATATCACATATGGTTATTTAGGCAGCGCTATGGGAATTGGAGACACAACACTTCGGTGGGGTGGTGGAGTAGCCACATACCTACAGAAAGGGAAAATATGGGAAATAATTAACGGAGAAATTCAAAAGGCTGATAACTATGGCGATAATCCAGGCGACAGTGAAGATGTCATGAAAGGAGTTAAGCTTTTCTTTGCTGATTATCCAGATGCAAAGATTGGTTTTAATGGAATGTTACCATGATAAAAAAACATAAGGTGATTTTTACGTTAATAGTTCTTATAGTGATAATTTTAATTATTGGCGGAATCCAATTTCATAAAAGTCGGTATCAGGATCTTTATATATATGATACAAACGATACTATAATAGAATTGTTTGAGCACAATATTAAAGATTTTAATGATTATGTAGACAGGTTTAAGAATCACACGATGTGGGATAGCTACTATGAGAAAACAGGAGATTCTGATTTTGTAAACTATAAAGGTTTTAAGAAATATACTACGGATGAGGAATTTCAATTTTTGGATTCTTTCTATCAAAAGTATCATCCAACATTTTGGGGACGAAAATCATTAGGCTTTTATGCGAAATCCGGTCATGTCCGTTTGATAAAGGATGAGGAACTAATGACAAAGACCCAAATGGATATAAAAAAAGCTAAAGAATCCGGTGCCACAGTCGAAAACTATGATTATGGATGGATTTGTATAGTATATCCGCGAAGCGAAATGAATAGTATGGACAAAGATTAAACAATTCATTGTATTCTGCAAAAGAAGATGGACAATCGGGAGATATTTATATACTCCCGGTTGTCTCATCGTTCGGGAGGAAGAAGCAAACTGATCTGGACGAGCGATCATAATGAAAAAGTCTGGCTATGTCTATTGAACAGAGGGACTGCTGTGGTTGCTGTAACAGATATTCGTATTGTTTTAAAATTTTCCGTACAAAAATATTTTCCTAAAAACCGCCTCTAACATTTGACAAGCGATATGGATATGTGTATACTATAGACAAGTCCTTTTTAGAGGGGCGCGGTTTAAGGGGTTGAGCCGCGCCCCTCGCTTTGTTGTATGGAACACTTTGGAATCCACTCTTAAAAGCAATGTTAGAATGAAAAGTTAGGATTGCATTCCTAACTATAGTTAACTTTTGAATAAACAAGGAGTATAATACATATACTGCATAAGGAGGTAAGTGGAATGGTACAGATTCAAAGAAAACAGTATTTGGACTTTTTAATACGTCATAAAGACGAGCAGATCATCAAGGTGGTGACGGGCGTACGTCGATGCGGTAAATCCACTTTGTTTGAATTATACAGAGATTATCTACTGACAAATGGCGTGGATCCTTCACAGATTATCATGATTAATTTTGAAGATGTAGAGTACGAGGATTTACTGGATTACCGCGCTTTATATAATCACATTAAAGAGCAGCTTCTTCCGGATAAAATAAATTACATTTTCCTCGATGAAATTCAGCATGTTGCGGAATATGAAAAAGCCGTAGACAGTTTGTTTATAAAAAAGAACTGCGATGTTTATATCACAGGTTCCAACGCCTATTTCCTTTCCGGGGAATTAGCAACGCAGCTTTCAGGGCGGTATATTGAACTTTCTATGCTTCCGTTATCTTTCAAAGAATTTTGTTATGGAATTAGCGACAGCAAAATGAGCAATACGGAAAAGTTTAACCTCTATTTGGAGATCGGCGCATTTCCCTTTATATTAAGTCACGGCTATCGAAGAAAAGAAGCAAGGGAGTATTTACAGGGTACCGAGAGCAAAACTGTCCGGCATTTCTATATTCCTGATTATCGAGTAACATTAAATGCGACTTCAACCGAAACAGCAGATAGAAGATGCCTTTTGCATAGCCGTTAATAAGCGTAGCTGTCATACCGATCACTTTATCGGCAATACCTGCAAGCTCCGCCATAGACTGTCCCTGCGCGCTTTCTCCGGAATACTGATGGAGTTCATCAACCAGCAAAGCATCAATATGCCGTATCTTTCGCTTGATATAGGCGGATAAGGGATAACGGCTGTAGGCGCCTCTCGCCGGGAACACCCCATTCGGATTATTGAAAACCTTTTCAATTTTACTGCGGTGTTCTTTATTTTTGCATTCTAATACAGCATTTGCCGCAAAGCGTCTGTGTACGAAGCCGTAGCCGCCGATCCGCACCCATTCATTGCGTTTGGGATCCAGATTGTCCGGGTTAAGTATCCCCCATAGAGGTTCTTCGCAAAACTGACATTTGTGGTTTTTGCTGTTTTCATTCCGGAAAAAGGCTGCGTCTGCATTTACGGTATAGGAGGAATCTTCATCAAAGACGGTCATTTCCTGTACCTTCCCGCATTTGGGACATAGAAATCCTTTTTTGATACGGTTCCAGGATACACAAGGCATTGTCATATAGCCGTTGCGCGCGGTTTCCTTGGACAAAATGCAGTAAACCGTCTTGTTTTCCTTTTGATACAGGTCATACAGACGGTCGATATCCGACATGCTTTCCACATGCTGCGCAAGGCATCCGGGAATAGTTTCGTGCAATTCACGCACCCATTTTTCTGTAATGTGCGACGGACATATTACCACATTGAACGCTTTCCGATAGGTTTGTCGGCATGGATCGCTGTACTGATAGGCGTAGAGGACGGCACTGCCGATCTTTGTTTTTCCGGTTCCGCATTCTGCAACAAGCAAAGCCATTTTGTCCTTCTCCAACTGTCGTTTCAGCGCTTTTGCCGCGCCTAACTGGGCGAATATCCGGCTTTCTCCATTACATAGCGGTTGACTTCAAGAAGCTGTTCTGAAACGGATTCTTCCGCTGGGTTATATACGGGAGGAAAACAGCGTTTGATCCTGTCGGCTATTTTTGCTCCGAATTCATGTAAATACTCGGTAAATGAGTTTATATCCGAAAATATTTGCTCTGTTTGCGGATCGCCGCCAGGAATAGCAATTTTTCCGGTTTTCAGTCCATCCTCTAAAACAGCAGCAATTTCACTTTCCTCCTTTGATACGCACATATGCCATCCTTCAAATTTTCGACCGATGCAGCATACTCGCAGAGGATTTAGCAAATTTCTTTTTTGAAGTTCGGAGATAAAATACTCCTTGAATTCTGGTATCAGAGGTATCGCCAGCTTTCTATCAAGTTCGAAAAAAAGCTCGTCTCTGTTTTTGCAGAAAAAATACAGGTTGCGTTTTAATTCAACGGTTTCTTTATCGCTCCTTTCATTCTCTTCTCCAATGGTTAATGACTGTAGTGAATCGTCACGCAGATAATGCATAGCTTCTGCATACACACCATCGTGGGTGATTTTATAGTCAAAGCTATGCTGTCCTTTAGAGTTCACGCGAATGGTTTCTTTTGAGCCAGTAAGCTCCAGTTCGCAGCCTCCGAGAATAGCGGTACTCATTGCCTGAACCGTTTCAGGATAGCCACCGATCTGGATCGCCACAAGAGTTTGTTCTTTATCGTATATCACCATGTCGGAATAGTTCGTAAGTCCAATCTTTTTCTTTCCGTCATAGCAGGATACACGAATAAGAGGTGGGGTTGACAATTTATACATCAGTCCTTTCATTTGTTTAATATCTATATACAAAAAGACACGTCACTTCAATTTCCGAAATGACGCGTCTTTTATTGTACGCTTGGATTTGTTGCTGTAAAAATAGAAAAGGCCGGAATCATCTGTAAAGATAATTCCGACCATGTATCTCATACCAAAGTCCCGTCGAGCGAGACAATTACTCATACCTAATAACACTTATATTGTACTATATACTATGCTTATTGTCAATATAAAACTACATTGCTTCTGCTATAAAAAGAATTAAAAAATTTTTTATTAACCTGCTATTTTCACAAAAACGGTGCATTACTTATTATGAAGGGAAAAAGATACTGATATTTTCTTCACTGTGAAAGGAGTGAGTTTAATGTGATATTTTTATTGTTATAAAAAATTTAGGTATCTAAAATTATTTTCTAATTGAAAAAGAAAGACAATTTAATGAAAAAGAATCAAAAAAGAAGCATACGTGTTTTATCAATGATATTGACTATACTCATGCTTCTGACTATCCTGCCTATGAGTATATTGGCCACAGATACCAACACTATTCAACAGGATCAATTTGACCAATCAAGTAAAGATACATATGAAGAAGTAAACAATCTCAGTAAGGACAATTTTATTGAATCTGATAAACAAGTTTTGCTTTCTGAAATAGAACGTCCGGAATTAATCAGTCGCAGCGACATTGAGGCGAACGGTCATGTAAGCCGTGCAGTTGAACTTGAACAAGACCTGAATTCTATCGCTTTGCAAAACCTTGATGGAACTAACACGACCTATATTTTTTCAGAACCCGTTAAATATACAGACGAGGTGGGCATCGTACACGATAAGAAAACACAGTTAATTGATCGCATTGACAATACAGACTATCAAGATGACTATAGCTATACCAATGCAGACAATGATGTGCGTGTGTATTTCCCTAAGTCACTTGATACCGACACCGGTATTGTTTTGGAGAAAAACAATATCAATATCGAGCTGACACCCGCAGCGTCCAAAAAGCTCGTGACAAAAGCATTACCTCTTTCATCAACGCTTGCCGATAGCGGAATGTCAAACGCTGTAAAAGAAGTAACTGCGCAAACGGCAGAGCCAGTCAAGAAACAAATGCAGAAATCTGATGATATGGCCACCAAAGATGTGATTGATTATGCCTCTGTATTCGGCAGCGAGACAACTCTCCGGTATCAGCCGACTTTAAATGGTTTTAAAGAGGACATTGTATTAGACTCTTATGATGGTACAAATGAATTTATTTTCAGTCTGAAAACAAACGGCTTGCAGCTTATTGGCGAGGATAATATATATTACCTTATTGATCCTGAAACCTCTGAAAAGGTTGTCAATATGGGTGAACTTCTTGTATACAGCAATGGCGGCACAGAATTAAGTACGGAATATGATCATCGGTATCAGGTTGATACGATTACAGAAAACGAGGAATATCTTCTTACCATAATAGTCGATGAAAATTTTCTGATTGATGAAAATACGCGGTATCCTGTCGTTGTCGATCCGTCTTTTGAAGTACTATCTGCTAATAACAACATCATGGATATTTCGGTACGTTCAAACGGTTCTGTTATAAATGACAGTGTGAATGACGGTGTCGGCAATCATAACAGAGAAAAGAATGATATGCGTACTTTTATCAAATTCCCTGGGTTGTTGAATAATGCAATATTTAAAGGATTAGCTCCATATGGTCTTGGTGATACATCAGTCCAAAGCATAAAACTTATTATGTATAGCAGAGGTACAAGTATAGTAGACACTCAAGTCAAAGTATATCCGTGCAATACATCGTCCTCTTTGGATTGGACATACAGTACCACCAAATTTACAGAAGCTCAGTACAATGCTGCGGGCAGTATGTGGAATAGTATCACAGTGCCTGCTGTAACGGCGCAATGGGTTGAATTTGAAATAACGCAGGCAAGATATCATAATTGTGGAAGTATTGTATTGAGAAATCAGTATGAAGGCTCGGGGAATGATCCGGTATATCAATCGTTTGCTTCTACAAAAGATCCAACTAATAAACCCAAAATTGTAGTTAATTGGACAAGTTCACCGAAAAACACTTCATTTGATACTGCAACGACTATGTCACTTAATTCGGCGAAAATAGTTTCTATTCCTACATCGGGCAGTAAGCTGTATTACTCCTTTACTCCGACGGAAACAGGTTTTTATACATTTGAGAGCCGTGATAACGGTTCTTATGACCCGCTGGGTGCTTTATATAATTCATCTAAGGTAAAATTAGTACAAGATGATGATAAAGCCGGCAGCAGCAATTTTAGGGTAATCTACCACTTACATGCTAATCAAAAGTATTATTTTGAAGCAGGATGCTATGGTACTAAGACAGGAGGTTATGCTCTTAAAGTATATAAAAGCACTTCTTTAGCCAATGTAACATCATCAACAATTTCTACAACGTCAGCAGGGACTGCAAATATTGCGTCTGCTTATGGACGTAAATATTTTTCTTTCACTCCGAGTAAATCCGGTTCATATACTATTGTAAGTTCGGCAACCACAGGAGATCCATACGGATGGCTGTATGATTCATCAGGAAAATATCTTATATCTAATGACGATAATGCCGGTACCAGCAATTTCAGTATGACTTATATGCTTACTGCCGGGCAAAAATATTATATCGTAGCGGGATGTACTGGCTCAGGTACAGGCAATTACAGTGTAAATATATCAAGTAAAAGTCCGAAACAGCCTACAAATCTGGCGGCAAGCAATATTACAGGTAATTCCGTAAAATTAACATGGAGTATTTCTGCACCGCACAACGCTGATCGTTGGTTGATTCAATATCGTAGAAAAAATGCAGATACATGGATTAATAAAGGCACAAGCACATCCTTATATTATACAGTATCAGGATTAGATGCTACAACGGAGTATGAATTTCGTGTATATAGTGAAACGGGAAGCCCTGCTTGGTCCGGAACATGGTCAGCTGCAAGTAATATAACAACGGCCAAAACACTTCCTGCACAGCCAACAAATGTAAAGGTGGCCGAGTATACGGACAGCACTGTTAGACTTACATGGGAAACTGCTTCACCGCACGGTGCTGACCGCTGGCTGATTCAGTGCCGCAAGAATGGTGGGGCATGGGAAAATCGTAATACAACCACCTATCCGGGGTATTCTGCGTCCGGACTTGAAGCTAGTGCAACTTACGAATTCCGAGTGTATAGTGAAGCGGGAAATTCAGCTTGGAACGGAACAAAATCCTTGGTTAGTAACACAGTTTCTGTTAAATTACTTCCTGCTCAACCTACAAATGTAACCGTAAGTAGCTATACAGACAACCGAATTAATCTTACATGGAATAGCGCTGATCCTCATGGATGTGATAGGTGGGTTATAGAATGCCGTAAAAATAGTGGTACTTGGTATGAACGTTCAACAACTAACTATCCGGGGTATTCTGCGTCCGGACTTGATGCTAGCGCAACTTACGAGTTTCGAGTATATGCTGAGCGGGATAATGCAGATGGAACTAAGACAAGATCTTGGGTTAGCAATACTGTTTCTGCTAAAACACTTCCGGCTCAACCAACAGATATAACCCTAGTTAGCTGCACAGATAATAGAGTACATATTACATGGAGTACAGCTGAGCCTCACGGATGTGATAGATGGGTAATTCAATGCCGTGTAAATGATGGAACATGGTCATATTGGTCTACGTCAAGATGGCCGGGATATATTGATAATGGACTTACGCCAAACACAAAATATGAGTTCCGAGTATATGCCGAAAGAGATAATGCAGATGGAAGTCTGACAGGCTCTCCTATGAGTAATAACACGGTTACTGTTAGTACGCTTCCTGCACAGCCAACGGGGCTAACAATTAGTGGAATTACAGCTAATTCATTATATCTATCATGGAGTACAGTCGATAATCATGGCGCAGATAGATGGCTAATTCAATACCGTAAGGCAGGAGGCAGTTGGACAAATATAGGTATTTCGACATCTAAAGGCTATACGGTAAAAGGACTTTCGGCTGGCACGGCTTATGAATTCCGAGTATATAGTGAAGCAGGTCCTATAGCGTGGGATGGGACTTTGTCTCCGGTTAGTGATATAGTATCAGCTACCACATTGCCGGCACAGCCGACGGGATTATCTGCCAGCGATATAACAGAGAATTCGGTAAAACTGACATGGAACACAGTTACACCTCATGGTGCAGACAGATGGTTAATTCAGTATCGAAAAAGCGGTGGAAGTTGGATAAACATGGGAACATCGACTTCCAAGGAGTTTAAGGCAAATAATCTTGACGCAAATACTGTATATGAATTCCGAGTATACAGTGAAAGAGGCGTCACAGCTTGGTCAGGAGCATGGTCATCAGCAAGTGCAACAATCTCTGTTACTACAAAAAAGTTTTATGGAGTGAAGCCTTATGTACAGGAAGATAGTAAAGAAATAAATTGTCTGGGATATGCGTTTTTTACAGGCAATAAACCTACTGATTGGTATACGCAAGAAGATCATGATTTTTGGACGAGTCCAGGCCGAAAAATGGAAGATGTATATGAACGAACAAAGGAAGCGATGGAAAGAAGGGGTTCTGGCTTTTTAGATAAATATTTTCCTGGTAAGTGGACTGCTTCTGATTCTCTCTCATCGCTTGAACCTTTGAATATCAATCAATGGATTGTTTGTATGCGGATTGGCTATAAATCTTATTATGATTTAGATTATGGATTTGCTTGGGCGGATTATGATTATCACTATTGGTATCGAACAAATACCGGAGAATGGGCTAATAAGCATGGACAAAAGCGCTCTGAATCTCTTGGAAATGACATGCCAACAACAGATTCATCATCAGGATGGGCATTGGGAGATTTTAGTCAGTTTTATAACAGTCCGATTCGCTATTATCGTGTATCTGAATAATAATCACAACATAATTATGAAGGGATAAAATAAAATGAAAAAAACTATATTTATGATTTTTCTTGCAGTTATATTAGTCGTGCTTATGACTGTCGCCATATATGCTTTTGTTGATCAAAAAGGCACACTCAGTAAGACGCCGGTTGAGAACAAGCTATCCGAAGCGGTTTCCGGTCAAATTCATCAAAGCGATTTTGGTGTCGTAAAAGCAGGTGCTGTATCAGAAATGATAGCGAACATTAAAACATCAGCTCTCACGATTCAAGATATTCAAACAGTGCATTCTGGTTTAGAAATAAAACGAGATTTGCGCATAGGTGGATATGGAGATATTCTAAATTTTAATATCGCCCCGCGTTCTTTATATAATATCAACGATTTGTATCCTATTGAATATATAAACCAAATTGATGAGGATACGATCTATACGGTTTATAAAACAACAGACAGAAATAACGAACTCCGTTTTATGTATCTTTTCTTTAGAAAACTTGATGATAAAAGAGAGGGCGTTCAAGAGGATACAGAAACATGGTGGTTAGAGGGCAAAGCATTTTTTATAAAAAATACTTTGCAATATAATGATTTTTCTGCAATAAAGGTGGGGTCGTCTATCTCCGAAGTGCACGCAGTGGATTCAATGGTTAATCCGGAAATTGGAACGGATCGAGAATATACAGAACCGTTCAATTCTTATCATTTGCTTACAGATGGCGTATTGCGAATTGAGTATGCATTTGATGAAGCAGACGGCATCTATCGAGTCGCTTTTCTCGAATATGTTGAATCTTTTGAAATACCGATATCAGAAAATGGAAAGGATTCAACAATTAACGTAAGAATTAACGAAAATGATTATCCTGTATCGGCCGGCGGTAATGTAGAGTAAAAAGCAATAATTATAAGTATTGCATATTTGCACAAAAATAGAAAAGATGGTACGGCATACAAAAAGTATGCCGTACCATCTTTCTCTTAAACATAATTTGACAACTGTCTTATTTTATCAAATCCTTGATTACTTCATGAATGTGCATGCGCTTTTCATAATTTAACGATTTGAGATCCTTTAAAATATCATTCAGTTCTTTGGGATTAGGATTATCCTCACAAAAGAATTCTGCCGGGGATATTTGCAAATATTCGCAGATATAGAAGAACACTTGCATAGACGGATAAACAGCTTTGCTTTCAATTCTGTTAATGTAGCTTTCATTTTGGCCTATAGCAAGGCTCATTTCTCTGGCTGATACACCTTTGATAGTTCTTAGCTTAGCAAGCCTTTCAGCAAACATTTCTTCGTACATAGAATATCCCCTTTTAGTTTATATAAGATATTATATGTCATGCAAATATCATTTATAGGATATTAAAAGCTCAACATGTATTGACATACGACATTATATATCGTATAATTATATAAACACAGTTTTTAATATCAAATTTGACAATTCTACAACAACTGCACACACATCAATATATCGAGCAGTGCCATAACTCAAACAAACTATGTAATCTTAAATGAAAAAGTTAGTTTGAAGAAAAGTGCTCTTCAGTTTTTTCAGGCAGTTAGTTGTATGATAAACAGGCAGGATATCTTTGTGAATGTCCTGCCTGCCTTTTTACCATTTCGCAACGATTTTCCCATAGATCAATTTCTTTGTGTAGTTAAACTTGGAAATCGCCACGATCACCTGATCGCCGATGTGAAAGTCCTCGTCATACTGGTTCGGAGAATATGTACACAGGCAATCCAGATTTTCCTCCAGCTTGCAGAACACGCCGCCTTTGTATTTTCCCGAAATAACGGACGCCCGCCTGCTGCGAAGAGGGTGACGGGTATCGGCGCCGTCAAAAGGGTGATGTTCCGCCTCCTTAACGGATATCCCAAGCTGCGCCTTTTCCGCATCGTATTCCTTGATAATCGCCGTATAGGCCTCGCCGGGACGGTACTTTTCCCGCAAATCCGGAATCATGGCATAGGAGAGATCCCGCTGGGAGAGCGTGATATCAAAGCCGCCTGCACTGCACAAAAGATGGGTTCTTCCCACGGCAAGGATTTTTGCCGAAATCTTTCTGCCGGTTTCCGGCGTCAGACGAAGAAAGGATCGGCGACGGATATGCAATGCCATGCGCCGAGACGCCGTACAGCAGTCTCCCCCGCGGTCAATGCCGGTGATCACATAATCAATCACCGAACCTGCCATAGAACGAAGAACATGCGTCGGTCATTTGGTTGCTTCATCATACCAGATTTCCTGTTCCGGTATGAGTACCTTAACCCGGTATCCTATAATGACAAGACAGTTGATTTCTTTCTTTTCCATCTCGCCGGTATCCTTGTTTTTCAGGGTAATCGCCGTTGTATCCATACCGACGATTTCCTGCCATTCATTTTTCGGATAACGATTGGATAACTGAGAGATACTCTGCACCACAGCTTGAATATTGATATTTCGGGACCGGGCAACGGAAAAGATTTTTTTGCTCTCCAGCAGATTGATATTGCAGTATTCGTCCATCAGCACATTAACGCATACCGGCAGTCTTCTGCGGGCAAAGTCAAATAGCTTGACGAACAGCAGTGAAAAAAACATGGAGGATAAAAACTCCAGCGAACTGTCCTGATCCGAGATAATACAGAAGTAAGCGCATTTTTGTTTACCCGGTAAGGTCAGATCAATTTCACTGTGCTTGGTAATCGAGTCAACCAATTTGTTTTGAAATACATTCAGCCGGTTTCCGAGACCGATGACGATATTGCCCCAGATTTGTTTATGCGCCTGACGGAAAATCCCATAAGGCGGCAGCGCTGGATGATCCTTTGGCAGCGCACGGAATCTGGCGTCAAGCTCCTGTACGGAAGTGGTAGAAAGAATCTTATAAATCGTGCCGAGGCTTCGTTCCTCCGGCGGCAGAAGCTTGTCCGTTCCAGGATAGGTCAGCGTCTGTACATAGTGGAGCAGCGCCATCAGCAGATTCTTTTCCGCTTTTGCCCAGAAATCGTCCCTGTCGTTTTCGGATGAAGTGTTTCGTATAATGATTTCCGCAACGCTCTGCACGAGGTTGATATACTGTGCTGTATCCATCACGCAGTTCCAACCGTCCGAGGCAATCAGATCAAGAAGATTGTAGGCGCAGACGGTGTAATCCTGATCCTTGAAAAATTCCGAATACATTTCATAAAACTCTGCCTTCGGATCCACCATGATCAGGCTTTCCCCACGTCGCACTGCCTGCATGGCAAACGGCATCACAAAGCCTCTGGATTTTCCCGTTCCGGGTGCGCCGTATACGATGATATTCTTTGACATACCGGGCAGGTCTTTCATGCCTACATATTGTCCGTCCGGAAGTTTTCCAAACAGCGTTTCATCCATATATCCCATTCTTCCAATTTCCAGAATGCTGGGTATTTCCTTTTTACTCATCCAACCAGAAGTGCCGTGTGTGCCTTCGGGTAATATTTCAATGCCGCGCTCCTTATCCCGCACCGTTTTATACCCGGAGAGCAGGCTGTAGCCCTTTTTATTGAACAGGCAATATATGATTGCAATAAATAACGTAAGCATGAAGCCTGCCGGTGTAAAAATAGCGCCGATATTTTGAAATGGACTCCATGACAGCAAAGGTTCAGCGCTATAGGTACATCAATTTCTTCCAGGGTGAAATTTGTTCCAATTAGAATGTCCTTAAAATAAGCCTTGCCGTTAGAACCAACGGCCGCATATTCATCTACCTCAATACCACTATAGGAAGTTCCGTAAAGGTGAAATCGCAATCCTTCCGTTAATCCATCCTCAGCTGTTTTAGTAACCGTCAGATCACCGCGTTTAAGTTCGTTATCAAAACTTTTATTCGTTACCTTGTTCCATTCGATATCTGCCTTTTGCTTTTCGGGAACAATGTATCGATCGGGCGTATCAACCTCCTCCAGCGTATAGTTTTTGCCGATCAAAACATCTTGAAAATATGCTTTACCGTCTGTACCAACAACGGCATATTCGTTCACTGTCGATCCGGACAGGGAGGTACCATAGAGATGAAATTTCATTCCTTGTGTTAAGTCGTCCTCAGCGGTCTTAGTAACTGTCAAATCACCGCGGCGCAGCGTATTATTGAAGGTAACAGTTGCCGTTTTGCCGCTGACAACAGTTACCCGGCGGCTTTCCTGCGGTTCATATTTATCATAGTTTTGCTCGGTAATTACATAGACACCGGGCGTTAAGTTATCTACTTGAATTTCTCCCGATGTGTTCGTCGTTACCGTTTTATTAATCCCATTGCCTGATATATGAAACGATATTCCGCTAACCTTGCCGTCCTCAGAAGTCTTTATAATTTTAGCGCTTCCATAGCCGGCTTTTACATTGAAGAATCCACTTACAGGGTCACTTACTTTTTCACCGTATGTTATAACATCTTGCAACTGTCCGTTATTGTCTCGCCCGGTAATTCCATCAGTCCATGTGATAACACCATATCTTTGCGAATCTTTCTTATTTGCTGTTATTTTAACAGTACCAACAGGGGCCTCGCTCATATATACTGTCAAACAATTTCCGTTTACAGAAAAAGTAACACCGTCTGTAGAAGAGGTAAAATTATAATTGCTGAGAGCATTATTTTCATCGGTTAAGGTAACCGTGTATCCGGATCCGTTATATGTCAATTCATATTCCTGTGCGATGCTGACGCTTCTTGTACAAAAGCTTGGAACTTTGCTATGACTCTGTACCTTTGCTACAATATCGTCATAATGTCTGTAAATTTGTTCTTTCAAGGGATGATCTGCACCGATGATATCAAGAATTCTGTTCGTTCCGGCAGGGACAGCTACATGATGAAAACTGATATCCCTTTCACCAATAACGGTTTCCCAAATAAGCAGCTGTGTTGCTATGACCTCTGCCATTTCTTCAACATCAGTCGGATCGCTGGTGCTCCAATTTGGATCATTTTGTCCGGACCAACCATATTGCATAATTCGACCTATGAACGACTTTATAATATTAGGAGCAATTGTACTGTTGAGGTCAGACGGATATTCGGCCCAAAAATCTTCACCTTTAACGGCCAGAATGTCTCCATGATGTAAATTGATACCTACTTCAATGCAATATGCGGTATTTCCGTTAAAACCGTCCATCGATTTGGACTCAAACAATCGTTCCGGTTCAGCATGCCAACCGTTAATAAAAGGCATTTCAGGATGTCCCCATCCTTCTTGAATGGGATCATTATATCTTGGAATAGCGACAAAATATATTTGTCCGGTTTCGGCTGCGTTTACGCTTAACGGTATACCTGATAGCATTCCTATACAAATAAGAAACGCAAGAAGTACCGAAAACGTTTTTTTAATTGCTTTTATCATAATTTTTCTCCTTTTTGAATAACAAAAGCACACCGAAAAATATCAGTGTGCTTTAAAAATTTTATATTGTATTTTAGTTATGCGTACCCAATAAACAAGTCATATTTACCGTCTGTTCATTCTTCCGCCCAGACTGCAAATCTTGTGAATCCCTGTATCTGATACCAGTCAAGTAAATGGTTTATATCTCTTTTTATGATTGAGTCGTTTGTCCCTACAATGATTGGATTATCCCAACATGCTGTTGCGCCGGCGTCATATGTCAAATTCCGTTCTTCTATGCATGTAATAACATACTCTATGTATATGTTAATATCGATTGAAGGTTTTGATTGTGTTTCAGATTTTGGAGATTCTGTTGGCTCCGTAGGATTAGTTGTTACCACAGGATTATTCGTTCCTTTTAATGGTTCCGTAGATGGCTCTTCCGGCAGATTGCTAATATCCTTCTCTGGTTTAGATGGAGAGACCGCTGAAGGATTATATGATTCCGAAACAGGTGGCGACTGTGTTTGTGCCGGTGGCGATATTTCACTCTCTGCTGACGGCATTGTTTCTATTGTATCACTGTTTTCATCCTGTTTAATTGTACTTGCCGGATTTTCAATTTCTGCAGGTGCTATTGAATCATTTTCGGATGAATCATTGATTTTATGTTCACCTATGCCGCTAATTCCTTGAGGAATTTTAATGTAAGGTAATTTCGGTTAAGTGCAGCTGCTAAGAAGCAGTAAAAACAATAATATAAAAATTCGTTTCATAAAATTTACCTCGGTGATTAACCTTGTGCAACGATTGCACTTAGTTAATGTTTATTTATATTTTTATACTGTTCTAAAAACTCTAAAAACAGAGATTCAATATCTTCTGATGCAGATAAAACATCCGCATATTTTTGAAGCTTTTTGCCACTTATCGTTATGCAGTTTGGAAGCACCTTTGTATTGAATACTCTTAGAATGACCTCATCAGGAAGTGGGTTATCTGCTTCTAATTGCCTTAACTTGTTTATATAAGTTGGATTCATTTTAATTCCTTTTGAAATAAGAGTGTGGTATAAGTAGTTTTGCGTTTCCTCTTTTAGGTAGGAAATCTCAACACCTGCCTTAAAACCAACCTTACTTAGTGTATCAATTTTTTGACCGACTGCCTTGCTGATTTTGCAATTCCATGCGCATCTTATACGCAAAGGCTTTTTCGCTGTAAAGCAGGTTATGTCTTTGCTCCAAATTGGTATCCAACATAATCATAGCTGCGGTGACATCGTCAATATCATTGCGAATAATAGCCGGAATGTCTGCTTTTCCGCATAGTGCAGAAGCCCTTGCTCGATTTCTGCCGGCAAGTATCTGGTATTTGCCTATCCCATCGGTCTTACCGTTATCGGATCAATCACACCATACTCTGCTATGCTTTTCGCAAGCGAATCCAAATCTTTTTTTGTATATGAGCGAAATGGCTGCGGCCGGCCGGCAATTTTTTCAAAGGCTTCATCTTTGTATTCTATCAGTTTATTTAAAGAAAGTAAAGATATATTTCCGGAGGATCGGCTCGCCCGGTTAGTAAGAATAAGGTCATCATAGTTTTCATCAGCATACGGCTTTCGGTAATTTGTTACCTTGATTTGCTCCTGTAAGTTTAATTTAGCCACACTGCATCACCTCTCGCGCAATCTTGGCATACGCCTGTGCCGCATCGATGTTTGGCGCATATTCATGCAGTGAAATACCAAACGTTGGTGCTTCTGCAACCTTGATCGCGTATTTGATATAGCTATCAAAGATATGAATATGATCGCCAAAATCCCGCATTATAAGGTCGATATCTGTTTACAGTAGTTTGTATTACCCTGAAATTTAGTGATAATTACACCTTCAATTTTCAGCTTGCTGTTTAGATGACGTTGGATACTCCGTATCATCTTTTCTATCTGATCCAATCCATCACTACTGAGAATATGTGCTTCAACAGGAATTAACGTTGAATCCGCAGCAGCTAAAGCATTTCTAGAGAACACATCCAATCCCGGATGACAATCCAGAAAGATATAGTCGTAATCCTTTTTGATAAAAGAAAGCACATAATGAATCAGACGATCTTGGCACATTGCAGCTGGGATAACAGTTTCAAGGGATGAAAGTTTTGCAGTGGATGGAATAATGTCTACCGTAGTTGAATGGCAAATAATCTCATGAACCATAGCTTTTATTTCATCATCTTCCTTTTCGCTGATTGCTGCATTCAGTAAATCATAAATTGTAGGCTGATTTATGATTTGTGATGTTGTTTTTCCAACTCCGCCTTTACATGAAATAACTGATATGATTTTACACATTCGATTAACCTCCTATATTCGATTATAACTCACAAGTTCAGTACCCCAATTGTGGAAATACCTTAAAATAGACGAGGATAAACGTAGTAACAATTAAAATTCAATAATGCCTAAATTCCTTGTATATCAAGGCTTTTCACGATATTTGAGACGATTATAAAAGCAGTAAAAATTCAGCAGATAGGGAAGGGCAGTAATCCGATGGTCGGCGCCACCGTTGCTTGCGCTGTTGCAGTTGAAGAAGCTTGTAAATAATTAAAACATAATATTGTTTTTTTGAGATAAGGGTTGTCCTTGTTTCCTCTTTGAGGATTCGGTAAGGATGCCCTTATTTCTGTTTATATATTTTAAACCATAATAATATTTTTCGATAAAAAACATACCGGTATTGTAATATCTAATGTGATAAGCATTAATAGATAACGATGCAGTAAAGGCGAGAAAATATTAGTGAGATAAGATAATCTCGGCTAATACGAGATGATATATCTTCCTAATGGTGAGAAAGCGGTGTTTGAACTATCAAAAAACGAAATCTCTCTTGAGGAATTCTTCCTCAAGAGAGATTATAAATTTCTAAATACTATACATTTCAATAACAGCATCTTCAACAGCATCGTCAAAATGCTCCGGAGACAGCTCGGCATTGTTAAATAGATTTACCGTATGTTCAGCGGTACCTTTATCTAAAAAGATGTTCGGAATAGATCTGATTGGTATTCCGGTGCTGCCTATCAGTTCTATACCATATGTAATGTGTTTTTGAGCAGTGCTGTCTGTAATTGTGTCCTTAATGACTTTGTATGCAAATTTCATGTGCTTGATACTTTTCCTTAACTTGTGAGATA
>JAAWQR010000040.1 GCA_022800625.1 Clostridiales bacterium | reverse complement strand
CGGCGGAAAACCGCGCCGTTAAAGGCTTTTCGGCGTTTTTGCTTCTTTCCTGCGAAGAAGATTTCGAGTCAGCCCCGTTATGACCGCTTCGATACCTCTCCGTATATTCAGGCTCGCTTTTGTGAGATGAATGCTTATTCACCCTTATTAAACAGTTGCCTTAAGCAAAACTTTCACTCATGCTTGATTATTATACCACATATTCACATTCTTTGCAATCCATTTTTAAATATTTTTATACTCCTTTTTTAGGCTTAGTTCTTCACTATACCCCGACCCGGTTGCATTTATGATACTCAAAAAATTGATACGACAAAATGCTCGGATACAAAAATATAGAATAATAGACGTAAAATCATCTCTTTTCTCTTGAAATGAATTGAATATAATGATACAATATATCTGTATGTATTTATGCTTCGGCGCACATCCGTGCGCTGCTTACAAAGCCATAAAAAACCACATATACTTCACAATATGTCTTGAAACACGGAGATTTACTATGTCTGAGAAAAAAATAACCGTCGCTGTCGCAGGATGCGGCTCCCGCGGATCGGCGTACGCCGATTGCTGCAAGCTGATGAGCGATAAAATCGAAATTGTTGCCGCTGCTGATATCATTCCCGAAAAGCTTAACCGCTATTGCGACAAATACGGCGTTCCCGAAAACATGCGATTCGCTTCAGCCGAAGAAATGCTGAAGCAGGATAAGCTTGCCGATGTTATGTTTATCTGCACAATGGACCGCCAGCATTACGGTCATGCAATCCCTGCTCTGAACAAAGGCTACCACCTTCTGCTCGAAAAACCGGCATCTCCCGATCCTAAGGAATGCCGCGAAATCGCGGATACTGCAAACAGACTCGGACTTGAAGTTGTAGTCTGCCACGTCCTTCGTTACACTCCTTTCTACCGTAAAGTTAAAGAAATTATGGATTCCGGTGTCCTCGGTCAGGTTCTCTCTATCCAAGCAAACGAGCAGACTATGTTTTGGCATCAGGCTCACAGCTTTGTTCGCGGAAATTGGAGACGCGAAGAGGACACAAGTCCGATCCTTCTCCAAAAATGCTGTCATGACATGGATATTTTGCTTTGGCTCACGGGAAAGCACTGTAAAAGCGTATCATCATTTGGATTCCTGTCTCATTTCAAAGCAGAAAATGCTCCCGAAGGCGCTCCTGAGCGCTGCTCCGAAGCATGCCCCGCATATGAAGAATGTCCGTACAGCATCAAATGCTGCTACCTGAACCGTGCAGACAAGGGTGAATTCGGCTGGCCGCTTGACGTTGTCGAACCTGAACCGAATGCTGCAAAGCTTCGCGAAACATTGAAGACAAGTCCGTATGCGCAGTGCGTTTACCATTGCGACAACGATGTATCGGATCATCAGGTGGTAAATCTACTGCTGGACGATGAACTGACTATTTCCTTCAACGTATGTGCATTTACATCCGAGGGGGGACGCAGAATCCATGTAATGGGAACCAAAGGCGATCTCACAGCTTATATGGAGGACAACAAAATTCGCCTGACCGTATTCGGACATGAAAGCGAGCTTATCGATTCCAATGCCGAAACAGATACCTTCGGGCACGGAGGCGGAGACTTTGTGCTTGTGCGCGAGCTTATCGATCTGCTCAACGGAAACACAGAAAGCACATTTGCCCTCTCGTCTATAAATGATTCAATCGAAAGCCATATCGTATGCCTTGCGGCTGAACAGTCGAGCAAAAACGAAGGTCAGCTTGTAAAGATTGCCGATTACGTAGCATCTCTGTAATATTCGACTGTAATTACAGTATATTCTGCAATTCATACTTGAACGCCGGGCATTGATCCTTATACGGGATGATCTCAGATCTCTATTATACCATTAACATATATAAATAGTATGTATTAACATAATTTCAAGTTCGTTTCCGAACAAATATCATGAAAGGTGAAACCTTTACATATGGCAAGACAGATTCATCCGCTGATCGCACGCGACGAATTTACTACCCTATATAAAATTTGCGCCGAGACAGCGCTCGGCTCAGACTCTGTCTTTACATCGGAAGAGTTTGCAAGCTTTGCATACGGCATATACGCTTCACTCATCGAAGCGTCGGCTCATTTTAATCTTACCGCAATAACCGAGCCTTCCGCAGTAACAGAGCGGCACATTGTTGATTCGCTCATTCCGCTGAAACTTATGATCGAACACGGTTTAATCTCACCGAACGGAGAATATACGCTTACGGATATAGGAGCCGGCGCGGGTTTCCCGAGCCTTCCGCTTGCTGCGGCATGTACAGCCGCCGAAAAAGTCGGCGGTCTGCCGCAGCTCCAGATACATGCCGTCGACAGCACAGCCAAAAAGATAAAGTATATCTCAAACACTGCCGTCAAGCTCGGGATAAAAAACATATCTGCTACTGTCGGACGCGCAGAAGTGCTTGCGCATACAAAACTGCGTGAGAACTGCGACATCGTCACAGCAAGAGCCGTATCGGCTATGCCGACTCTTATTGAGCTTGCCGCGCCGTTTGTTAAAGTCGGCGGCGTCTTTGCCGCAATGAAATCCCATGCAGACGATGAAGTTAAAGCTGCGGCAGGTGCGGCAGCTAAGCTCGGTCTTTCGGAAGCGCAAATTATCAGATACTCACTTCCCTCGGGCGACGAAAGATCGCTCGTGTTGTACCGCAAGATAAAAAAAACACCGACTGAATATCCGAGAATATATTCAAAGATCACAAAAGAGCCGCTTTGAGATAATAAAGCTGCTCAACGTTCCCGCAAATTATCCTCAGAATGGAGAAGAAATAATGAAATCATACCTTGAAATGTCAAAGGAAGAGCTTGAAGCAGAGCTCAAAAAAAATCGCGCCGCGCTTGACGAGTGGGCAGATAAAAATCTGACTCTTGACCTTACAAGAGGTAAGCCCAATCAGTCTCAGCTCGATCTTTCATCGAAGATGCTCGGCGTTATTTCCGACCGCGGAGACTGTTTTTCAACGACAGGCCTTGACTGCCGCAACTACGGCATTCTTGACGGACTCCCGGAAACAAAAAAGCTTTTCAGCGATCTCCTTGATATTCCCGCAGATAATATACTGATTCTCGGAAACTCTTCACTCAACGCAATGTATGACACTATCGTCCGCTGCATGCTCTTAGGCGTTGCGGGAGGACATGAACCGTGGGTACGTCAGGGAAGGATCAAATTTCTCTGCCCAAGTCCCGGATACGACAGACACTTTACCATATGCCGCACTCTCGGCATTGAAATGGTTCCGATCAGAATGACTTCCGAGGGTCCGGACATGAACATGGTATACGACCTTGCTTGTTCCGATCCGTCAGTCAAGGGTATCTGGTGCGTGCCGAAATTCTCCAATCCCGAAGGAATTACATATTCCGATGAAGTCGTAGAGCAGTTCGCTGCACTTAAGCCGGCAGCCCCCGACTTCCGCATATTCTGGGACAACGCCTATGCAGTACATGAGCTTTACGACGAAGAAGTTCATCTTGCAAACATATTTGAGCGCGCGAAAGAGTACGGAACAGAAGACAATATCTTCTATTTCGCGTCAACCTCAAAGATCACATTCCCCGGCTCAGGTATCGCTATCATGGCGGCAAGCGAGCGCAATTTGGAGCAGATCCGTCCGATTCTTGCAACACAGACTATCGGATACGATAAGATAAATCAGATGAGACACGTTAAGTACTTCGGCTCAGCCGAGGGGATTCACGAGCACATGCGCCGTCATGCCGAGATTCTCCGTCCGAAATTTGAAGCCGTTGAGCATGTTTTTGACAAGAGACTTTCAGGACTTGACATCGCCCGCTGGAATAATCCGCGCGGGGGATACTTTATCAGCATGTACGTTATGCCGGGATGCGCTAAAAAGGTTTATCAGCTTGCCCGCAGCGTAGGCGTAACGCTGACCGCCGCAGGTGCGTCATATCCTTACGGCCGTGATCCCGAGGACAGCAATCTCCGTATTGCCCCGACTTTCCCGGAACTTTCCGAGCTTAAGGACGCAACCGAAATTCTTTGCATCTGCACAAAAATCGTTGCAGCAGAAAAGCTTCTATCGAAAATGAACTGACTTTCCCGCCTCCTGTGAAGCATGATCGACGCTTTGCGGGAGGCGTATCAGGTCTGAGACTCATACCGCAATCCCTTATTTCGGCTCTGAGTACAAAAGTTTTTATGATATTAATATCACCGATTTATACACAAATAACCGCAAGGGCGATCTTTATTTGAATGAACTGTGTGAAGAATGGAGAACAGAGTGAAAAACAACTACCATACGCATACATATCTATGCCATCATGCAGAGGGAACAATGCGAGAGACTGTCGAAGCGGCGATAGGCGCAGGAATGGCAACTCTCGGCTTTTCCTGCCATACTCCTTATCCTTTTCCCGACGGATATTACTCAGGCTTCCGCATGACTCCCGGCGAGCAAAAAACTTATGTTGATACCATACTTGAGCTGCGGGAGGAATATTCAGACAAAATAAAGCTTCTAATAGGCTATGAAGCCGAATATTATCCGCGCCACTTCAATGACCTTTTAAAAATGCTTAACCGATATCCGTGCGATTATATTATTCTCGGGCAGCATTCTATCAATAATGAATATGATGACGGCTATTTTGTAGCATGTCCGACCGATGATATCGGGATAATCGAAAAGTATGTCGATCAGGTTTGCGAAGCGATGCGGTTCGGCGTTTATTCATATGTTGCGCATCCCGATATCGCAACCTACACGGGCGACATGTCGCTTTATCTTGAAAAAATGAAGAATATATGCGAGGTATCTGTTGAAACCGATACTCCGCTTGAAATAAACATGCTCGGAATCCGTGAAAGCAGACATTATCCGAAGGATGAATTTCTCGCCCTTGCAGGAGAACTCGGATGTAAAATGATACTCGGCTGTGATGCGCACGCTCCGTCGGCGCTTGACAGACCGACCACATACAAAAGGGCAATGGAGCTTGCGGAAAAATATTCTCTGAATGTTATTGAAGAGCTGACGCTGAAACGCCCTTCTCTTTAATTTATTGTCAGCAGTTTGATAAATGTGCGAACATGGTACACGAAAGGAATTAAATTTTAATGTTAATATCAGATAAAATACGCCGAATAGCGTCGGAAGCGGAAAACGATTTGCAGAATATATTTGCGGATATCGACCGCATATCACTGAATCATACCGAGCATGTTCTCGATGTATTCAGAAAAAACGAGGTATCGGAAAGCTATTTTGCCGCAACTACAGGATACGGCTACGGCGACCGCGGACGCGACGCCATTGATAAAATCTGCGCGGAGGTTTTCCGTGCACAGTCAGGCTTTATGCGCCATAATTTTGTTTCGGGAACTCATGCGCTGACCGTCGGTCTGTTCGGTCTGCTCAGACCGGGAGACATTATGCTCTCCGTTACAGGCTCACCGTACGACACAATGCTGGAGGTCATCGGAATCGATGCTGACGGTGCACCCGTTAAAAATATAAACGGAGGAGAAGGAACGCTTACCGACTTCGGCATCGAATACCGTGAATTACCGCTTACCGCAGACGGGAAAATAGATATTCCCGCTATGTGCTCTGCCATAAACGCGGCGGAAGGAAGAATTAAGGTCGTATACATGCAGCGCTCCAAAGGCTACCTTGCCCGCCCGACACTTTTCACCGCTCAAATCAAAGAAGCCGCAGACGCCGCGCACCGCGCCGCCGCAGATGCGGGAATAAATATTCCGTTTGTCGTTACTGATAACTGCTACGGCGAATTTACAGAGGAATATGAACCGTGCTACAGCGGAGACGGCAGAGACGGCGCCGACATGATCATCGGTTCTCTGATAAAGAATCCCGGCGGCGGTATGGCTGACTGCGGAGGATATATAGCAGGAACGTCACGCGCCGTCGAGCTTGCGGGCTACAGGCTTTGCTGTCCGGGAGTCGGACTTGAAGCAGGAGCCTCTCTCGGTCAGAACAGAAATATCCTGAGAGGACTCTTCATGGCTCCGCATGTCGTCGCTCAGGCAATGAAGACCGCTCACCTTGCCGCATATATATTTGATTCGCTCGGATATAAAGTCTCACCCTCTCCGACGGAGCGACGAGGAGACATTATACAGACGGTTGAATGCGGAAGCGCGGAGGCTCTTGTGAGCTTCTGCCGCGGAATTCAGTCCGCTTCTCCCGTAGACGCGCATGTGTCTCCGGAGCCGTGGGCGATGCCCGGATATTCCGACGAGGTAGTAATGGCGGCAGGTGCATTTGTCGGCGGCGCATCGATAGAGCTGTCTTGTGACGGACCGATTCGTCCTCCGTATACCGCATTTTTGCAGGGAGGTCTTACTTATGAAGCAGGAAAGCTCGGCATCATGTGCGCGGCTGAGGCGTGCATAAACTCATAACATTGAAGCATATGAAAGGGGCGGCGGCATGTTTGAATTTATCCCCGAAAATATAAAAGCTGTACTTGGAGAGCTTGAAAAAGCAGGCTTTGAAGCATATCTTGTCGGCGGCTGTGTCAGGGACGAAGCGCTGGGAACGTCACCTCACGACTATGATATTACCACAAATGCAAAGCCTGATGAAATGCTTCGTGTATTTTCGGAATACAGAGTAATCGAAACAGGACTGAAGCACGGAACTCTGACGGTAATCTCGGGCGGCGAACCCGTAGAGATCACCACATACCGCATAGACGGAGAATACCGCGACAACAGGCGGCCCGAAAGCGTATCCTTTACAGAAGATATCACTCTCGATCTGTCGAGACGTGATTTCACGGTAAACGCCATGGCGTACAGCCTCAGGTGCGGTCTTTGCGATCCGTTCGGCGGAATGCTTGACCTTGCACGTAAGAGAATCGTTTGCGTAGGTTCTCCCGAACAAAGATTTCTTGAGGACGGTTTGCGCATTCTGCGCGCGCTCAGATTTTCGTCTGTACTTGATTTTGAAACGGACGCTTCGACGGCGAAAGCCGTTCACTCGCTTGCTTATCTGCTCAGCGGAATATCACGGGAAAGAATATTCGCAGAGATAAAAAAGCTTTTGTGCGGAAAGGGTGCAGGCTGGATATGCAGAACTTTCCCCGAGGTTATCGCTTTGTGCCTGAACGGCGTGTCCGCCGAGACTGTCTGCACAATATCGGAAAAGCTTCCGTCTCTGCCATGCGACTGTATCGCAAGACTTTCTTATATTGCCGCTGAAACTGCAAAAGCGGAGGGCGTAACACCCGATGATGCGGCAGCTAAAATAATGCGTTCTCTTAAATCATCGCGGGAAGAGGAACGGCGCGTCCGCAGAATCGCCGTACACTCGTTCCTGCCGCTCCCCGACAACGACAAAAAAATGCGACGTCTTATGGCGGTAATGCCCGAAGAAGATATCCTACTTTATGCCGCAATATGCGCTTCGAAAGACGAGTACGGCGAATTTATAAAGCTTTATGAAAGCGTTAAATCGGAAAATCCGTGTCTGAATATCTCCTCACTCATGATAAACGGCGGAGATGTGATCAGACTGACGGGTGCATCAGGTCAGGCTGTCGGATTGATCCTCAAAGATTTACTTGAGTGCGTGCTTGACGGAGAGCTTGAAAACAGTCGCGAGATGCTTGAAAAAGCAGCGGCGGAAATATCACTGCAAAAAAACAAATAAACATTTTATATTTTGTTGACTGACGTTTTGCTATGTGCTATAATTAGCATAAATTACGATAATCACAAGCGGAATTTTCCGCCCGAAAAACGCATGGCGCGTTTGCAGAAAGGAAATATTTATGGCTGAGAAAAAAATAAGAGTTACAGTTTGGAACGAATACAGACATGAAAGAAATGTTCCTGAGGTTGCCGAAATATACCCGAAGGGTATTCACGGCTGCATTGCGGAATTTCTCTCCGAATGCGGCGATCTTGAAATCCGCACGGCAACGCTTGACGAGCCTGACAACGGAATCCCCGACGAAGTGCTTGACAACACCGACGTACTTATCTGGTGGGGACATATAGCTCACGCTGAAGTTGCCGACGACAGAGTTGAATACATAAAAAACAGAGTATATAACGGCGGTATGGGCTTCATCGGCTGTCACTCCGCGCATCACTCAAAGCCTTTCCGTGAGATAGTCGGAGCAACGGGCAACCTCTCATGGGGAGATGAAATGCACGAGATCATGTGGAATATGAAGCCGTCTCACCCGATCGCGGCAGGCATTCCCGATCACTTCCATCTTGACATGGAAGAGCTTTACGCAGAACCTTTCTATATTCCGAATCCCGACGATATCGTTTTCGGCTCTTGGTATGAGAGCGGTCACATATTCCGCGCAGGCTGCACATTCACACGCGGAGTCGGTAAGATATTCTACTTCCAGCCCGGTCATGAAACAAGAAAATCATTCTACAACCCCTATGTAAGACAGATCATCAAAAATGCGGTTCACTGGACAGCTCCGAACGATTTCGGATATGAAATCAAAAATGAAGCTCCGCGCGTTGATTCAGTTGTAGAAGAATAATTAAGAGAAATTTTTAAGTTAGGATTACATTTATTATGGAACAGAAGAAAATAAGAGTAACTGTCTGGAACGAATACAGACATGAAAAGGAAGAACCCGCTATCGCAGAGGTTTACCCGAAGGGTATCCACGGCTGTATTGCCGAATTTCTCTCGGAGTGCGGCGATCTTGAAATCCGCACGGCAACGCTTGACGAGCCTGACAACGGAATCCCCAATGAAGTTCTTGACAACACAGACGTTCTCGTTTGGTGGGGACATATGGCTCACGGCGATGTTCTTGACGAAAGAGTTGAATATATAAGAAAAAGAGTATATGAGGGAATGGGATTTGTCGCATGTCACTCGGCTCATCATTCAAAGCCTTTCCGCAGAATCGTAGGCGCAACGGGCAACCTCTCATGGGGAGATGAGATGCACGAGATCATCTGGAACATGAAGCCGTCTCACCCGATTGCGGCAGGTATTCCCGATCATTTCCACCTCGATATGGAGGAACTGTACGGCGAGCCTTTCTACATTCCCGATCCCGACGATATCGTTTTCGGAGCTTGGTATGAAAGCGGTCATATCTTCCGTGCAGGCTGCACATTTACTCGCGGAGTCGGTAAGATATTCTACTTCCAGCCGGGACACGAATCAAGACGCTCATTCTATAATCCCTATGTAAGACAAATTATCAAAAACGGCGTTCACTGGGCAGCTCCCAACAACTTCGGTTATGAAATCCCCGAAGATGCGGTTCGAGTTGATTCGGTAATCAACGATGGAAAGTAATCTTTTCCGTGAAATGTTACCGTCAGGTGAGAATATCCGCCTTAAAATCGTATCGGATATTTATTATCTTGACGAGGGCATGATTCTTCCTGACTGTATGGATATACCGTCTGACGACGAATCGGAAACGGAGGACTCCGTCCCAAATTTTTCGGACGCTGAGCCATATGATCCTCACGAAGTCTGCGAGCAGGTAATGCTTGCCGAATACCGCGATGAGGACGGGCGCGTTACAATAACATATGACGACAGCGCCATGACAGATTCAGAGGAAACCGTAACGCAGGTAACATTTACAAAGGACAAGCCTTGTCTTGTATCTATACTGCGCGACGGAGCAAACAGAAGTATGCTGGTTTTTGAAGAAGGAAAGCGTCACGTATGCGAATATATAGTATACGGTATGTCGATTCCCGTATGCGTCGGAACGCGCCGCCTTACAAATACGGTCACGGACGGAGTCGGCAATATTTCACTTGATTATGTCCTTGACATAAACGGAAACAGCACGCAAAGAGCAAAAATTACACTGACGCTTGAGAAGATCAAAAAAAATAACTTGTAAGAATCACAAACTAAATTTACCACCGCGGGGAATCTGTTTTCTGCGGTGATAATAAGCTTAAATTCACAAAACATAAGCTTATCTGAGCCGAAAAATTCTGAAGGAAGGTATGTAAGTTATTATGAAAAAAGCTCCTTTTTTTGACAGAGACTATCTGAAAAGAGTTTCCGTCTACGTTGTGACAGTCATACTTGCGCTCGGAATTTTGATATTCGTCGGATTTCATTTGTCAGGGGATTTTGTACACTCCGCCGAAACTATGTATGCAAGAGGGGAAACCTTCCCCGAACTAATTGAATGCGAAGGATATATATTAAAAAATGAGACCCCTCTCGGAAGTTACGCTTCCGCAGACGCATGTCTTGTACCCCTTATTTCTGACGGCGGACGTGTCAGAGTAGGAGCGGCAGTAGCGGAGATTTACAGAGGATCGTCTCTCGGAGCAGCTTCGCAAATCGCTTCCTTGCGCGAAGAGGCTGCTTTCTATGAAAAATATACCGATTCGGGCATCTCGCTCGGAGACAGAAAAAGCGCTGAGAGAAATATTACCGACGCTTTAATTGAGATGCGGCGTGCCTCCGAAAGCGGCAGCATATCAGATGCGCTGTCTTACAAAAGCTCGCTGATACTGAATATCAGAAATCTCGGTATTATGGCGGGGCGTATTGACGATTTTTCTGCAAAGGTTTCCGATATAAAGGCTGAGATCAATAATTTGAAAACCACGCTCGGACCTGTTATTCAAACGGTTACTTCCGTTAAAACGGGATATTATTATGCCGAAACAGACGGATATGAGGGAATATTTACTTCTGAAAACATAGATGCGCTTACCTACAGCAGCGTTATGGACATGATAAATTCCTCTGAAAATACAGCTCTGATTCAAAGCGGAACTGTTTCATACGGTAAAATTGTCAGCGACTTTAAGTGGTATGTCGCATGTCACATGAGCGCTTCGGAAGCGGCAAGGCTCAAGAACGGCGAAACATACGAAACCGTACTGAGAAACAACATAAAAAATCCTGTAGAGATGGAGCTTTACAAAACTCTTACAAGCGGGACTGACGCCATAGTTCTGCTTGAATGCGGAAGAATCCCCGACGGGTATGATTTTTCAAGAATGCAGAACGTATCTCTTACCGTATCGGAATTTGAAGGCTATAAAATTCCAATAAGCGCAATACGCGTAACAGACGGGGAAGAAGGCGTATTTATTCTTGACGAAACAGTAGTGGATTTCCGACGCGTCAACATTATTAATGAAGCTGACGGCTATTATTACTGTGCTTTGAGCGATGTTGAAGAAGCGGGAGACAATTCTGAGGAAACCGCTGCTGAAACTTCGGCTGAGGATAAAAAGCCGAAAAGACCGCCGTATCTCAGAGAAAATGATCTGATATTTGTGAACGGAACAGGACTTCGCAAAGGAATGACTTATCAGCCATGAAACAACTAAAATAAATTTTTCAACTATTATCCTATGAGTACTGAAAAAACGGCGTCATAAAGATGCCGTTTTTTATAGCAAAATGAGCAAACAACTCATTTACTGAATTCTTCTGATACCCTGAAAGATCTGTTTAAATTCGGAAGAGGCTTTAATTTTTTCAATGTCTTGATTATTAGTACTGATAGTAACTGCCAATTCTATGATTCCCTCATCG
>JAAWQR010000009.1 GCA_022800625.1 Clostridiales bacterium | reverse complement strand
AGCTGACCGATACTAATTGACCGAGGGCTTGAACTACATGTTCTCATGTTTTGTTGTGTCTTTCTCTTGTTCGGTTTTCTATGTGCATCACTTCAATGGGAGCTATCTTTTGGTAGCTCTTTTTCTTTATTTTTTGTCTTGAAAGGTGAGCATTGATATTACCTGATATATAGAGAGGCGAGCTATCATGATAAGGGAAGTTTTAGTTGATAACCCATTTACTTATGAGGGACAACCTGATGGATCATCTGTCTTAGTTGTTGATCCTTATATGGGATGCCAATTGCAGTGTCCGTATTGCTTTCAGTGGAATGATGCTGACTGGAGTAAAACTATATATGTTAATATGAATATTTCTGACAAGCTAACTCAGCATATTCCTAATATTGATGATGATATTTATATTGGAAGCAAATGTGATCCATATATGCAATTGGAGGAGAGGTATCGCCTGACGAGAAGGTGTTTAGAGGTATTAAGTCATTGTGAAAATCACGTATACATAACAACAAAATCTGATAATGGGCTTATTCTTAAGGATTTGGAGCTTTTGAAGATATTTAATAATACTTCACCAACTGTACTTATGGGATTGTCAAACATAAATCAGGCGGGCAAAGGTAGACTTAATTCATCAATACGAATTGCAAATGAGTTAAGGCATAATGGAATTGATGTTTGGTGTTTCTTCACACCTGTTTTGCCGTATATTATGGATGTTGATGATATGGTTGATGCTTTAGATGAATCAATTCCTGTTTATTTTGATAAGCTTAGAGTAATGACAGAGGGAAATCAGGATAAAAAAATACTTACATGGATCAATAGTAAGTTCCCTCACTATTAAGATGAATATTTAAGAATACTATATGAGGGGGATATCTCATATTACAAAGAAATATATAAAAAATATAAGTCAAGCTCTCGTTTTAACTTTTTGACCGATGAATGGGGAGTATAGTAAATTAGTAGTTATTTTAAGGTATTTAATCATGAGCTATGATAAGAGTGGCAGAACTTTATCGAACCGCCGAGTTAATGTCTATAATTACTTGATTCAGTTTTACAGTATTTAGATTGAATCATCAATATATCACTCAGAGAAAAAAGTACCGCATCACATAGGAGAATTTTAATTGCTTTTTTTGCCCTGTTTATAGATAGAATAAATAACGTTCGAGAAATCCTATATCATATATTTGGAGTTGATATATGAATCAAAATATTGAATCTATTGTATCAAAGCTGTGTTTACAACTTCCTGTCGGCAGATATACTCATTCACTTAGTGTTGCTGAGACTGCACGGGATTTGGCAATCCGTTTTTCATGTGATTCTAAAAAAGCTTATCTTGCAGGGCTTCTTCATGACTGTGCTACCGGACTTTCTTATGATAGAATTTTAGAGTTGGCTCTTGAAACCGGTTTGAAATCTAAAGATGATATCAGTATAAATCCTTTGGCTGATTATCATGCAGGTTTGGGTGCTGTTATTGCCGGGCGAGAATATGGAATCAACGATGATGAAATACTGAATGCTATTGCGGCTCATCAGGAAGGCAGTGTACCTCTTAAAAAGCTTGATATGATTATCGGTTTAGCTGATGCTATTGAGCCTTCTCGCTCCGGAGAAGAAATTGAGAAGATACGATTGACAGCGCAAACAGACCTTTTAAAGGCTTACTTGCAGAAACACGTTTATTATATGACCAATATTCTGAAGAACGTCAGACCTTTATCAAGACGCCGAGTTGATGTATATAATTATTTGATTCAACTTAGTAGCATTTAACTTAATTTATTGATATATTGCCAAGTAAAAAAGTACCGACTTTGAGTATTAGTCGATACTTTTTTTATCATCTTCCTTTATTTTTTACTTTTCGTCTTTTCTCCAGTGCTTCAGCTTAGGCAATTCAGCTTCAAAGTAGGCGCGAGCCTGTTCGGGCGGAAAATTTTCATTTGACATATGACCTACGAGAAAATCTGTTAGCTCGCGGATTTCGGAATAGACAAAGTTTCCGTCCGTATAACACCATTTGCAGTAATCTTCATTAAAGGCTCCGTCTGTTTCTTTGCTTATAGTCGTGTCGTCGAGCGGCATACCGCAGCACTGACAGATGAGAGTTTGCGGTGAACCTAAAAGTGTGTTTATCGACACGTCAAACAGTTTTGATAATAGCTTCAAGGTTTCTGTGTTCGGCACAGTTTCACCGTTTTCCCAACGTGATACTGCTTGTCTCGTGACATATAATTTTTCTGCAAGTTCATCTTGAGAAAGATCGCTTTTTTTTCGCAGTTCAAGTATAATATCTTTTGTTTCCATTTAAAATACCTCTTTACAATTTTTATACCACATGTAAAAATTGCAATATGAATTCCCGTGCGCTGTGCGGCGCATTAGTTTTTGTATTTTTATTATATCATCGGTAATCATATAAATCAAGCAACTTGCTGTTGCCTTTGTTATTAATATGCGGTATTTTTTGCAATATTTAATTTTGGGATACTGTTGTTAAATTTTTTATGACAAATAAAAAATGGGACTGAAGCTCAGTCCCATTATAAAATTTTCGCTTATTTATATATGTTCTCTATGATTTACCAATGGGGATTATCTTCCGTGAAAAAGCTTTTTGGTCTGATACTCAGGTTCCATGGTAAGAGATATGCCGAGTTTTCGGTAGATAGACGAATCTACGTCCGACACAATTACGGTGGCATGCGCTTCAGCTCCGCGAAGCTTTTCAAGCTGTTTCATTGCAAGGGCTGCCGCAGGATTTGTTGTTGCCGATATTGCAAGAGCTATCAGAATTTCGTCGGCGTGAAGTCTCGGATTGTGACCGCCGAGCGTTTTTGTTTTCAGCTCGCGGAGCGGCTCTATTACAACAGGCGGTATCAGATGAATTTCGTCGTTTATGCCGCCGAGGATCTTGAGTGCATTGAGCAGCGCTGCTGCGGAAGCTCCGAGCAAAGGGGTTGTCCGTCCGTTTACGATTACTCCGTCAGAGAGCTCTATCGCTACTGCCGGTCCTTCTGTTTCTGCTGCACGGTCAAGCGCTGATTTTACCACCCGTCTGTATTCTGTCGTGATTCCTGCACGGTTCATCATCAGCTCGATCTTGTAAACTTCTTCAGCGTCTGTGAGTCCGTTTCTCTTTTTGCACAAAGTACTGTAATATCTGCGAATGATCTCCATTTTAGCCGCTTCCTGTACGGCTTCATCGTCGGTAATGCAATGTCCCGCCATGTTTACTCCCATATCTGTCGGAGATTTGTACGGGCATTCTCCGTATATTCCCTCAAAAATAAGCTTCAGAACAGGGAATATCTCAACGTCACGGTTATAGTTGACCGTTGTTTCGCTGTATGCTTCAAGGTGGAACGGATCGATCATATTAACATCGTTAAGATCTGCGGTAGCAGCTTCATATGCAATATTTACAGGGTGGCTGAGCGGCAGATTCCATATCGGGAAAGTCTCAAATTTTGCGTATCCCGATTTTATGCCGCGCTTGTTGTCGTGGTAAAGCTGAGAGAGACATGTCGCCATTTTTCCGCTCCCGGGACCGGGAGCTGTGACAACAACAAGAGAACGCTCGGTTTCGATATAGTCGTTCTTTCCGTAGCCTTCCTCGCTTGCGATAAGCTTTGCATTCGAGGGATACCCGGGAATCGGATAATGACGGAATACCTTAATGCCCAGATTATGAAGTCGCTTGATGAACGAGTCCGCCGCAGGCTGAGCCGTATATTGAGTGACAACGACTGAGCCGACATACAAACCGATCTCCGTGAAAGCGTCGATCAGGCGAATGGCATCCATATCGTATGTAATTCCGAGATCAGCGCGCATTTTATTCTGTTCAATTGCTTCCGCCGAAACGACGATCACAATTTCCGCCTTATCTCGCAGCTTCATTAGCATTCTGATCTTGCTTTCGGGTGCAAAGCCGGGAAGTACTCGCGAAGCATGAAAATCATCAAATAGTTTTCCGCCGAATTCAAGATACAGCTTTCCTCCGAAGCTTTTTATTCTCTCAAGAATGTGCTCCGACTGCATTTTTAGGTACTTTTCATTATCAAAACCGATTTTAAACATTTTTTGGGTGCGCCTTTCTTTGTTGTTACGCCTGTAAAAATCACGAAAATAAGCTGTTTCAAAACAAATTGAAGAAACAGCTCATGTCAAAATAAATATATCTCTATATATTTATATTATAAATGATGTTATGGCTTTTTTCAAGGGGATTTTTGCATGAATTTACGCAAAAATGCAGAAAAATATTTTCTTGTGTCTAAATATCTTTTTCGCTTGACTTTAAGCTATAAGTATGTTATACTTCTCTATAATAAGACTGTGATGGAAATAGTAGTTTGTGACGGTCGGCAAAGAGAGCATTCGGCGGGTGGGAGAATGCGTGAGCGCACAGGTGAATACATTCCGGAGTTGCTTTTCTGAAATTTTTCGCAAAATCGGTAGGAAAAGACGGGTGCGCCCGATAAAGCGCAAAGGTGTACTTGGCTGAAAAAGAAATATAATGGCTGTGCATCTGAGGGACGCTGAAGCGTCCGAATTTGAGGTGGTACCACGGTTCTGTCGTCCTCTGCAAGCGTCTTGACGCTTACAGAGGATTTTTTGATTTTAAGTATAGATGGGTTTATTATAAATTTAGAAAATAAAAAAGCCGTATTACGGCGGCAGGAGGAGAAATATATGCAGATTTACGAAGAACTGAAAGCGAGAGGACTTCTTGCTCAGGTCACAAATGAAGAAGAAATACGCGAAATGATCAACGCAGGCAAGGCTACGTTCTATATTGGCTTTGACTGTACGGCTGACAGCCTTACCGCAGGTCATTTTATGGCACTGACACTCATGAAGCGCTTACAGATGGCAGGGAATCGTCCGATCGCACTGATCGGCGGAGGTACGACAATGATCGGCGACCCGTCGGGCAGAACAGACATGAGAAAAATGCTCACTAAAGATGACATAGATCACAATGCAATGTGCTTTAAGCGTCAAATGGAGAGATTTATCGATTTCTCGGACGACCGCGCGCTTATGATAAATAATGCCGATTGGCTGCTTGAACTGAATTATGTAGAGCTTCTCAGAGAAGTAGGCTCATGTTTCTCAGTCAACAATATGCTCAGAGCCGAGTGCTACAAGCAGAGAATGGAGAAAGGACTTTCATTCCTTGAATTCAACTACATGATAATGCAGTCGTACGACTTCTATCATCTGTTTAAGAATTACGGATGTAATATGCAGTTCGGCGGCGATGATCAGTGGTCAAACATGCTCGGCGGAACGGAGCTTATCAGACGTAAGCTCGGACGTGATGCTCATGCTATGACAATTACGCTTCTCACCGACTCACAGGGAAAGAAGATGGGAAAGACAGCAGGCAACGCCGTATGGCTTGATCCTAATAAAACATCACCGTTTGAATTCTATCAGTATTGGAGAAATGTTGCGGACAGCGACGTTATGAAGTGTATTCGGATGCTCACATTTATTCCGATCGAAGAGATCGACGAGATGGAGAAGTGGGATGATAGCCGCATCAATGAAAAGAAGGATATCCTTGCTTTTGAGCTGACAAGCCTTGTACATGGCGAGGAAGAAGCTGCTCGTGCCCGCGAGGTTTCAAAATCTCTCTTTGCGGGAATAGGAGACGACGCCAACATGCCGACAACCGAGCTTGAAGAAACGGACGTTCCTGAAGACGGTATTAATATTGTTGATCTTATGATGAAGTGCGGACTTGCTTCAAGCAAGGGAGACGCAAGACGTCTTGTTGTGCAGGGCGGTGTTTCGGCAAACGGAGATAAGGTATCAGCGCCTGATGTTAAGTTTACCGCCGACAATTTGAAGGAAGGCGTAAAAATACGCCGCGGTAAAAAGATATTTCACAAGGCTGTTTTGAAATAAAATTTGCCGGATTACTTCTTTCACTAATAAAAACTTATAGAAAAATCATCTGAAAAGCAGTTTTTGAACAGTATGCGTTTGAGTTCTGTTCATTATTGTTATACGATAACCGAATGAAAATGACACTATATATTACTGAAAATTAAACGGGAGGCTGTGCAAGTGAATTTACTTCATATGAAATATGCCGTTGAGGTAGCGGAGACAGGATCAATAAATAAAGCTGCCGAAAAGCTGTATGTAGGACAGCCGAACCTGAGCCGCGCTATTAAAGAACTTGAGTCGAGTCTCGGGGTTACACTTTTTGACCGCAGTGCAAAAGGAATGGTTCTTACCCCCGACGGTGAGATTTTTATAAGGTATTCAAGAGCCATACTTAATCAGGTCGATACAGTTGAGGAAATGTTCAGCAAAGGCGGCGTTTCTAAAAAGAGATTCTCGATTTCCGTACCGAGAGCCAGCTACATTGCAGATGCGTTTTCCAAATTTTCAAAGCTTATATCAACGAACGAGGAGGCGGAGCTGTTCTATAAAGAAACAAATTCCCTTCGCGCTATTAAAAACATATTGGAGGAAAACTACAAGCTCGGAATCCTTCGCTATGCCAAAAACTATGAGCCGTATTATAAATCTATGATGGAAGAAAAGGGACTCAGTTATGAACTCATAACTGAATTCAGATATGTTCTTCTTACAAATGCGAAAGGTTCTCTTGCGGAAATTGAGAATATTACCGGAGATATTCTCAGAGACTATATGGAGATCGCTCATGCCGATCCGTATGTTCCGTCTCTTCCTCTTGCCGAAGTAAAAAAAGAAGAGCTTCCCGGAAATTCTCAGCGCTGTATATATGTTTTTGAGAGAGCCAGCCAATTTGAGCTTATGTCGCAGAATACCGAGACATACATGTGGGCATCTCCTCTTCCCGAAAAGCTTTTGAGAGCTTACGGACTTGTTCAGCGAAGATGCGATATAAATCGCCGCGTGTATAAGGATGTTCTGATACATCGCAAAGAATATACACTGACTGAGCTTGACAGGTTGTTTATTGAAGAACTTGTTAAATCCAAAAGAGAGATTATAGGATAGAATAACAAAAAGGGATCCGCTTTGCGTGCGAATCCCTTTTTGTATTTGTAAGCTAAAAATGAAATCATCATATCGGCAAAAATTTTCATAAACTGTAAAGCGAATAGTGTCAGTCATCGATCAGTTCTGCGCCTGTATCAAGTGCGAGCGTTATCATATCGGTGAAAGAATTTTGTCTCTCTTCCGCGCTCGTTGTCTCTCCTGTGAGAAGATGATCCGAGACAGTGCAGATCGCAAGAGCCTCACATCCTGCTCTGGCAGCGGTCATGTAAAGAGCGGCAGTCTCCATTTCTATCGCTGTGACATTCATTCTGCCCCATGCTGAGCTTGGCAGATTTTCGTCTGTAAGTCCCGCTGTATCTGTGTAAAATGTGTCGGACGTCAAGATATTTCCGACGTGGTATCTGATTCCGAGTTTTTCTGCATTCTCCGTGCATGCTTTCAGCATTTCATAACTGCATATCGGCGCAAAACTTCCCGGCAGGTTATATTGTGTAGCAAAGGAAGATGTTGTACATGCGCCCATGGCGATAACAATATCGCGAACTTTTATATCAGATCGTATTGCTCCTGCCGAGCCGATTCGCATGATTCTTTTTACACCGAATATATTATAAAGCTCGTATGAATAAATCCCCATTGACGGAATTCCCATTCCGCTTGCCATGACGGAAATTTTTTTGCATTTATAATATCCTGTGTACGCCAAAGCTCCGCGTACTTTATTTATACATACAGCGTCCGTGAGATAATTTTCGGCAATAAACTTTGCTCTGAGCGGATCTCCCGGCATGAGAACGGTTTCGGAAAAGTCTTCGGGAGCAGCATTTATATGCGGGGTAGGATAAAGCGGCATAACAGTATTCCTTTCGTATTTGTTTGTTATTGGATGATATTTCACAGTGGCTGCTGAAATCTGCCTTTCCTCGGATTTTTCCTTATCGTGAGGAAAGGTATATATTCACCTATAGTTATTATAGCATATCGGAAGCATTATTTCACTTATTTCGCGAATAAAATAGGTTCTGCCGTGAGAAAATGCAAAATTCTGTATTGAGAAAAGACAGGAGTAAGGTTAGTTGAGACAGTTTTGATGCAATTTTTATACAGTGAACACAGAAAAAACACGCGTTCGTGTGTTTTCTTTTTCAGTCGCACATTCGTTATATCTTCTGTATAGATAATTTTACGCTGGAATCTGCAAAAGTGCGTTGTAGTAATTCCCGGTTCCGGCAATACCGATCACATTAAGGAGAATACAGAACTTTATCATTTTACCTTGACCGAAGATGAAATAAATCGTATCAATGCACTTGATCGTAACGAAAAACATGATTCGTATTAAATAAGGGCATAGAAATACGGTAAACTGCCGGTTCTCGCAGTCATCGGCACGTTCGGCGCAGTCAAAGAGCAATCATCGGGACTGTACGCACAGACAATGGATGAAAGAGGATTTTTGACAATCGCCTTTGATCAGTCTTTTACAGGGGAAAGCGGCGGAGAACCCCGCTATGTTGCTTCTCCCGAAATCAATACCGAGGACTTTTGCGCTGCGGTAGATTTCCTTTCCGTTCAGGAAGATGTTGATCCCGAAAGAATAGGCATTATCGGTATCTGCTGCTGGGGCGGTATGGCAATATGATCCTTTGCCCGATGACGCACCGTCC
The DNA here is from genome assembly GCA_022800625.1 of Clostridiales bacterium. Classification (GTDB taxonomy): domain Bacteria; phylum Bacillota; class Clostridia; order Oscillospirales; family CAG-272; genus RUG11130. The sequence goes on along the minus strand of JAAWQR010000009.1, from coordinate 52,328 downwards.
TTTGTCAAGGATTACTCCGACTACTATAAGACAAAGCGCGGTTATCACGAAAGGAGCTTAAACTCTAACGGCGGCCGGAACATCACCTCATCGCTATCGTTCCTGAATATGCCGATTTTGCACTACGCAAATGAAATTCGTTCTGCCGTTCTGCTAATACACGGTGAAAAGGCACACTCCTGCTATTTCAGCCGTGACTCTTTTGCAAACATGACAAAGGATAGCAAGTATTCGGACAACAAAGAACTGCTGATTATCCCGGAAGCCGTTCACACGGATTTATATGATAAAACAGACATTATTCCGTTTGACAAATTAACAGTGTTCTTAAAAAACCACATGGTATTGTAATAAGAAAGCAGGCGCATGGGTTAAAAAGCATGTAATCCTTCCAAGACTTACCGATAGAATAAATCCGTGAAATGTAGTATAATTGAGATATAAAACATTTGTTCTGAGATGCTTCGGAGAGGTTTATGGAAAGAGTCATACTGCATTCGGATCTGAATAACTTTTATGCTTCGGTGGAGTGTTTATATAATCCCGCGCTTCGAGGAAAGCCTGTCGCCGTTTCCGGCAATCCCGAAGCACGCCACGGAATCGTACTTGCGAAAAACTACGCCGCCAAAGCCTGCGGCGTTGCAACGGGAAATCCGCTGTGGATGGCAAAGGAAAAATGTCCTGATATTGTATTCGTGCCTCCTCACTATGACCTGTATATGAAATATTCTCAGATTGCGCGGGAGATTTACAGCGAATACACCGATCAGGTAGAGCCTTTCGGTCTTGACGAGTGCTGGCTGGATGTAACAGGCAGCACGCATCTGTTCGGTGGCGGAAAGGCGATTGCGGATAAACTGCGAGAGAGAATCAAATTCGAGCTTGGCGTAACCGCTTCGGTGGGAGTCAGTTACAATAAAATTTTTGCCAAACTCGGCAGCGATATGAAAAAGCCGGACGCGACCACCGTTATTACAAGTGACCGATTCCGTGAAATTGTATGGCCGTTGTCGGTAAACGATATTCTCTATGTAGGACGGGCGACGCATAAAAAATTGAAGCTGTACGGGATCAAAACCATCGGCGATCTCGCGCAGGCAGATCAGAATTTTCTGAAAATACTGCTCGGACAGAACGGAATCATGCTGTGGATGTTCGCAAACGGTCTTGACACTTCTCCGGTATCAAATATAGGAGCGAAGTCTCTCATTAAATCCATCGGCAACAGCACGACTGCTCCCCGTGATCTTGTTACCGATGAGGATATCCGTATTACACTTATGGTATTGTGCGAAAGCGTATCTGCACGGATGCGGGAGTACGGCTTTGTCTGCAATACTGTACAGATCGGTGTACGGGACAATGAACTGCACAGCTATGAAAGACAGGGCAGGCTGTACTATCCCAACCGTACTGCAAGATCACTTCTCGAAAAATCGTTTGAGCTGTATAAACACAATCACACTTCGGGAAAGCCTGTGCGCTCACTCAGCGTCCGAGCCTGCAAGCTGTCGCTGAACGAGAGCGAACAGTTGTCACTTCTGCCGGAGATTTCAGATATTCAGAAGAGAGAAACATTAGAAAGTACGGTAGACACCATCCGCAGCCGATTCGGTCACTTTTCGATTCAAAACGGACTGCTGCTTTCCGACAGTCAGCTCTCATCACTCAATCCCAAAGAGGATCATGTGATCCATCCCGAATCCTTTTTCAAAACTTAGTGTATATAGGAACAACTAATATCATATACTGATTTGAAAGAGGTGATTATTTGAAAATACAGTGGAAAAAATTGATTTTATGTATTGCAATTCCGCTTGCGGTGGGCGGGCTGTCCGCTCTTTTAACGCGAGGCAGTATGGAAATCTTTCAGTCTCTTAATAAACCGACGCTGTCTCCTCCGGGATGGCTGTTCCCGATAGTGTGGACAATTTTATACATTCTAATGGGAATCGCTTCATACCTTGTTCTTACATCTGAAAAAACAAATCGCTCTGCTTTGACTGTATATGGAATACAGCTTGTATTTAACTTCTTTTGGTCTATCATATTCTTTAATCTTGAGGCATATTTATTTTCATTTATCTGGCTTATAATATTATGGATTCTTATTTTTATAACAATGATCATGTTTTTCGGAATATCCGAGCCGGCGGGATATTTGCTGCTTCCTTATTTACTGTGGGTTACATTTGCCGGATATCTTAACTTTTACATTTATCTTCTCAACTGAACAAAAAACATTGTCATTGGAACTCTTATGAATTCCTGACAATGTTTTTGTATTATTCGGGTATCTTACTCAATTTCCAAGTGTTTGGTTTCGGGAAGAACTTCTTGCTTCTTCGGCAGGGTCAGCTTCAAAACTCCGTTATCATACTTTGCCGTGATTTTATCTGAATCAATCGACGATATATCAAACTGACGGCTGTATTTTCCGTAAGATCGCTCTATACGAATATATTTGTTGTTCTCATCCTTCTCATCATGCTCGGAACGCCGTTCCGCGTTGATTGTCAGAGTGTTGTTTGTAATATCAAGATGAATATCCTTTTTATCAAATCCGGGCAGGTCAGCTTCCAACAGATAATTTTGTCCCTGATCGGAAATATCCGTTTTAAATTCGGCAATATCTCCGTTTCCCCAAAAGGATGAAAAAGGAGCGTTAAAGAATCTTTTTTCAAACCCTTCCATTTCTCGGAAGGGATTATATGACATCGCGTTGTTATTCTTGCGGTAAGGTCTGAGATCAAACATAATGAATCCTCCAAATTTGTAATCAGTTATTATTATTTCTTAATTTAAGAGATTTATCCGACAAACGAACAGGCAGGTCATCCTAAATTCAGTTTACCGAAATATGTCTGCGGCGAATGACAGCTTCCGTTTTCACAAAGATACCATACTGTATTTTCGGATACCGGATAATCGGCTGTAAACGGCGCGGTCTCTGATAATTCTTTTGCATTCTTCTCTGACTTGAACAATATGCTCAGGTTGTTCGCTGGGTATTCCCGCAAGTAGGTATAAAGCTCTTTCGGTACTTCAAGTCCAGTACAAATAAGCTCCTTGTGCGGATAAAGTGCTTTAGACACCGCTGTCATTGAGAAGCAATGCGCTGACGGATATTCTCTGATCTGTCCCGCCATAAACCGATGCTGACGTTCTGCCGCTTCACGAAACACCGTTTCACCTGTGAGTGATGCAAGCTCTTCCAATACAATCTCAGCTACAGAGTTTCCCGATGGGATCGCTCCGTCGTAGGTTTCCTTGGGTCGTGTAATCAGTGTTTCAGCGTCATGAGCGGTCAGATAATATCCGCCGAATTCCGCATCTTCAAACAGATCTATCATCTGCTTTGCCCGAAGTGTTGCCTCATTCAAATAACCGATCTCAAATGTGGATCGATATAACTCGATTAAGGCAAGCGCATATACGGCGTAATCGTCAAGCTGACCGTTATGAGCTGTCTCTCCGTCACAATATCTAATAAAAAGCCGATCGTTTTCATCTGTCATTTTTTCACGGATAAATTTTTGAGCTCTTGCCGCAGAATTCGTATACCGTGAATTATCAAGAATCAATCCGGCTCTTGACATTGCAATAATCGCCCATGCGTTCCATGACAGAAGAATTTTATTGTCAAGATGAAGGTGTGTTCTTGTTTTTCTGTATTCACAAAGCCGTTTCAAACGCGGATCGTCCGCGCCCCACGGTTTATCTTCTTTACCGATCCGGTTGGGAATACTCTTTCCTTCAAAATTGCCGCGTTCTGTAATATCATATTCGGTACAGAATTTCATTCCGTCTTGTTCACCGAGTACTCTTAATACCTCATCGGGAGTGAAAACATAATATTTCCCCTCAATACCGTCACTGTCCGCGTCCTGTCCGCAAAAAAATCCTCCTTCCTGATTTGTCAGCTCATTCAAAATATAATCGGCAGTTCGCATTGCAACATCGGTATAAAACGAATTTTTTGTAAGTTGAAATGCTTCAAGATAAGCTAAAATAAGAAGCGCATTGTCATATAGCATTTTTTCAAAGTGGGGTACAAGCCACTTTTTATCGGTTGAATAGCGGGAGAATCCGCCGCCGATGTGATCGAATATACCGCCGTCAGCCATTGCTTTCAAGGTGGTTTCAACTATTTGCAGATATTCCGATTTATTCTCAGCTTCATACATCCGCATCAAAAAGAGCAGGTTATGCGGAGTCGGAAATTTCGGAGCTGTACCGAACCCTCCCCAATCGGAATCAAATGACTTTGAGAGCAAGCTATACCCTCGGAGCAGAATAGATTTGTCAAGCTCGCCCGACTCCGAAGAGCGACTCTGCATTAGTACAGATGTGATTTTTTCACTTGATTTTAGAAGTTTATCTCGTTCTTCTCTCCAAAGATATGATATCTGACGAAGCAGATCGACAAGTCCATGCCTGCCGTATCTGTTCGTTTTCGGGAAATAGGTTCCGGCAAAAAACGGTTTCTGCTCAGGCGTCATGAAAATTGTGAGAGGCCAGCCCCCCGATCCTGTCAGCGCCTGACAGACTGTCATATAGACCGAATCAATATCCGGCCGCTCTTCACGGTCAACTTTGATACAAACATAATCATCAAGTAATTCAGCAATTTCGTTATCTTCAAAGGATTCGTGTGCCATCACATGACACCAGTGGCAGGTGGAATAACCGATACTCAAGAAGATCGGCTTATCTTCATTTTTTGCCTTTTTAAAAGCGTCGCTGCCCCAAGAATACCAATTCACAGGGTTATCCTTATGCTGCAAGAGATACGGTGACTTTTCATTTGCAAGTCTGTTTGACATTCAAACACCTCGTTTCTTTATATGGAATAGTGTGTCCAAAAAGCGGAATACTATTTGTATTGAGGTGTGCGTATGGCAAGAAAAGTATTTGTGGAAGTAACGGCAAGGTTCGATACTGAGGGAAAAATAACGCCGCTGTCTCTTTTGTGGGAGGACGGAACGGTTTATGAGATTGACCGTGTGCTGGATGTACGGCGCGCGGCTTCTCTGAAAGCAGGCGGCATGGGAATAAGGTATACGATCAGTATAAACGGCAAACAAAGCTATCTATTCTATGAAGAACCGAAATGGTTTGTGGAGGCAAAAGTCTGAAGTATAATGGCTGCCGAAATCGTGAGTAAGCTTATTTCAGACCCATTTGTTCCTCGCGCTGACACTTCGGCGCAGCACTAAATCCAATGAAAGGTGCGGTCATAATTATGTGCGGGAGATATTCTTTATTTGACGATCAGGACAATGCGGAGATACATCAGATCATGACAGAAGTGAATCAGCGATATCCAAATCAGCCGATACGAACAGGCGAGATTTTCCCGACTAACACAGTTCCGATACTGACAGCGGACGGATCAGACTTGACTCCCGAACTGCTTGTATGGGGATTTCCGAAATATACAGGCAGCGGAGTAATAATAAACGCTCGGGCTGAAACAGCAGAGGAAAAGAAAACATTCCGTCAAAGTCTTTTTACGAGCCGATGTATTGTACCGAGTACGGGATTTTACGAATGGGATGAACAAAAGCGAAAATACTTATTTCGCCTGCCCGATGAACAGACACTTTATATGGCTGGGATCAGTAAGGAGTATGACGGAATACGTAAATATGTAATTCTCACAACAGCCGCCAACGATTCCATGAAGGATGTGCATCATCGAATGCCGGTCATTCTGCCGAGAGACAAACTGCAAATGTGGGTAACTGACACCAACGCGGCGATTGATTATCTGCACGGCGACATGCCGCAGCTTGTACGAACGGAATAACATCAGGATAAATATAATTTACCCATGATTAGGTTTAAATCTGATCATGGGATTTTTTGTCTGAGAAAAAACAATTTGTTGATATGAAAACAGGACGCCTTATCAAAGTGCGGTAAGAGCAGTCTGCTTTTCAAAATACACAAGTAAAACTATGGAGCAAAAAATGGTGAATCCTTTAGTACCCGCGTCAATTCCCGACGGATAAACCGCTCGGCAAGAAGCATAAGATGCAGTATAAAAAACACCATTCCTCGAAAAGGTATAAAAACTACTCACAACATAATTTTGATCATGTCGTCAGACGGATATAACAAATAAATAAAAAAGGATGCTGAAACAGAAAAAACATATAATTCTGCGGTTGTATCCTAAAATATTTAGTGAATTAGGGCGTACAAAACCAAGCATGTGGAAATTTGGTATTTTTTCGGCTTGGTTTGCATATATTTATTTGTTAAAATCTAACATTTATTAATCTTTTTTTGACTTTTATTGCGTGTCATATTGAAAAATGTCTTCATACATGCTATAATCAATGTGTATAAAATAAAGATTCTTATTACTACTGACGTCATAATTAGAATTATGTTGTTAAACGCTCCTGCTAAATCCAAATATCGGAGCTGAACATAAATAAAAACACTGATATCGTACCATAGGAAAGGAGTTGTTGTCAAGAATATGGAGCGAAAAAACAGAAAATTAAAAGTCGTCATTGTCATATTGGTTGTTTTAATCTGTCTCAGCGGGGCAGCGTTAACCGGAACGCTTCTTTATAAACATTTCGTACAAACAGAGCCGACAACCGTTGATGTCCCCGGTAATGTTATTACACCGGACGGCGAAGACAGTTTCGTTACGGAAACTAATTCCGATTCTGCTGAATCTGCGAACACTGCAAACGGCGAAACAATAAGTGAGCTTAATACATCCACATCTCCCGATCAATCGGAAACTACCTCTGCATCCGAATCTGCGCCGGAATCCACTGACTCTGAAACGACAGGAACAACCTCGGTAAGCGGAACAAAAGCAAGTGCTATTGCTTTACATAACAGAAAGTCGGAGGACAACACGCCCTTTCAGGTAACCAATATGTTTCCCGGTGACAGAGAGACAAAGTATTATTGCGTCAAGGTTTCCTATAAGGGCGATATTGTTGTTCGCTGCCATGCGGATATCCGTCCGGGATATGAGAAGCTCGCCGAGGTTTTGAAAGTAAAGATTCGTCTGCTCCACACAGACGAGATCTTGTACGATGGGTTGATGCGGGATATGCCGAAATCGCTGAACTATGAACTGTATACAACCGAAAAAAAGCAGAGCGAGCTGTACTATGAGATCTCAGCGTATCTTGATACAAGCGTTGGCAATGAGTATCAGGACAAGGAGCTGATTGCCGACTTACGCTGGTGGGTGGAGGAAGCAGAAAATCTTGACTCTCCACAGACCGGGGATGATTTGTACATCTATTTGTGGTTTGCACTTGCTGTCGGTTCACTTTTCGTGCTGATCATACTTCTTGCAATGCGCAGAAAGGAGTCGGTCGATGAGCACTAATCAAAAAACTACATCCCAAAAACTTAAGGCAAGCATCGTGACGGTTATCGTCCTTGCAATTTGCCTTTGCATCACAACATTCGCTCTTATTTGGGCGACCGTATCAGTGGAGAATAACCTCTTCCACACCGGAATAGTCAGAATCAATCTCAACGATGGCAGACCGGTGATTGAAGAACACGAATTTATATTTGAACCCGGTATGACTGTAAAAAAGGATTTCTTCATTGAGAACGAAAGCACATGGGATGTGTACTACAAGCTGTACTTTACGGATGTCGAGGGCGGTCTTGCAGATGTGCTTGAGATCACCGTGAAAGACGGGAACAAAGTATTATACAGCGGTAAAGCTTCAGATCTAACAAAAGAGAATGCGGGAGCGGCGAATGATGTCCTCAAGCTGAACGAGCGCCGCGAACTGACTGCCTACTTTCATTTCCCGGAAGAAGCGGGTAATGAAGCACAAAATCTTGTGCTGACCTTCTCCATGAGCGCAGATGCGGTACAGACAAAGAATAACCCCAACAAACTGTTCAATTAGTAAAGGAAAATATATGAATATTGGCAAGTTCTGGAAAATCGGGGGGGGGGTACACCTATGAGCTGTTCCCTAAAGAAAACTCCTGCCGAAGAAACCTATGAAGAATGTATCAGCTGCAAAGAGCAGACCGCTGTTCTCAAAGCTACGCCCATTGACGAGCGTGAATATTATATCCGCGGTTGCGGTCAGCTTTGTCCGGAGTGTTACCGAAAAATATCGAAGCCGGACAATGCAGGCAAAGACGGCAAATAAACCAGCGTTCGAGTTATGCCATTTTCCCTATCCGCACATCCTATGCAGTTTCGGGATGTGCGGCAATCAAAGGGTATAAACAAAACATTGCTTATACCTTTTGATTGCCGAAGGAATGCATAAGAAAGGAGTCACAATTATGCAAAACAGACAAACGGTGAATTGCACAACGGGGGGGGGGTAATAAATATCCTCTGTTAGTCAAAATGACGAACACCCGGAGGGCTGAAAAAACAAAATAGATACACTCTGATTTTGGCGGCATTATTCGGAGGGTATCTTATACCGAAATGCCGACAAAATTGAATAGGAGTGTTTAAAAAATGACAAAATCTAAGAACACAAAACGTGCTTTGCTTGCCAGCGTACTCTCCATGATGCTGTGCGTAGCGATGCTCGCGGGATCCACCTTTGCGTGGTTCACCGATTCCGTAACGAGCGGTAAGAACAAGATTGTTGCCGGTAATTTGGATGTGGAACTGTATCACACAAACGGCAATGTTAAAGATGAGCAGGTCGGCGCAGATACCAAGCTGTTTGTAAATGCAGACGGTTCGGAAATCAAGTGGGAACCCGGCGTGATGGTATATGAGAACTTCACTGTAAAAAATATCGGTTCTCTTGCACTGAAATATAAGCTGACTGTAAATGCAGACGATTTCAATACTGTAAAAGATACTGAGAAATCACTGAAAGACGTGTTGAAGGTAGCAATCCTTGACGAAGCGTTCACAGGTGACAGAACTGCTGCACAGGCGCTCACCTTTGACAAAACAGTTGCGGATTTTGAGAAGGACGGCGCAATTGCAGCCGGCGCTGCGGATGATACATACGCAATCGTAATCTATTGGGAGCCTTCTGCCAACGATAACGACTATAACCTGAACAATGGCAAAGAATCTTCTGACGGCGAGGCGCTGTTTATTGATCTCGGTGTAAATCTTGTAGCAACACAGGATACTGTTGAAAGCGACAGCTTCGGCAAGGATTATGATGAGGGTCTTCCGTTAACACAAGCTGCAACGATTGATGATTTAAACAAAGCAATCTTTGGAGGCGGCGAAGTTTTGCTGACATCTGATGTTGATGCGGGAACGACAAAAGGCAGTAAAATCGTTATTACAGGTTCCACCACTATTAACGGAAATGGGAATACAATTTCAACAAAGGATCCTGATACCAATCCATATGTAAGTCGTGTAATTGATATGGACAGCCAAAGTGACGTCACCCTAAATATTGTAGATGCTGTAATTACAGGTGGAACCACATCAGGTAATAATCCTTACTTGTATAGAGGAATTTCTCTTTATAACAATACGAATCCTGTATTGAACATTAAAAGCAGCACGGTTACTGCAGGTCATTATGCGATTAATATTGCGAGTTCGAATACAAATGCAAAAATAAATGTAAATAATTCCACAGTGGCAGGTTATTGTGCTTTTCAGACTCATTCTAGCGGAACAACAGCTACTTTCAGTAATTCAAGCATTTCTGGAATAAATCAATCGGGTGGAAATAGTAGCGATTTTGCCGCAATTGTTGTCAATTCTACTGCAAGTGGATCTACATTGAGTTTTGACAATTGTGCATTTGAAGTAACAGAACAGAAAGAAGCAAAAGAGTTCTTTTTGTCACTTCGTGCCGATTGTACCGTCAATTTGAATAATTGTACTTTTGTTAAGAACGGTGTTGAAATTTCAACCGAAAAACTTATTGCAGACCTTATTGTAAGCGAAGACGAATATGCAGATATTTTCAATGATTTTATTTATATATATGGAGGAACTGATGTGAATCTTTATGTTGATGGTGTTATGGTTAACCTGCCGTCAGCTTGAACGATATAGCTCTTTCATGTTAGTGAGTCCGCCTATCCCACACAGGGGATAGGTGGCAATCAAAGGGCATAAGCGTACAAACCGTTTATACCTTTTGATTGCCGAAGGAAATGCATAAGAAAGGAGATACGATTATGCAAAACACACAAAAGGCAATTTGCATAACGGGGGGGGGGGATAAACACCATCTGCTAGTCATAATGACGAACGTCCGGAGGGGATGAAAACAAATACGCTCTGATTTTGTCGGCATTTTTCGGGGTGTGTTTTGATGTTGAAAAAGCCGACAAAAATTATATAGGAGTGTAAAATTATGAAAAAGTCGAAAAACACAAAGCGAGCTTTACTTGCCAGCGTACTCTCCGTAATGCTATGCTGTGCAATGCTCATCGGATCCACCTTTGCGTGGTTCACTGATTCCGTAAAATCCGGCAAAAACAAAATTGTTGCAGGTAATCTTGATGTTGAACTGGAATATGCAACGGAATTTAATGAAGATGGTTCCGTAAAAACATGGACTCCGGTTACTGCTGATACACAGCTTTTCAGCGCACTTGAAGCTGACGGAGAAACCAAAAATCTTTGGGAACCCGGTCATACTGAGGCAGTATACTTAAAGATCAGCAATGTGGGTTCTCTTGCGCTGAAATATCAGTTTACAGTTACCGGATCAAACGAAACAAAATTCACAAATGCGATAGGTGAGACAAATTGCAAACTGTCCGACTATCTTGTATTCGGTCAGATTGAAAGTTCCGAAGCGATTGCAAAGTATGCGACCCGCGAAGACGCATGGGCAGCTGCAGGCGATACACTAGGACTGAGCAATTTTGAGAAGACCAATGAACTTCTTGAAGCAGGAAAATCCGAATATGCTGCACTCGTCGTATATATGCCTGCCACGGTTGGCAACGAAGCAAACTACCGCGGCGACGTTATCCCTTCAATCGATCTCGGTGTAAACCTTGTGGCAACACAGTCTTCGTATGAGAGTGATAGTTTTGATGAGAATTATGATAAAGATGCCCCTGCTCTTTCCTATGAAGTTACTCCCGATAATATTCAGGAATATCTCAATGGCGAGCATGGCAGCATGTCTAATGCAAAGCTGATTCTTGCTCCCGGTGAATATGGACCGCTTGTGATCGGTACTCCTTCAAAAGTAGATACGGTATATACTTGCACACACGGACATGGACATGAAAATACTCCTGTTTCCTTTGCAACTGCTGAGGAGTACATAGCCCACAAATCTAATCCTAATGAGTATCATAATCAATCCAGCTATACATGCACAATTGACAATCTGACCATTGTAGGACAGAATGGAGTATCCGTTGCTGGTATGACAGTTTCTTCCGGTCATATGCACCGTGGAAATGGTCCTCAAATTACCGATCCTATTTTGGGTAAGGAGTGCGACGGTTATTATTTAACCCATAAGCTCAGCAATATTTCTTTTGAGAATATTGCTTTTACCGGCAAGGTTGATATGAATACATCCAATCTTGACACAGTGATTGAAGACGTAACATTTGACCACTGTTCTTTCACTACGAATGGTACGGAATCAAGCAATGGTCAGGGACTGCGTTATTACAATGAGGCAAACAATGGAAATGTAAAGAATCTTACCGTCAAGGATTGCTCATTCACAAATTGTTATCAGGGCGTATACACCTCACATATTGTTGGTGTCAGCGTTACTGGATGTACATTTGATACTACCGGACATAATGCGATACAGTTGTCCGGTCAAAGTCCGGTAAATCATAAGGCTGTTGTGATTGAGAATAATATCTTTAATAATATTGGTGATCGTATTATCCGTTTCAATGATGTGGGTGCTGACACCCAAATCACCATTAAGAACAACACCGCAACAAATTCCGGAGACAGTGACGGTCAGGTTATGAAAGCCACCTCATTGGCAGACGGTATCACCTACGATATTAGTAACAATAATTGGGGCGAAGGAAAAACGGTTGCAAATGACGAACTTAAAGATATAGTAATTGATGAAGGCAACTTTGGAGATCCTGAGTTTTAAAAATACATAAACGAAATAATAAGTCCGTTCTCTCTTAGGAGAGAACGGCAACCAAAGGGCATAAGCAAAAACAGCTTATACCTTTTGGTTGTCGGAATACGGTATAACTAAGTGCTCAACAATTATACAATAGCTGAATCGCGTGAAAAGTGGAGTTATTGCAGCTCCAAGTACAGCTTTTGCACGCCACATTTGAGCAGAATGGCTCAAATGCAAAGAAAGGAAGAGACCGTAAAATGAAAAAAGCCTTAAATATCATAAAAAGCATATTTACATGGCTGGTAGTAGCGCTGGCCGTCTGCATGATGATATTCACAATCGTGTCAGTCAATACCTTTGACCGAAGCGATCGAAGCATATTCGGATACAAAATGTTTATCGTACTGTCGGACTCAATGAGCAAGACTGACTTTGATGCAGGCGACTTGGTTCTCTCAAAAGAGGTCGATCCCTCTGAACTGCAGGTCGGGGATATTATTTCCTACCAGTCCACTAATGAAGAAAATTACGGTGAGACCGTGACCCATAAGATCCGAGATCTGACAACGGACGCAGAGGGCGCCCCCGGATTTGTTACATACGGTACGACCACCGATACCAATGATGAAAATATCGTTACCTACAGCTTTGTTCTCGGTAAATACCAGACACACCTACCCGGTGTGGGTAAATTCTTTCAATTTCTCAAAACCACGCCCGGGTATATTGCTTGCATTTTTATTCCATTTCTCCTTCTGATCCTCATGCAGGGTATCAACAGCATTCGTCTGTTCCGTAAGTATAAAAAGGAGCAGCAAGAGGAATTACAGGCGGAAAAAGATAAGATCGAAGCTGACCGCGCAGAGACGCAGAAGATGATGGCTGAGCTGCTCGCCATGAAAGCAGAGCTTCAAGGCGGTGCACAGGGAGAAACGTTGCGATCTGAAGTTCAGGGCACGGATGAATCCCGGGCAGAGAACAAACAGACAGACATTACCGAGGGGTAGTTTCCCCATATATATGCTGCCTACACCATCTTTTCCCCTTTTGGATGTAGGTGGCAATCAAAGGGCATAATACGCATCGCAGAATAAGGTTAGAATGCAAATACGCTTGCACTTCTCTGCAATTCACTTTGCTATTGCCAACGAATTGTGCCTTTTGATTGCCGAAGATTGGCTGAATTATGGTGTTTTAGGGAAAATCCCTATTACATATTGTCATTGCAAAAAAATTTATAAAAGGAGGTAAAACACAATGACAAAAAGTAAAAACACAAAGAGAGCATTGTTTGCCAGCGTACTTTCCATGATGCTATGCTGTGCAATGCTCGTCGGTTCAACCTTTGCGTGGTTTACCGATTCCGTAAAAACTGCGGTGAACAAAATCCAGTCCGGTAAACTTGATGTATCGCTGGAAATGAAAGACGCAGATGGTAACTGGGTGAGCGCTGAGGGCGAAACTCTCGGTTGGCTTGCAGCAGATGGTCGTGCACAGGATCAAATACTTTGGGAACCCGGCGCAACCTACAGACTGCCTGATGTCAGAATCATTAATAACGGCAACCTTGCACTCAAGTACAAGGTTATCGTCAATAGCGTTGACGGTGATGCAAAACTGCTTGAAGCAATTGAGTTCACCTATGGCGCACTTGATGTAACTGCAGAAGGTTACCTTCTTCCCGATGAAACTTCTGATGCCATCACCATTACCGGTCATATGGATGAGCTTGCCGGTAATGAGTATCAAGATTTGTCTATTGAAGGTCTTGGTATCACTGTTATTGCTACTCAGTACACATATGAGCAGGATAGCACTGATGACCAGTATGACAAGAATGCTGAGTATCCGAAGATCGAAGTTACTGAAAACAGCAAGACATGGTACGATGACCATGCTACCGAGAGCAGCTTCACCATCAAAAACGGTAATGAGCTTGCATATCTTGCAGAGCTTGTTAATGCAGGAACAGATAACTTTGCCGGAAAGACCGTTACCCTTGCAAACGATATCGTTCTTCCCAATGGAGAGTGGGTTGCAATCGGTACATATGATAAGCCCTTCATGGGAACCTTCGATGGTGTAGGTCACACTGTGTCAAATGTTATGATTCATGATAATGATGGAACCAAAGTAGGCGGTTTCTTTGGCGCAATTAGCAACGCAACTATCCAAAACTTGACCGTTAGCGGTGAAATGACATTGGGCGGATTACAGGGAGACAGTAACGATGCATTTATTTCCGGCAATGGCGGTATTTGTGCTTATGCAAAAAGTTCAACAATTTCCGGATGCACAAACGCTGTTAATATCAATGCAGCAGACCGAAAGACCGATGATAATAACTCCTTAGTGGTTGGCGGTATTGTAGGTTTTGGTAGAGAGACTACTGTAAGTAATTGTAAAAATAAAGGAAATATTACTGTTCCGGATAATGCAATCGCTGGCGGAATTACTTCAATTATAGGTACATGGAGTGGTCCGATGACCGTTACAATAACCAATTCGGATGACAATACTGGAGTTGTTTCTGGTACAGAGAATTCTCTAGTTGGTTCTCAGTATGGCGTAAATACAGATGAATAAAAATCAAATGTAAAATAAAAATATTATAGAAAGGTTGGAAGTTTTAAATGAAAAAATCAATTATTTCTGCAATTCTTGCAGGTGTAATGGCAATTAGCACTATGTCTTTTACGGCTTTTGCGGCGGACACAGATATTACCAAAAAGCCCGATATTGATGGCAAGATTATAAGTGTTGATGAGGTTAGCGAGTTAAAATGGCTTTCCGATTATTCATATCAGGAAACTGCAACAGAAACCGGTATCCCTGTTAACTTTGCAGGATGCACAGTAAAAATTACAGGTGATATCACGAATGTTGGCAACTTCAAACCTATCAAAGAATTCAATGGCAATATGGAAGGTGCTGTTGAGGGCAAAGCATATGCTACTATCGGCGGCTTGAACGTGAATGAAACATCTGGTGGTGCTGGTATTTGTGCGAAGAGTGCCAATGGTACTTTTACAAAATTGATAATTGCTGATTCGACTATACATACCACTGATGCGAATGCCGGTGCATTTGCGGGCAACGGTTTTACCAGTTCCTTCAATGATTGTAAAGCAATAAACGTCAATGTAACAGGCAGACGTTTTGTTGGCGGCATCACCGGATATTGCTATGGAAATATAACGGATTGTGTGGTAACTGCTGATGAAGGCAAGACTTCAATTATTGCATCAAATAATCCTAGCGGTCTTTTGGCATTGTCTTCTGGCGACAATGTAGGTGGCATTGTAGGATATATGGGTGAAGGTAGAATGACTGTAAGCGGTTGCGAAGTTACTAATGCTGTAATTGAAGGCACCCGTCAGGTTGGTGGTATTTCTGGATTTGAAAATTATGGTAATACTATTGATCATTGTAAAGTGTTAAAATCTAAAATATATTCAAAAGGAAAACTGACAATAGGAGCAAACAGAACACCTAATGTTGGTGGCATCGTTGGTCAATTTAATCAAGGAACTTCCACTCAGTGGTTGACAGTTA
The DNA here is from genome assembly GCA_022800625.1 of Clostridiales bacterium. GTDB lineage: Bacteria > Bacillota > Clostridia > Oscillospirales > CAG-272 > RUG11130. The sequence goes on along the minus strand of JAAWQR010000009.1, from coordinate 36,735 downwards.
CGAATAATACTGTTGAAGATGTTGCCATTTCTCAGGCTCATTCCGGCAAGTCATATATTGGATGGGCTGTTGGTGATTCTCATTATACAGAGGACAGCAATTACTATGTTGTTTCCGGCAACTCACAGAGTAATGTGACTTTGACATTAAATGAATCTGCTGCTCCGTTTGCGGAAATCGGTAATGAAGTAACAAACCTCAAAACAGATAACTAAGTCAACGACACTATAAAGTCTTTCCCGAAACATAATGGAGAAAGCACCGTATATCCCCTTCGGGGGGATATACGGTAATCAAAGAGCATAATACACAGTGCCGGAGCGAGTTAAAATGTAAGTGCGCTTGCGCTGCTCTGCAATTCGCTTTGCTTATTGCCAATGGAATTATGCTTCTTGATTACCGCATAAATCTTCAGAAAAGGAGACACCTTTTATGAATGGTAAATTAATATTGATTGCATTTGTCCTCTCAGCAGCATTGCTCGCATTCCTAGTCGCAAAGCTGGTGTCTTTTTGCCGGAATTTTGCAGCGCATACACTCTATATCTGCTATGAGATGGATCATGCCGACAACTACAATGAGTACAGAAAATGGCGCGGCGAGCTGCGCTGTCATTATCTCTGTCTCATTCCTTTCGTAAACCGAACAAATGTGATTCGGCTTTATAACAGAATCTACCACAGAGCCGACAAGGTAAAAAAGGAGCGTGGTGACAGCCTTGCACCGCTTCTTCTCCCATCAATTCTCGGTATTTTCATATGCACGGTGTGCGTATGCGGCATGACATGGGCTTGGTACACTGCAAGCGTTGAAACTCCTGCGCAAAAGCTGACCTCCGCTTACTATGAGGTGTCGGTGGAATCGGTTTTGTACGGCGAGAGCATAATTGAGTCGGCAGACGGCATTCATTACAGTCTCGAGGCAGACACATCCTACACGGTTACATTAAAAGCAAGCGGTTCTGTTAAGGAATGCGGCGGCTATTGCCTAATTCAGAATGAAACAGGAGAAAAAACATATACGCAGACTTTTAAGCCGGGGGACAGTATCACCGTTCAGTTTGCACCGGCTGCGCCCGGCAATTACACCTTTACCGGCGTATGGGGCAGTCTGCCTGCGGGAACAGTGAATTATCTCCATAATGCAGTCCCTGCCGTCGATCCTATCACCGACGATTTTTCCACCGATGATACAAACACTTCGGCTCAAAGCGATTCGACAGAGCCTACCGATCAGCCGTCCGAACCTTCCCACGGCACCTACACCGTACAGTCCGGCGATACCCTGTCCGGCATTGCGGCTAAATTCAATACTACAGCCGATAAAATAGCGGCGTATAACGGTTTCACAGATAAGGGAGATATCAAAGCAGGGCAAATTCTTAATATCCCGCCTGATGATTATGTAATTCCCGAAACGACCGCACCGCAGGAGCAGACGGTTTCTACAGAATCTATTTTCACAGTTACCGATCCGTCAAATTTACCCTCAACTGAGCCGACTGACGAGCCTGCGACAGAAAGTACTTCAGTTGAAGAAAAAATACCGACAGTGTAAGGCAGAAGTTTACTGCTGCGTATCCCTAAACAGGAAAAACAGATTAGCAGTGCTATGAGCAGGTCAAGTACTGCACCGAGCAAATCTGAAAAGAACCGACATGGGTGATGGTAGGAATTCACGCAGAAAGATAACTACATTAGGTGAGTCAAAACTATAGCAGATATTAAATGCTCTTATAAAATAGTATTTTTACGTGCGCAGAGTTTAGCATAATTATATCAATAATTTCCTTTAATATGATTGATCTAAGATTAATTTTAATTTATGATTATTATTAAAGGAATAAAGATTCATTATAGTAAATGTTCAGAGTCAGTATGAATGTTAATGAGTACATAATTGAAAATAGAAACAAGCGAAATTTAACTCAGCATGATGCAGCAGACAAATCAGGAATCAATATAAAGCACTATCAGGAAATCGAAAGAGAAGATAAACAACCCGGGCTTAAATCATTGTTAAAGATCGCCGACGCAATTGATATTCCGTTTGATTTGCTGTTTATAGATGAGGGAAAAGAGTTCTAGATTTTTCCATTCTTTCATGCTTGGATAAATATAGTAATCAGGAATTAAAAGATATTTACTACATTTTAGGGACATATATTGATAAATAATACAAAAAATGAGGATTTCGCTTTTTTATAGAGAAAAGCTGAAATATTACCGAAAAAAGCTAAGCTTAACACAAGCTCAACTCGCAGAAAAAATATGTGTTAGTGAGCATTATGTTCGCTTAATTGAAAACGGTTACAACATACCTTCTGTGGATTTATTCGTAGAAATATGCAAAGTGCTTGATGTGCCTGCGTATAACCTTCTTCAAAGCAATAATGAAGCGGTTCGATTTACAAAATCTAAGTTATATAAAAAATTAAAGTTTATGGACGAGAATCAATTAAATTCAATATTGGACATTATATTCAGATAAGCAGTTTTGTATTTAATGCAATCTGCTTTTTATTTTGTTTGACTTAATGCTATGGATATATTAAAATATAATGTAAACAGTAAAAATGGAGCGGATATGAGCAGTTTTGGAAAAAGAATAAAGTACGTAATGTTAAAGCGTGGTATGACACAGCAATCTCTTGCAAGCAAATTAAAAATATCAGTACAACAACTTAGTTCTATTCTTAAAGACAAAAGTTTATCAACAATAGTTACACTAAGAGAACTATCCATTGCTTTGGATACTCCCTCCGATTACTTTTTGCAGGATTTTGATAAAAGGTTTATTGTCTATGCAATTGATGATTATTTAAGTAAAATTGACCGAGATTATTCGCAAAAAGTAATAGAGAATATATCTGCTATTATTGGAGATGAAGATGAATGATTTATATACATCAAGATTAAGAACCTTTAGAAAAGAAGCGTACTACACTCAAATAGAATTATCAGAAGCTATTGATATAACCCCTGAATATTATTCTGCGTTAGAGCGCGGGAAGAAAAGACCATCCATGTATTTTAAGAATGTATACGATGCTATGGGGGCAGGACAGTACTATTAAATGGTACTAAACTATGTGGACGAATACGTCAAACGGCACACGCCGTCGAAATTCACAGACCTAACAGTAAAGCGTGCCGAAAAAATGCTTTTTGAAGCTTGCGCCGCCAAAGAAGCTAAATTAGAGGCAAGAGCAAAATTATTCTAAAGGATCGGACAAAGACAAAAGCCAGCTACCGCAGTTTGCCGCGTGTACCGCCGTTCGAGGAATTATTGCACCGTCTGAAAGCGGAGCAGGAACTAAACCGAAAGCTGTGCGGGAAATCTTATTGCAGAAAATACACCGATTATATCTATGTAAACGAAATCGGTGAGCTTGTAAAGCCCGGCTATATCACACAGCATTTTCCGCTGATCCTGCAAAAGAACGGTATTGTTTATACTATTGATCAAACTCACTTTCAAGGATACTCATATAAATCTTATCAACGTACGTTCCATTTATAAAGAATACCTCTGGTAATCTCCCGACTTCACGAAAACCAACTTTTTCATAGCATTTTATGCCAGCGGGATTATTCGCGTGCACAGTAAGATTTATACTATGCATGTTCAACGTCTTAAATCCATATTCAAGTATTAAACGAATTGCTTCGGCACCGTAGCCTTTTCCTCTATTGTCCTCGCCGCCGATAAAAATACCGATATAGGCGTTACGGTTCAACTGATCTATATTGTGAATACTTATGCTTCCCACCAGTTCATCGTTGTCAAGAAGCACGATTGCAAAACGGTGCATGTGTTGGGGAGGTTCATAAAGCCAGTTCAGATCGTTTTTTGAAGAAACCATCAGAGAATATTGACCAAAGTTCACAGCCAGCGTTTTATCTTCATTCATCCATGTCAAATAGGCGTCAACCTCATCAGGATTAATTGGCGAAAGATAAAGGCGCTCACTGATAATCTTTTTGTAGTACTTCATTTTCCCCTCCTTTTAATTTTATAATGAAAAAACGCTGCTCCCTCAACTCATTGTATCAAGATCAGCGCTCTTATTATAGTGCCGGAAGCGGGGGTCGAACCCGCACGGTGTCGCCACCACTGGATTTTGAGTCCAGCACGTCTGCCAATTCCATCATTCCGGCGCATTATTGCTCTATTAGTATACCACAAGATAAAGAAAATTGCAAGAAGAAATTTCATTACAAGAGAATCTTGTTGTAAGCTTATCAAAGACGCGTTACAAGAAATATTTGAAAATCTCATCGTTTTTTATAAATGCTTTGATATACTCGGCTGGAGATTTTCAGTTAAGAGTACGCATATAGGTGAATTATTATATTTTCTGCTGTGAACATTAAGTTTTTTGAAGTTATTGAAATAGCAGAACAAACTAATAATCTTGTGTTCGCTCCCAACCGCCTCCGGCGCGGGGGCAGCGTGGGGGAGTACGGGCTTCGGCAGAGAGAAGCTGTTTTATAAATTCAGCTCTGTTATCGGTCTGAAAACACTTTATGGGAAAAGGTAAGCACTTTTTCATCATAAGGGGAGGTGACTACATAAAATATCTCTATTATTTATATTCGACAGTTCAGCATAATGTTTTCTGAAAAGAGACAACTGCTGTTTCGTGGTATAAACTGTACTGAATATCAAATCGCTTTGTACTGCAATGCTTCACAGATCAATAATTTTATGACTTAAGTGAAATCTAACACCGTCATTTCAGCAATCCGCAGTGTAACTTTTTTTGTTGAACTGTATATTCGTCCATGATTTCCATGATTACAAAAGTTTTTACGGCGTAAAATATCAATATTCCTTTTAATATTTAAGTTTCGCCGTACTGTCAATTTTATTTTTCACCCACTGCCAAAGGATCGCACCCCCGAAGGAAACAATATAAACGATTACAAAACGCAGCACAAGCCTTATGCCGATATCGTTTATGCCGTATTTATTGAATTCGGAATTCAAAATAAATATGAAAAGGCAGTGACACAGATATACAGGGAATGTTGCTTTATCGGCTGAGGATAAAATTTTCGGCATAGATTTTCTTTTATCTGTCAATTTCAGATAAAGCGCGGTAAAAAACAGTATTGCCGCTAAAGAATATACCATGTGATATATTTCGCAGACTGTTCCGCCTACCTTTGCAGCATTGCAGTACAGAATGATATCGCCTGCGGCAATAAGCGGGAAAGCGGTAAACATAAGAGCGGAAACCCGTCTTATAACAGCACATAATTTATCGTATTTTTGTCCGGCAATACATCCCGCCGCAAAATAAATAAGATATGTTGTAAAAACGCGGTCATTGTATCTGAAATTTTCACATATACCCGTCACACGAAGAAGCGTAGGAAGATATATCCAGAAAATCAAATTTATAACAAGCGACAGTACAAGAAAGAGCTTTGTGTGCTTTCCCGACGTCAATTTTACAAAGATCGGAGCAAGAAGATAGAACTGTACTATAGTTATAATGAAATAGAACGGCGCTACAAGATCCCCGACGACGGCATAGCGGAACAGCTCCTTAAAGCTGAAAGGGAAGTATCCGATTCCGACAAAATAACAGTAGTATAAGAGTACCCAAATCAAATAAGGAACAACAACGCTTTTGAGTCTTCGACACCAAAGCGCAGGTGCGTATATTTTATCACGTCCGCCGAGACATAGCTTCAAGCCTGACAGAAATATAAAACCCTGAACGACGAAGGCGCTGAGTCTGAAAGGTATCATAACGGCAAAATATTGTAACGAGCTTTTGTCGAGAGTTCCTACGGGTTCTGAAAGAACATGTATCAGTATAACCAAAATACAAAACGTTAAATTAAGATACGACAACTCCGGAAGTCTTTTCCTTGTTTCCATAATTAAATGCCTTTCTTTTCTATACTTTAAGCGCCGCTTTGACAGCATTAAACAGAAAAATAAACTGTAATAAAAATTTCAATATGAATTGTTGCACGGCAACATCCGTTTCTTATCATTATCACTTTTATTATAACATTATGACAGGGTAAAAGCAACATAAGAATTCCCGAAATTTGTGAAATTACATAAAATTGTAAAGATATATTATACTTTAGTGATTTAAATTCAGGGTGTTGCAAAACTGAAATAAACAGCGCGCCTGAAACTACAGTTTGGAAATAAGCTTTACTCTCAGGGGTCTTGCTGTAAGAAATTCGATATGATTCTCCATTGCAGTATGAGGATGTTTATATATATCAATACCTACAGTGATAGATTCGTCAATTATATATAGATATCCTTTTTCAGTACCGTTATGGAAAATTTCTCCGCTGTCATTATAGCTTAAAGTGGATGGCTTACGAGAAAATGCTTCGGCAAGTTCTTTCCATTGAGTTATTGTACTTCCTTCTCTCAGAATATCAAAACGCATATTTGAGCCATGATACCATGCTCCGTTTTCAGATAACTTGAATTTCATGTTTATTAGAACTCTTTGCAAGATATTTTTATTTTTTGATCATTTTTGCAATTGCCGATATCGCGTCAGCATGAGTTATAATGCCGACAGGCACTTCGGATATAAAGCCGAAGTGCTTTTGAATCGCTGCCGCAAAATCCGAACCTGTCACTTGTGCATTAGGATAAAATTTGTCTCTCAAAAGCGTCATCTCTCCAACTTCCAAAGCCGCAGTTATTGCTGCTGCATACGGATGCTTGTATGATACGTCCTTTGCGACATTCTTTTTGTTCTTAACAAGCGTTATGCGCTCTGTTGCAGTAGTGCTTCCATGTAAGATCATAGCAAGCTCTCCGCGTGTCAGTATGTTGTTAGCTCTTACCGTATTATCACGGTAGCATATGCACATTCCCCTGTCAAGCAGTTTTTTTGCGCATTCAAATAAGGTATTATCAGGTGAAAGGTCGGAAAAAGGACACAGCTCCAAAAGCTCTGATACGCCGACCACACGGTATCCGTTTCTGATAAGCAGTTCAAGCTGACGCTCCAGTCCGTCTGCAACTGGAGATCGTCGTGCCATATTATAGCCGTCCTTTTGGAAGATAATCTGACCGCACAGGCTGTCAGGATTTGTTTCCAGTGAACGCTCCAGCGGACGCACCATTGCGTCGATCTCAGCCTCGTAAGAGGACAGCGGAAGCCAGCCTGCTCCGTCAAAGCTCGCCGCAAGATACTGATACCCCATAACAGCATACGCGTCATATGCTGAAAATCCGTCCTTGGTTTTGTCAACATAGTGTGGCGGACGTGACAGCTTTATCTCATATCCGTAGTTTTGCTTCATGTGAAGATCAAGCTTTTTAAGGTCAGATATGACTTCATCGATTCCGTGCATAGGAGCACGGTTTCCGTATACGAGCGGCTTAGAGCCGAAAAGCACATGCGAATATGTGTGGCTTGTGATTTCATGCCCTCCGTCGAGAATGCGTTTTGTAAGCTCCGGACAGTTTATAACGCCGCCGAGACTGTCGCAACCAAAGTCGGGATAATGATCGTATTTTATGCCTCCCCATGAAGCTGAGCCGTCGCGCCCTGCTTTGTCGGGATAATTCCCCGATGTGTCGCCTACAACATCAAATGTGCCGACAGCTTCGTATTTTTCAAGTGTTTCCGCAAGGAGCAATGTCAGCGGCTTTTCGCTTTTTGAAGGTTTTGCGGGCATGGCGCACGGTCCGTCGTCAAATGTCATGGCAACAACTCTGTCTTTAAGAGAAACGCGTTCTATCCTCCTGACAGGAGACATATATACGGGAGTTTTCTCCTTTATTTTATCCTGAAAGCGGTGTTTTAACTTTTTTGCTCCGCCTATTGCTTTAGTTACTAAAGACATAATTCGGACAATCCTTTCTGAACCTTTTTTGAGTCATACTGCAAAGTACCGTTAATGGTTAAAAATATCGCGTGCAGCCGCATATATGAGATAAAGATACGATTTTAATATTTTCTTTTTGTTTTTTGTTTTTCGTGCGACAAAAAGCCTTGTTTTCGCTTTGGTAAACCAACTGCATCCTCGTACAAACACAGCCTTTGTTCTGCCGTCTCTCAGAGCTGTTTCGATATCGCGGATACCAGCGCACTCTATTTCTGTATAGCTGCCTCCCAACTCGCAACTCGAATGTGCATCGCTGCCGCCGACGGCGGGAAGTCTGCGAAATTCTGCATAACTTACAGCTTTTTCGTTTGCGTCGCGGAATTTCATTACAGCCCTGGAGTTTGCCGTTTCAATGAAGTCAAAATCTACACTGTCAAGCACGTTTTTCTGAAAGCTTTTTCTCTCAAACGGGTGTGCAAGAACTGCAAGTCCGCCTGATCTGTGAATAGCTGAAACAGCGTCGCGCGCACTCGGAAGCCCCTTATCACATATAGATGCGAAATCAATATCACGAACGAAAAGACCGAGAACGTGTCCGCTTTCGGTAGATATTTCCGCCCCGGGAATGAGCAAAAGGTCACATTCGGGAAGCGGTGTACACATGTTGTGATCAGATACAGCAATCGCGTCAAGTCCGCGTGCATTAGCTTCCGCAATAAGCTCGTCTATGCTGTTCTTTCCGTCGGAAGCTGTTGTGTGAACGTGTAGATCTGCTTTTATTATCATTATTTTACCGTGCCTTTTAAATGTTTATCTTTTAAACAGTGATTTCAGATACATTCTGTAAGGTCGCCTGTCACCGCGCTCGCTCAGTCCGTTTTTTACGCGCGGGTCTGCAAAATCTGAAATCGCAGACAAAAATTTACGCAGTTTCCCGTGCTTTAAATAACATAGAGCGGCTGCAAGATCTGACGGATAATAAGCCATTTTTACATGTGTTCCGCCGCTATATTCGGGAAGGTCTGCGCCTGCGGCTGCAAGAAACCATAAATATGTGAAATTTGAGCCGCAGGCACGTGTCAGCGGATATGTTCCCCATACCCGCGGATTTACCTCAAGCAGGCGGTATTCTCCGTTTGAATCTTTCTTGAATTCAAACATTGCAATGCCTGAATATTTTGTTTCGGATACCATTTTTCGCACTGACGGGAGCAGAGACGGGCTCATGATTTTTTCACAGCAGCTGGAAGGTCCCCCCGACACGGGATATTCTCTCACACGTCTATGGCATATGTGAGCTAAGATCTCTCCGTCACGGCAAAGCACTGAACAACCGGCTCCTCCGCCTGTAAGATATTCCTGAATTACGGGAAGATCTTCTGTGATATTCTCAAAGCGAGAGTATGCCTGTTCAAGCTCCTCTGAATTTTCGGCAATGACATATCTGTCAGCTGCCGAAAGTCCTGCTTTTTCTCCGCATGTCGGCTTTACGACAACAGGGAAGCTAAAGCTGTCCGAAAGTTTATATTCTCGCGGGATAGCTATATCCATATCCTTTGCTATAGCTGCAACGCGTGATTTGTCGTTGAACAGATCAAACTGATAAGGCGAAGGTATCAGAAAATAGGATACTTCTGCAAATTTTTTTGAATTTATGCTGACAAGTTCAAGAGTTTTTGCACCGACAGGGAAGAGGACAGGCTTTTCGCCGCTTTCACGATAAATTTTGCCGCAAAGCTTTAATAGAGCGTCAGACTTGTTACCGCTGTTCAGCGTGTAATGTGCGGATATTTTTGAAGAATAAAAACCGACGGGGCAGGGAAATTCGTCATATTCGCATACGACTGTGCGGATTCCGTTATCTGCAAGATCGCGTATTATTGCAAGAGACATTCTGTAGTGTACATCGGTAACTATCGCAGTCATGAAACTTTCCTCTCCGTGTATTCTGATTATATAATTAATTATATCATGATTTCTTCCTCAGAGCCGCCTAAGGCGGCATTAAATCAGGGAAATTAGCTGCAGGTAAAAAAACCCAATGTTTGCCGTGCCGCAATGGCGGCACTTTGGCATTAACATTTTTATTATACCATAGCAGTAATTGACTGTCAAACACGGAATGTCGAGAATGTTTTGCTGTCTATTAGGTAAAAGTGCATTCTTACTTTGTCGGATTGCCTACCGTGCCCGCGAAAAGTATGTCGCCCGTAGGGCCTGTTACCGTGAAAATAAACGGACGGTTGAGAATAAAGTCGGCTTCTTTCTCCCCCGGACCGGCAGCGCTGGCATACATTATAACGGCGATATACGATACTCCTTCGCAGCCATCTTCATCAATCTTGACACGTGCTGCATTTTTTATATCCGAAACATAAGTAGGAAGCTGTGTTTCATTGTACAGCGGCGTGAAGACAGACGTGTCCGAATTGAATATGTTTTTTACACCGAGATCTGTAAGACAGGATATCATGTCAACATTTGATGTAATGTCAAACTTCGGAATTCTGAGGTTTAAGAAGTATCTCGAAGTCTCGTCTGTCTTTGATATCGAGCCGAGACTGATGCAGGCGGCAGCCTTTTCGTCGCGCAGCAGCTCATCAACGGACACGCCCTCATTCGGCAGCCAAAACGTCATTTTTCCTCCGAAGTCGAATTCAAGCTCCGCCGCCGTAAAGTTTTCGCCTATAAGGTAGTCCCCGATGAATCCGTCGCGACCCATGTATTCGGCACTCACATCTCCGCTCTTTGCGTGGAATACGTTTTCATGGGTGAAGCTTTCGGAAAACTTATTTTCCCACTCCGCAGAAAAACATAGTGTGTTTACAAGCGCAATGGCGGTGTTAGGGGTTATCTCAATATCTTTTACGTCCTTACTCAGCATTTGTCCTGTATTTTCATTTATCCACTCGCGCAGCAGCTTATTCATGGAGTCGCTGCCCATTTCTCCCGAGAACGATGATGCGTAGTAATTTTCGGCGATGGAGTTAAGTGTTTTTTCCTTGAAGTCGATTTTATTGTTCAGCCACATAGAATTGCTGATGACGCTCTTTGTAATGCCGTCGTCGATATAATTTGCAAACCACATCTTTCGTGATGTGCTCCTCGCTTCTTCGAGCGTACCCTTGCCCAAAAGATCAAGAATTTGAGCAAGGCTGTCTCCGCCCGTACATTCTGCAAGCATTCCGAGTGCAAGATACATGCTGGCAGGGGAGAAGGCGGCGTTGCTTTCTTCACCGACCGACAGTAATTCCGGCAGAACCTTTTTATAGAAGCTGTCCATGCCTTCGGCATATTCCGCAGAGCGTTTCGTGCGTTCTGCAACGCTTTCTTTCCATTTCATGTAATTTTCAGCGTCTTCACGCGTTGGATTATTTTCATCTGAAATTTCGGGATACCTGAGCATTTCGGGATATTCGGGGCGGGCTATCGCGTATGCGGCAAGGGCTGACTTCTCGCCGTGCGGATACAGTACGATTCCCGCGACCGAAACGACAGCGAGAGCGGCTGACAAGGCGGAGATAAGCAGACGCTTTCTTACTCTGCCGTGCGGTTTTTCGGAGAGCTTGTGATCTTCGGCTTCGTTTATCAGTTTTCCGTCTATTTCGCTGATGCTGTTGTAAATATCTTCATTTTTCATTTTATCATAATTCCTTTCATCTATGTTATGTAAGATTTGACAGATGTGCTTCGTGTGTAGCCTTCTGCCTCAAGTCTTGCTTTCAGTTTTTGTCTCAGGCGCAGCATTCTTTGAGCCATTTGATTTTGCGTGCAGCGGGCTTCTTCGGCAAGTGATTTTACTGCGTCACCGAAATAATATCTGCGGATAAACAATGCGCGGTCATTCTCTTCAAGCGAGTACAGCCAATCATTTATGATGCCCGTCAGCTCTATTTCTTCAATTGCGTCTTCCGTGTCCCGCGAGTCGGGAATGCACTCGTCAAGCTCCGACAGCATAAGCTCAAGTGCGTGAAAACGCTTTTTTGCGTGCATGACGCGGTATTTGCCGATAGAAATGTCTCTTGTAAGCTTTCCGAGAAATGCCTTAAAGTTTTCGGGAAGCAGCGGCGGAATCTTTTTCCACGCCGTAAAATATGTGTCGTTTACGCTTTCCTCAGCGTCCTCGCGGCGTCAGAGAATATTAAAGGCTATGCGGTAGCAAAACGAGCCGTATTTTTGCTCTGTCTCACGGATAGCGGATTCATCTCTTGAGAAGAACATGTTAATGATCCGTCTGTCTTCCATTCGGTAAAAGCCTCCTTCATTTATTTTTAACACGTGTTTCTACTGTATATGCCGCAGAAAAAAAGCAGATATTGTGTGTACAAATAAAATTTTTCCCGTTTTTTATGAATTTTTATTATCTGAGAGGGAAAAGCGCCGCTCTCAGTGCGATTATAACAAATATTCCGAAATTCTGTCAATACGGACTTGGAAAATATCATTGATTCAACACGGCGTATAAGACCTAATTACAAAAAATACTGTGAGGGAATAAAAAATAAAGGTTTCCTATTGACAAGAGAAAAATAATGTGATATAATGGCAAAGAAAAGAAGCAGAACACTACTCCGTTCTCACCGTGCCGCAGGAGCGCGCTCGGTTAATACAGTTTGTCCGCTTGAGCGGATTATGTATGTGCGGGGATTTGTGTTCCGGCACGTTTTTATTTAATTTGGGGGTGCTGAATTATAAGCGCAAAGGAACTGCATATCAATGATGATATAAGAGCGAAAGAAGTTCGCATGCTTGATGAAAAGGGCGAACAGCTCGGTGTCATGAGCATTGATTCCGCAAAAGCATACGCGTATGACCGCGATCTGGATCTCGTAATGATAGCGCCGCAGGCGAAGCCTCCGGTATGCAGAGCGATGGATTACGGAAAGTACTGCTATGAGCAGGACAAAAGAGAAAAAGAAGCAAGAAAAAAGCAGCAGACTGTTGAAGTTAAGGAAGTCCAGCTTTCATGCAGAATTGACACGCATGATTTTGAGACCAAGGCCAACAGAGCACGGAAATTCCTCTCTGACGGAAACAAGGTCAGGGTTTGCCTTCGCTTTAAGGGACGCGAGATAGCACATCAGGATCTGGGACGCGAAATGCTCGGCAGATTCGCTGAGGCATGCGCTGAGGTCGGAAACGTTGACAAGAAGCCGACTCTTGAGGGCAGACAGCTTACGATGTTTATCGCACCTCTGAAAAATCAGGCAAAATAAAGCAGCTCCGTCAGAAACTCCCGCGCAAAAATAACAGCGTGCGGCGCCGTATGACGGCAAACTACAACCGAAAGGACATATAAACAATGGGAAAAATCAGAACACACAAGGCATCAGCCAAGAGATTTTCTGTTACAGGATCAGGTAAGGTAAAGGCATATCATTCAGGACACCGTCACAATCTCGATCACTCAAAGTCACAGAAGAGAAAGAGACATCTTCGCAGCAGCCAGATTCTCAGTCCTGCAATGACTGCAAATATCAAGAGACTTATCGGTCAGGACTGAGCCCTACAGACATAATTAAGAAAGGAATTAGGTAAAATGGCAAGAGTTAAAGGCGCGATGATGACGCGTAAGAGAAGAAACAGAGTTCTTAAGGCTGCGAAGGGATACTGGGGTTCAAAGAGCAAGCACTTTAAGATGGCTAAGCAGGCCGTAATGAAGAGCGGCAACTATGCTTATATCGGACGCAAGCAGAAGAAGAGAGATTTTCGTTCTCTGTGGATCACACGTATTTCGGCACAGGCTAAGGCTTGCGGAATCAACTATTCACAGCTTATGCACGGTCTTAAGAAGGCAGGCATTGACCTCAACCGTAAGATGCTCGCTGAGCTTGCAGTATCTGACAAAGAGGCGTTTGCAGCTATCGTTGAGAGCGCTAAGGCTGCTCTGTAATTTTGATATAAATAGGGTGTTGCGTGCACGCAGCACCCTATGAGCATTTATATCGGCAAAAGCTGACATCGCTTTATTCGTTTTTTGATGTGCATCGGGATATGTATGCGCGAAAGCTCTGTGAGAGAAAATATATGCCGAAAGCGATTTTTAAAAGCTGCACGTATAAGCTGAATATCGTTATATAACTCGGAAAGTGTATTATGGATAAATTTGTTTTTGAAAGCGGTGCGGAATTTCCGTATATTTTGTCAAGGCAAAATGCAAGGGTGTCTGCCGCAGCGTCTCTGTCTGAAAAAAAGTTCAGAGAAACTCACGGAGCTTTTTTATGTGAAGGCATAAAGCTTACAGAAGAAGCGTTGAAATTCGGATCGGTTCGTGAAGTATTCGTCCGTGAGAGCTCGTCTGCAAGTATGGAATCTATAGCTCTTTTTGCCCGCGGGCGAGGAGCTCAGGTCACTGTTCTTTCCGACCACGCTTTTGATAAGATATCATCTGAAAAATCTCCGCAGGGAATAATTGCCGTCGCAGAAACAAGGCATTTTAATGATGATCCCACTGCAATTTCCTCTGATAAAACAGTACTTCTCCTTGACTCTGTGCGCGATCCGGGAAATCTCGGAACGATACTCAGGAGTGCATGTGCGCTCGGAAATGTGTGCACAGTTCTTTATTCCTGTGCAGATGTTTATAATCCGAAAACCGTCCGCGCCGCTATGGGAGCAATTTTTAAATCGGATATTTTTACGGCTACTGATATCCGCGGTTTTTTGGAAAAATTAAAATCGGGCAGATTGCCGGAAGGACAGTCGGGCGGACAGCCGGAAGGACGGCGCATTATCGCGGCCTTGCCGTCGGGAGACAGCCTTGTTCTCGGAAAGTATTCCCCACAGAGAGGCGATTGTCTTGTCATAGGAAATGAAGGTCACGGAATTTCCGATGAAGTGACAGAAATTGCTACGGATACGGTTATGATACCGATGGGAGAGAATACGGAGAGTCTTAACGCCGCCGTTGCCGCATCGGTTATTCTGTGGGAATATTTCCGCGCATTTCAATGAGAGCCAATACTTTTCTCGCAAAATTTACTGAAAGGTACGGTTATTTTTATGACAGACTATAAGAATTATTGGATATGGCTCGCGACTCGTATGGGGCAGGGAAGCCGTCTTGCGGTTAAGCTTGTGAATTATTTCGGTAATGCGAAAAATGTGTATTGTGCGTCGCCCCAGGACTTTGAGCTTGCTCAGGACAGCGGATTTACGGCAAGAGAGCTTACTCAGGCGCTGAAGCTGCTGGCAGATCATTCTTTAGATGATATCGAAGAAATCGTTTCAAATGCTTCAAGGCTCGGACAGCGCATTATTGTGCCGACTGATGAAGATTATCCGAAAAGCCTTATAAATCTCAGAGATGCGCCGATGGCGCTCTATGTTGTCGGCAATCTTCCTCAGTTAAACCGAGATCTGTGCATCTCAGTTGTCGGAACGCGTACCATGAGCGACAGCGGGAGACGTAACGCGTATGCTATGGGTTACGGAATAGCTGCGGCGGGCTCGATAGTTGTCAGCGGTATGGCGCTCGGTTCGGACGGTATGGCTTTGACGGGAGCTGTTTCGGCGGGCGGCAGGTGTATCGCTGTGCTCGGAGGCGGAGCCGATGTTATATATCCTAAGGATCATGCGAATCTTTACAACACGATACTGAAGCGCGGAGCTGTAATTTCCGAATATCCTCCGGGAAGTCCGCCGTCGGGTTATCATTTTCCCGTAAGAAACAGAATAATCAGCGGACTTTCGGCAGGCAGCGTTGTTATAGAAGCCGATATGAAAAGCGGTGCACTTATAACGGCTCGCCATGCGGTGTATCAGGGAAGAAACGTGTTTGCTCTTCCCGGCGAGGTTGGTTCTCCCTGCGCTGAGGGGACGAACGAGCTTATCAAAAACGGCGCGTTTGCGGTAACCTGCGCCGAAGATGTTCTCGGCGAATATGAATTTTTGTATCCTCATTCTGTCAGTATGCGTGCTCTCAGGCGTGCAATGCGCGGACTTGACATTGACGCAGCTTCCGAAGAAGCAATGGCGAGAATGCGCGTTTCTGCAAGGGGAGGACGTAATTATTACGGGAACGGCGCTTACGGCGGCCGTTCTTCATGGCTCGGACGGGGAAAGGGTACTTCTTCAAAGGATAAGAAGGCTTCCGAATTATCCGTTTCTCTCGGAAATTCGCCCGAGAGCGAGCCTAAGACTGCAAAATTAAAAAATAAAAGCGACTCCTCCTCTGTCATGGAAAAAACTGAAAATAATGATAAATATAAAGCTGAGGAGAAGGATTTGCCGAAGGCTCTGACCGAGCCTGAAAGCAGAATTGATATTGATCTTCTTGATGAAATCAATATTAGGGTGTATAATATGATGAAACCGGATGTTCCGATGATTCCCGATGAGCTTGTGACAGGAGAGATATCAGTCAGTGATGTTTTAAGCTCGCTTTCAATGCTTGAGATCGCAGGTGCGGTTGAATCGGGAGCCGGCGGATACTTTTTGCGACGTTCTGTTGATAACATTGAATTTGACCCTGAGAAATAATTGTGAACTTGTTTGACTGATATATTCGGGACAAACAGCCGCAGTAAATTTTATGTAAAGGTATGGTTATAAAAATGCAAAAGCTTGTAATTGTTGAGTCTCCTGCAAAGGCGCATACCATTAAAGGATATCTCGGTTCGGGATACAAGGTAGTAGCCTCAAAAGGGCATGTGAGAGATCTTCCGAAATCTTCTCTCGGTGTAGACGTTGACAATAACTTTGAAGCACACTATATAAATATCCGAGGAAAGGGAGATCTTATCAGAGAACTTAAAAAAGAAGCTAAGGGCGCTGATAAGATATTCCTTGCAACGGACCCTGACCGTGAGGGTGAAGCGATATCATGGCATCTTGCGAATGCTCTCGGCATCAATACCGAGGAGATGAACCGCATAACCTTTAATGAGATAACAAAAGGAGCGGTCAGAGAAGCTATCAAGCATCCGAGAAAGATCGATATTGATCTTGTTAATTCTCAGCAGGCGAGACGTCTTCTTGACAGAATCGTCGGCTATAAGCTCAGTCCTTTTCTTTGGAAGACCGTCAGAAGCGGTCTGTCGGCAGGCAGAGTTCAGTCTGTTGCAACAAGAATTATTGTTGAAAGGGAAGATGAGATACGCGCGTTTGTTCCTAAAGAATATTGGACAGTGGACGCAAATCTCGTAACCGAGAAAGGAAAAAAGCTGATCTCACGTTTTTACGGTCTTGCTCTCGACAGCTCAAAGCTGGAGCTTAAAAGCGAGGCAGACGCGGCTATGGTCGTGGCGGAAGCTGAAAATTCAAGCTTCAAGGTAAAAGACGTTAAAAACGGTAAGAAAATGAGAAATCCCGCACCGCCGTTTATAACCTCAACAATGCAGCAGGAAGCGTCGCGTAAGCTTAACTTCCAGTCTCAGCGTACAATGAGAGTTGCGCAGGAGCTATATGAAGGAATCAATCTCGGTTCTGAATTCGGGGGAGTACAAGGTCTTATAACATACATGAGAACCGACTCACTCAGAATATCGGATGAAGCAAAGGCGGCAGCCCGTGAGCTTATTTGTGAAAAATACGGCGACAGCTATTATCCTGCGGCTCCGCGTGTGTACAAGACAAAATCTGGAGCACAGGACGCGCATGAAGCGATAAGACCGTCAAGAGTAGATATTGAGCCGCAAAAAATAAAGGCAAAGCTTTCTTCAGATCAGTACAGGCTTTACAAGCTGATTTGGGACAGATTTATCGCAAGCCAGATGTCATCGGCGGAACTTTCCACCGTTCAAATCGATATCGAATGCGGTAAATATCTTTTCAGATCAAGCGGATATACCGTTAAATTCCCCGGATTTTTGGCGCTTTATGAAGAATCTACTGACGACGCATCGGGTGAAAAGGCATCGAGACTTCCGAGCATTGATAAGGGCGATGTGCTGAGCGCCGAATCAGTTGTTCCCGAGCAGCATTTTACAGAGCCTCCTGCAAGGTATACCGAAGCTACGCTTATTAAATTCCTTGAGGAAAAAGGAATCGGACGTCCCAGCACATATACGCCTATCATAACGATTATAGTATCCCGCGGATATGTCAAGCGTCAGGGAAAATCTCTTATTCCGACTCCGCTCGGAGAAGTTGTAACAAAGCTTATGTGCGAAAGATTTCCCGATATTGTAGATTACCGTTTTACAGCGTCAATGGAAGATAAGCTCGACAGTATCGAAGGCGGCAGCTCTACGATCTCATCGGTACTCGGAGAATTTTACGAAGGCTTCAGCCGTGAGCTTGAAGAATCGTTTGCATCGGTAACGCGCGATGATATAGATTTGCCTGTTGAAGAAACAGATCTCATCTGTGAAAAATGCGGCGCAAAGATGATCGTAAAAGAGGGAAGATTCGGAAAATTTGCCGCGTGTCCAAACTATCCGGAATGTAAAAATACAAAACCTCTTACAAAACCGAATGAAAACAATGATGAAAAGGCAGCCGATATGCCGGCTGTGAAATGTGAAAAATGCGGCGCGGATATGGTACTGAGGACAGGCAGATACGGAAGCTTTTATGCCTGCCCGAATTATCCCGAGTGCAAATTTACAAAGCAGATTGCCAAGACGATTGGTGTTAAATGCCCCGACTGCGGCGCGGATATCGTTGTGAAATACGGTAAAAACAGAACGCAGTTCTTCAGCTGTGAAAAATATCCCGAATGCAAGTTCTCGTCATGGGATACTCCGACGAATGAGAAGTGTCCGAACTGCGGGGATATGCTTATGAAAAAGAAGGGGAAGAATCTTCTTGTTTGCAGAAACAGCGAGTGTTCGTATAAGGCGGAGACCGAGCCTGAGAGCAAGGAATCGGAATAAAATAAAAATTAAGGAAAACTCAAAAGTCTGAAAATAAAATGCGCGGGGAGCGCATGTTAGCTGTTTTCAGATACGATTTGTACCTTTCGCCGGAGACGCCGGGCGAATTTCGCCTGCGGCGAAACCGACACAAATGACCACTTCAGCGCATATGCGCTAAAGTGTGGAAAGGCATGGTCATAAATATGGACAGATTATATGTTGCAGGCGCAGGACTTGCGGGCAGTGAGGCTGCATATCAGGCTGCTTTGCTCGGAGTAAAAGTAACTCTGTATGAGATGAAGCCCAAAAAGAAAAGTCCTGCGCATCATGCGGATACTTTTGCCGAGCTTGTGTGCTCAAATTCACTTCGTTCAGCCGAGGTTACCAATGCGTCGGGACTTTTGAAGGAAGAAATGCGCCGCATGGGTTCTCTGATAATGGAAGCTTGCGACAAATCGCGCGTTGCGGCAGGCGGGGCGCTTGCCGTAGACCGAAAGGTTTTTTCGGAATATGTTACGGAGAGAATAAGAAATCATCCCAATATAGAGATCGTTGAAGAGGAAGTCTGCAAAGTTCCGCAGGGAGTTCCGTGCGTTATTGCAACAGGACCTCTGACATCAGACGCGCTCGCCGACGATATAGCAGAGCTTGTCGGCGGAGACAGTCTCTACTTTTTTGATGCTGCGGCTCCGATTGTCTCGTATGATTCAATAAATATGGAGCGTGCATTCTTTGCTTCAAGATACGGAAAAGGCTCGGCTGACTACATAAACTGTCCGATGACGGAAGCGGAATATAATGCTTTTTACAACGAGCTTATATCGGCGGAGGAAGCTGAGCTTCATGACGCAGATACAAAAACTCTGAAAGTGTTTGAAGGCTGTATGCCTGTTGAGGTTATGGCAAGAAGAGGGAGAGATACCCTCAGATTCGGTCCGATGAAGCCTGTCGGGATCACCAATCCCGTGAGCGGTGAGACATATTATGCCGTAGTTCAGCTCAGACGCGAGAATGAAAACGGAGACATGTTCAACCTTGTCGGCTTTCAAACACACCTCAAATTTCCCGAACAGAAGAGAGTTTTTGGCATGATACCCGGTCTTGAAAATGCAGAATTTTTAAGATACGGAGTTATGCACAGAAACACATTTATAAATTCACCTGAGCATCTGAACAGTGATTATTCCATGAGGAAAATTCCGACTCTTCACTTTGCGGGGCAGATGACGGGTGTTGAAGGGTATATAGAATCGGCAGCTTCGGGATTTACGGCAGGACTGAACGCGGCGTTAAAAATAAGAGGAGATGAAAGAGTTAATTTCCCCGATACGATGATGATAGGCGCAATGGCGCAGTATATATCTCACGGCGGCGTCGGAGATTTTCAGCCTATGAATGCAAATTTCGGAATCATAGCGCCGCTTGAGAAAAAAGTTCGCGGCGGAAAACGCGCAAGATATGAAGCATATGCACTGCGTGCTCTTGAGGAAACTGACAAAATGTCAGATATTCTGAATGAGCTGCGGGAAAGGAATTGTGATAATGAGCCTTAATATAATAATAGATGCAATGGGCGGCGACAACGCTCCCGAGGAGATAGTGCGCGGAGTGTGCGCGGCGTCTCTTGAAACGGATTCAAAGCTTATATTAGTCGGAGACGAAAACCGTGTAAAGGCTATCGTTGACGGCACGGAGTGCAGAAAAGACCGCCTTGAGATAGTCGGTGCAGACAGCGTTATTACAATGGATGACGCTCCGATGTCAGTCGTGAGGGCGAAAAAGGATTCGTCAATGAGCGTCGGACTTCGCATGGTCAAGGAATCGGGAGATGCGTTTGTAAGCGCAGGAAACACAGGCGCGCTTCATGCAGGAGCTACTCTTATTGTGAAAAATATCAAGGGAATCAGATGCGCGGCGATAGCGACCTTGCTTCCTTTTGAAAAGCCGATGCTTATGATGGACAGCGGAGCTAATATAAACGTAACGCCCGACAATTTATTACAGTGGGCGTATACAGGCTCTGTCTATATGAAAAATGTAATGAAGATCGATCGTCCGACTGTGGGACTGCTTAACAACGGTACGGAGGAGTGTAAAGGAACGGCGCTTCAGAAAGACGCGTTTAAGTTGCTCAGTGAAAATGGCGACATCAATTTTTGCGGTAATATTGAAGCAAAGCAAATTCCGTTTGCGGCATGCGATGTTCTTGTGACGGACGGATTTACGGGAAATGTAGTTCTGAAGCTTATAGAGGGCATGTCAAAGTTTATGCTGAACTCTCTGAAAGGGATGTTTACACACAGCTTGCTGACGAAGATGTCATATCTTGCAATGAAAGGACAGCTTCGTACTTTAAAGCATACATATGACGCTTCCGAGCACGGCGGCGCGCCGATACTCGGAATATCAAAGCCTGTAATCAAGGCTCACGGAAGCTCTGACGCACGCGCAGTGCTCAATGCGGTAAAGCAAGCTGAGCTGTTCTGCGGAACAGGCGTTATAACGGAGATAGAAGAGCTGATCAGCGCTCTTAAGGAGTCTGAAAAGGTATAAGCACGGAGCTGACTGTTTATAAAATTATCAATCGGAATAGGAGAACTGTTATAAAATGGAGCCGAAAATTACAAATGAGCTTGAAAAAAAGATAGGATACAGCTTTAAAAATCGCTCGCTGCTGACGGAGGCGCTTACTCATTCTTCATATTCAAATGAAAAACGCTCAAAAGGCGCTGATATAGAGTGCAATGAGAGACTTGAATTTTTGGGAGATTCGGTTTTGTCGATAGCTGTCAGCAGATATCTTTTTGAAAAATACAAGGACAGACAAGAAGGAGATCTTACAAAAATACGCGCGTCCGTAGTTTGCGAAAAGGCTCTTTCGAAATTTGCGGCAAAGATAGAACTTGGAAAATATATACGTCTCGGACACGGCGAGGAGCTGAATAACGGCCGTGAACGCGCGTCAATCCTTGCAGACGCTTTTGAAGCGCTGCTTGCGGCAATGTATATAGATTCAGGTCATAAGCTTGAACATATTGACGCTTTTTTGATGCCTCATATTATATCAGAGATAGACAGTATAGGAGTGAGCGGTAATCTTCTTGACTACAAAACTGCGCTTCAGCAAATTGTACAGCAGGTTGAGGGAGAAAAGCTCGAATATGTTCTTGTAGGCGAAAGCGGTCCCGATCATAACAAAATCTTTGAAATTGAAGCCAGACTTAACAGCAATGTTATCGGAAAAGGCCGCGCTCATTCAAAAAGGGAAGCCGAGCAGATGGCTGCTCATGAGGCTCTTTCTCTTTTCGGAGAAGAAAAGTAATATGCCGATTTCAGGCGTCAATAAGTCGGAGGTGCAGATTTGAAAGTGCGTTCACATGCAAATATTCCTGTATTCATACCGCATCTCGGATGCCCGAATCAGTGTGTTTTCTGCGATCAGAGGGCAATTTCGGGAGTTTGTGAATTTTCGGAAGAAGATGTCACTCGTCGGATAGAAGAAGCGCTTCATACCCTTGACGGAAGCGGAAAGGAATGCGAGATCGCCTTTTTCGGCGGATCATTTACGGGTATCGACAGAGCCTTAATGATAAGACTGTTAGACCTTGCCGAAAGCTATGTACAGAGCGGAAAAGTACTTGGTATTCGTATGTCTACAAGACCTGATTATATTGATGATGAAATAATAGATATAATCGGCGGATATACGCTGACCGAGGTTGAGCTTGGAGTACAGAGCATGACGGACAGAGTTCTGGCGTCGTCTAAACGGGGGCATACAGTGTCCGATACTGTTTTGGCATGTAAAAAGCTTAAAACTGCGGGAATACCGTTTGTCGGGCAAATGATGATAGGCTTGCCTGCGTCTGCGGCTGAGGACGAAATTTACTGTGCGGAGAGGATATGCGAACTCGGAGCTGTCGGAAGCAGAATTTATCCGACTGTTGTGTTCAGAAGAACAGAGCTTCAAAAGATGTCCGAGTGCGGAAACTATACTCCTTTGAGTACGGAAGAAGCGGTATGCCGAAGCGTAAATGCTCTGGAAGTGTTTGTGTCGCACGGGGTTAAATGTCTGAGGATCGGACTTTGCGAAAGCGAGGCGCTTCATTCGGAAGAAAAATATTACGCAGGACCGTCTCATCCCGCAATAGGAGAGCTTGTACGCGGAGAGCTTTATTTCCGCAGAATAAAAAATGCGCTTGAAAACAGTGAAGTGACAGCAAAAACAATTACAGTTGAAGTCCCGAGCGGAGATATTTCGGCGGCAGTCGGAATAAAAAAGAAAAACAGGCTCAGGCTTGAAGAGCTGACGGGCGGAAAAGTAAAATTTACCGAAAATAATTTACTTGAACCGTACAGCGTAAGAATAACGCTGTAATACGGAAAAACAGACAGAACAGGAGGCGAGAGTTCGATTGTATCTGAAATCACTTGAACTGCACGGGTTTAAATCATTCCCCGAAAAAACGGTTCTTCATTTTAATCCCGGTACGACAATAATCGTCGGTCCTAACGGGAGCGGAAAATCAAATATAACCGATGCTATGAGATGGGTGCTCGGAGAGCTTTCGTCAAAGAGCCTCCGAGGCTCGAAAATGGAGGACGTAATCTTTTCGGGAGCTGACGGTGTTCGTCCGATGGGATTTGCCGAGGTATCGATTACCTTTGACAACAGTGAAGAACCGAAAACGATTCAGTCCGAATATGATGAAATAACCGTTACAAGACGCTACTATAGGGCAGGCGACAGCGCGTATTTTATAAACCGTAAAGCTGTAAGACTCAAGGACATATACGAGCTTTTCATGAATACGGGAATCGGACGCGAGGGATATTCCATAATCGGTCAGGGAAGAATCTCCGAGATAATTTCCAAAAAAAGTGAGGAAAGACGGAGTATTTTTGAAGAGTCGGCGGGAATTACAAAATACAGATACAGAAAAAACGAGTCTCAGAAAAAGCTCGGAGAGACCGAAAATAATATGACCCGCGTCAGCGATATTGCCGCAGAGCTTGAAGCAAGAATAGGTCCGCTTGAACGCGACGCAGTAAAAGCGAGACGATATCTTGAGCTTTATGATGAGAAGAAGAAGCTTGACGTGTCTCTGTGGAAATATGACATGGACAGACAGAGAGAAAATCTCGAACGTACCGAAACCGATACGAAAATGTCCTCACATGAGCTTGAAATGGCTGATGACACAATGAAACAGCTTGAAGCTCAGATAGAACGCGCATATGAACGCTCTCACGCAAGCCGTGAAGCGTCGCAGAGAATACGTGATGAGATAAATGCAGAAAGAGAAGGCAAATCTAAGCTTGAAAGCAATGTGCGGCTGCTTGAAAACAACAGAGATCACGCTGAAAAGATGCTTGCCGAAGAACAGCGGCTGATCTCGAATGCGGAAGCTTCGCTTCGTGATATAAGAGACAGAATGAGCCTCCTTGAGGAACGAAAAAAAGATTTGTCCGAAAAGAGGGACGAGAGCCTTCGGAAAAATGAAGAAATAAAAGAGAAGCGAGCGGAAGCTCTGAGGGAGCGCGGAAGCTTCGACGAAGTGATAGATAGGCTTTTCCGTGAGAGACAGACCGCAGAAAGTGAGCTTTCAGAGCTTCGAGTAAGACTGAATGTACTGAAAAACAGCTTGTCCGATCAGACGGAGCAGAAAGCCGGACTCGGTGAAGAGATTAGCGGTCACGAAGAGGAGATCGCACGGCTTGAAAAATCGATAGCCGAGGAAGAAAAAACAGTTTCCGAGTATGAGTCGGGTGCAGCTCGTGAAAAGGAACGCTTTGACACAGCTTCGGTTTCTCTAAATAATACAAATGCCGAACAGGAGGAACTGCGCAGTCATCTTTCATCTTTGGGCGCTGAAATTTCGGCGCTCGGCAGCCGCATTTCAGCAATGGAGAGAATGCTGGAGCATTTTGAGGGATATAATAACAGCGTGCGCTTTATCATGAAGGAATCGGGGGGCGGAAGGCTTCACGGAATTCACGGACCGCTGTCTCACTTGATTAAAGTCGATGAGAAATATGCGCTTGCGCTTGAAACTTCAATGGGGGCGGCTCTGCAAAATATTGTTACTTCCGATGAAGCTTCGGCAAAGGCGGCAATTGCTGCGCTTAAGCGGCAGGGCGCGGGGCGCGCTACGTTTTATCCGATTACAACCGTTCGCGCTCAGAAAAGAAGCGCTGAGATGGAGAGCGCGTCATCCTGCAAAGGATTTATCGGATTTGCGGACGAGCTTATCTCATGCGACGCTAAATACCGAGATATAGTAAGCTCCGTCGTAGGACGTATATGTGTTTTTGACAACATAGACAATGCGTCTGATATGGCTCGTGCGAGAGGGTGGCGAGTCAGAGCTGTAACGCTTGACGGACAGCAGATCAACGCGGGGGGATCGTTTACAGGCGGTTCGGCAAGACGTGACAGCGGCATGCTGACAAGAAATTCGCAGATCGATTCGCTGAAAAAGGCAAAAGCCGAAAAAGAAGCGGAAGCTTCAAAATATTCCGCATCTCTCGCCGAACTTGAAAAAACAGCGCAGAAGCTGCGCTTGAACCGTGCCGACGCTGACGAGAAATACAGACTGATGAACTCTCTTGCATCAGCTTCAAAAACTTCGCTCGGTGAACTTACGGCAAGGCGCGATGTTGTTCTCGGAATGACTGCTAAGCTGAGAGAAAATATTGAGCGCTTTGAGCGCAGCCGAGCGCAGGGCGATGATGATATAAAAAGGCTGAACGGGCAGATAGAGACAGCTGAAAAGAAAGCAGAAGAGCTGATCTCAAAGAGAGAGACTGCTGCTGCAAAGCGCGGAGAGTGGGATCTCAGGGCAGACGAGCTGACGCTGGAGCTGTCGGACTCTCAAATCAGCCTTGCAGGATTTGTAAAAGATCTTGAAGTATGCGTGTCTTCTCTCGGGGAAGCAGAGAACAGCAGTGTTCAGCTTGAATCGGAGATAGTAAGAAGGCGCGGCGAGGTACAGAGGCTTACCTCTGAAATAGAAGGAGCCGTCAAGCAGAGCGGAAAGCTTTTGAGCGAGGGCAGAGAGAGCGAGACAAGACTTGCCTCCCTTGAAGAAAAGCGTGCGGAGCTTGATTCTGAATGCGACAGAATAGAAGCTTCTTTAAATGAGCTGAGACGCCGTGAAAAGGAGCAAAGCTCCAAAAAAGAGATACTTTTTATAGCCCACACAAAGAATGAAAATAAGCTCGAAGCCATTAAGGCTGATATTGATAAAATGACCTCTCGCCTGTGGGACGAATATGAGCTGACCTACAGCAGTGCGTCTGAGCTTGCGGACGAAAACGGATATGAGTCGGTAACTAAGGAATCGCGAGTTCGTGTGAACGCCGCGCTTCAGGAGTTGAAGAGTCAGATCAAATCGCTTGGTCACGTCAATATTTCGGCAATTGATGAATATGCAGAAACCAAGGAAAGATACGACTACATAAAGCTCCAGCTTGATGATCTGGAAAGCTCCAAGCGGGAGCTTGAGGATATTATCCGTGAGATAGAGGAAGACATGCGGAGCATGTTTAACGATGCTTTTGAAAAGATCAACCGAAATTTCGGCGAAGTATTCCGAGATCTTTTCGGGGGAGGAACGGCTGAGCTGACGTTGACAAATCCCGAAGATGTACTTACGAGCGGGATCGAAATATCGGCGGCTCCTCCCGGAAAGACTATAAAGAGTCTGAGCCTATTGTCCGGCGGAGAGCAGGCGTTTATTGCAATCGCACTGATGTTTGCGCTTATCAAGTTTAATCCTGCTCCGTTCTGTATTTTTGACGAAATTGAAGCGGCTCTCGACGAGGTTAACGTATCGAGAGTTGCGAACTATGTTCACAAATTTTCTTCCGAAATGCAGATCATCATGATAACGCACCGCAGAGGTACGATGGATATTGCGGACACTTTGTACGGCGTTACAATGGCGAGACGCGGAATTTCAAAGGTATTTACGCTGGATGTAAATGCGGCAGATGAAAACGACAAATTTCTCAAAAATTGAGCACAAAAGCTGAATCATTTAGAAAGGCATACGCTATCCTGTGACTACACAAACATACGCGTAAGATAAAAATGGCATTTTTCGATAAACTGAAAAAAGGACTGAAAAAAACAAAGGATGCGGTCTTCGGACAGGTAGACAGCGTCATAAAAAGCTTTAAAAAGGTCGATGAAGAGCTTCTTGAAGAGCTTGAAGAAATTTTGATATGTTCCGATGTCGGAGCTGAGACTACCGAATATATAATCGATGAGCTGAGAGACAGGATAAAAAGCGGACATATCAAGGAAGCCGACGACGTCAGAGCCGCGCTCGGAGATATTCTGCGCGAGCTTGTCGGAGAAGGAGAAGAACTGAAGCTTGAGAGCTCCCCGTCCGTTATACTTGTTATCGGAGTAAACGGTGTCGGCAAGACGACTTCTATCGGAAAAATTGCGGCGAAGCTGATATCTGAGGATAAAAAAGTAGTTGTCGCAGCTGCGGATACTTTCAGAGCGGCGGCAATAGAGCAGCTTGCCGTATGGTGCGACAGAGCAGGAGCAGAGCTTATAAGACAGAGCGAGGGCTCAGATCCTGCGGCTGTAGTTTACGATGCTGTGGCTGCTGCCAAGAATAGGAATGCAGATGTGCTTATCGTTGACACAGCGGGCAGACTTCACAACAAGAAAAACCTAATGGATGAGCTTTCAAAGATCGGCAGAGTTCTTGACCGCGAGCTTCCGGGATGCTCAAAGGAAACACTTCTTGTTCTTGATTCGACAACAGGGCAGAATGCGTTGATTCAAGCGAAGGAATTTAAGAGTGCGACCGATATTACGGGACTTGTTCTTACAAAGCTTGACGGGACGGCAAAAGGGGGAGCCGTATTCTCCATACGCCGCACAGTCGGAATTCCAGTGAAATTTATCGGTGTCGGTGAGCAGATAGACGATATGGAGCGCTTTGATGCTGAAATGTTTGTCGATGCGATTCTCGGTCAGGATGAGAATGAAACCGCACAGATCGGAGCAGAAGTCTGAAAATAAAATGCGCGGAGAGCGCATGTTAGCTGTTTTCAGACACGATTTGTGCCTTGCACCGGAGACACCGGGCGAATTTCGCCTGCGGCGAAACCGACACAAATAACCACTTTAGCGCATATGTGCTAAAGTGTGGAAAGGCATGGTCATAAGAATGACAGAAATAGTACTTGCATCAAATAATAAAAAGAAAATAGCAGAGCTTCAGGTGATCCTCGGAGAAGCTCTCGGTGATAAAGTTAAAGTTTTATCTCTTTCCGATATAGGATTTACGGGAGAAATAGACGAATACGGAGATACGTTTGAGCAAAATTCGCTGATTAAGGCGTCATGCCCCGCAAAGCTCGGTTATATCGGAATTGCCGATGATTCGGGACTTTGCGTTGATACGCTTAAAGGCGCGCCGGGAGTATATTCCGCAAGATATTCACCCGAGGGCACGGATGCGGCTAACCGCAAAAAGCTGTTAAGCGAGCTTGACGGAACAGTGGAGAGAGACCGAAAAGCGGCTTTTGTGTGCGCTGTGTCTATCGTTTTGCCTGAGAATTGCGAGTTAACTATCCCGGAAAAATATCAGGCTGGTGCGCATGACGCGCAGGTCGCAGGAGTTTACGGAAACCGTGCGGCGGTGGTTCGCGGAGAGTGCCTCGGCGTGATACTTGACCGCGAGCGCGGAGAGGCGGGATTCGGATACGACAGCCTGTTTTTCTCGGACGATTTAAAGCAGACCTTTGCGGAAGCATCGGAGAGAGAGAAAAACAGAGTAAGCCACAGAGGACGCGCTGTCAGAGGAATGGCGGCCGTTATGGCAGAAATTATGAAGGGAAACAATTTATGCTGACAAGTAAACAGAGAGCAAGCCTCAGAGCGCTTGCGAATAAAATGCAGCCGGTTTTTCAGGTAGGCAAGGACGGAGTGACAGACGAGGTTTGCAGAAGCGCCGCTCTTGCTCTTGAAGCACGCGAGCTTATAAAAATGAGCGTTTTGGAAACAGCCGGAATGAGCGCAAGAGAGGCGGCGGACATTATTTCGGAGAAAATCGGAGCAGATGAGGTGTCCGTTATCGGACGCAAATTTGTTCTATATAAGCAGTCTTCAAAACCTGAGAACAGAAAAATATCCGAAACGCTTAAATAAATGATCATGAAAAAGAGAATAGGTCTGTACGGAGGCACGTTCGATCCGCCGCATAACGGACATGTATACGCGGCGGGTATGTTTCTTGAGAAAATGAGTCTGGACAGGCTGTTTATCATGCCCGCAAACATACCTCCTCACAAGAGAATAAGCGTTTATGACGATCCGCATCTCAGGCTGGAGATGTGCAAAGCTGCATTTGAAAATATAGACGGTGTTGAAGTATCCGATTATGAAATATTAAAAAAAGGAGTAAGCTATACCGTTGATACACTGAATTATCTGAGTGGCTGTGACCGAGAGATATACATGCTGTGCGGTGACGATATGCTCCTATCGCTGTCATCATGGAGACGCGCGGAGGAAATATTTTCGCTTGCGCATATTGTCTGTATGAGACGGTATAATACCGATGATGAAAAATTGCGGGAATGCGCGGAATCTTACAGGAAAATTTACGGAGCTGACGTTTATTTGATTGACGAAACGGCCGTTCCGATTTCATCAACGGAGATCAGGGAACGACTGTCTCTCGGAGAATCGTGCGAATCGTTTTTGCCCTCTGCCGTTGAAAAATACATAGAGAAACACGGTCTGTACGGGAAAGGAATCGGAAAAAGTGAAGAGTGAATGCCAAAAATCGCTGACAGATGCGGATATTGAGGCTCTGAGAGAAAAAATCAAGCCTTATCATACGGAAAAAAGATATCTTCATGCGCTTGCCGTTGAGAGGGAAGCAGTCTCTCTCGGTAAGCTGTACTTGCCTGAAAAAACAGCAGAGCTTCGCGCTTCTGCACTTCTTCATGACATTACGAAAAAAAACGATTTAGAAAAACAGTTGAAATATTGTGCGGAATTTGGTATAATTATCAGTAAATATGATATGCTTTCGCCTAAAACCTTTCACGCAAAGACTGCGGCGGCGATTATCGGACGTGATTTCCCTGAGTATGACAGGCCTGAAATAGTATCAGGCGTGAGATGGCATACGACGGGACACGATGATATGACCGTGTTTGAAGCCATAATTTATTTGGCTGATTACATTGAGGAAACGAGAACATTTCCCGCCTGTGCGGAGCTTCGGAGCTATTTTTACGACGGAATTGCCGCAGGACGGGATAAGAGGGAGCATTTGTATGAAACAATGGTAATGTCGTTTGATAAAACGATCTGTGATCTTATCTGCGACGGCGCGATGATCGATACCGACACGATACGGGCACGCAGCTTTTATCTTCAAAAGCTTAACGGTACGGCAAAGAACTGACATGCTGTATTGCTGTCCGAATTCGTGATCCCGTATATTTGCGCCCCGCAGAAATGCAAAATGGAGATTTATATGAAACGTAAAAATCAAAATTTAACGGATACCGAAATATCTGCGGAAAACACAAAGAACATAAAAAAAGGTAAAAAAAGCCGTCTTTCCAAAAAGAAAAAAGTAGTAATTATCGTACTTTTGGCTCTTTACGCCATCATACTTGCGGCAACGGCTTTGGTTGTATTTTACAGACCTCAGGTTGAGGAAAAGGTGCGCACATATACCGAAACCGTAACCGATGAGCACGGAAATATTATAACCGTCGAAAAACAGGAAAAGCGTCTTGACGGCAAGTATAATATTCTTGTTCTCGGCCGTGACAGATGGGCAATGCTGACAGATGTGTTTATGCTGGTAAATATCGACAACAATACGCACGATATTACGGTTATGCAGATTCCCCGCGATACATGGATTTCGGACAATAATGAAATATCGGTTCCCACAAACAAAATAAACGCTGTTTACGCTACTTATTTTAATAAATTCAGAGGAGAAGGACAGGACGAGGATACGGCGTACTACAATGCTTTGCTTGCACTCAGCGAGCTTCTTGAGGACGATCTTTGTATACAGATTGACTATTCGGCAATAATGAATCTTGACGGCTTCGTAAATATCGTAGATATACTCGGCGGAGTTGAAATGGATGTTCCGTTTACTATGACTTATTATGATGAAGCTCAGAATCTGTCGATCAACATTCCGGCAGGTCACCAAACGCTTAACGGCGCTCAGGCTGAGGGCTTTGTAAGATACCGTTACGGCTATGCAATGGCAGACCTTGCAAGACAGGACGCTCAGAAAACATTCCTGACGGCTTTGTTCAGTAAGGTAAAAAGTTCTGTTTCAATAACAAATGTATCTAAGCTTACTGAGCTTGCAAATGAGATATTCTCAAATCTTACTACTGATATGTCGGCAGGCGATATTCTTTATTTTGCAAAGAGTCTGCTGTCCTGCGATATGTCATCGATTCAGATGATGACAATGCCCGGAAATCTTGCAAATCATTATGTGGTTATGAACCGCGCAGCGACGCTTGACGTCATAAACTCATACTTTAATCTTTATGATAACGATATTTCGAACTCAAGATTTGACAGAAACGGCGCGTTTAATAACGCTTACGTATATTCTATGAATGAAGCTTATAATAAGCCTGCAGATCAGATAACCTTCGGTAATATATATTCGGGAGATGTTATAGATGAGAACGGTTTGATCGATTCAAACGGAAATCAGATAAATCCCGGACAAAATGCAGGTCAGTAAATAATCGGAAGTTTTCATTTTGACACAAAGATTTGTATTACATCAGAACGGAGGATCAAGTGAATTATAATACTAATACTGCTCGCGCACCCCGCACCGGCGCTCCTATGAGATACAGAAAAGGCGGAATGCCGGCAAGGCATAAGGCAATATTTGCAGTGATCCTTATACTGTACACGGCGATACTGTCAACAATAACTTATTTTATCCTGTATAAACCAAGCTCCGGTCCTTCAAAAAAGATTGTAGAGTATTCGACTGATAAACAGGGTAATGTAGTAAAAAATGTACAGGAATATACTCCGATCGAGGGAAATTATAATATTCTGCTTTTGGGACTTGACAAGGTTTCAATGTCTACCGATGTAGTTATGCTCATAAATATGAATAACAATGATAATAAGATCACTGTTATGCAGATACCGCGAGACACTTATATCAGGGCGCTTGACGAGACGAGAAGCGTAACAAATAAGATGAATGAAAACTTCGTCGATCACTATAATTACAGACGTTCTTCCGGCGACGATGAGGATACTGCCTTTATGAACGCGCTGCATGATGTTGAAACTATATTTGAGGACAGTCTTTGCATAAACATCAACTATTCGGCGATTATGGATCTTGAGGGATTCAGAAATATAGTTGATACGATCGGCGGCGTTGAAATCGATATTCCTCAGGACATGCAGTATAAAGATCCCGGACAGGATTTATATATTGATTTTAAAGCGGGTATGCAGACGCTGAACGGAGAAGATGCCGAAAAATTTGTAAGATTCCGCGATACCTATGCTCAGGCTGATCTCGGTCGAGTTAATGCTCAGAAAATGTTCCTTGTTGCGCTTTTCAACAAAGTCAAAAGCAGTATAAGCCTTACAAATCTTTCGATGCTTAATTCACTTGCAGACAGTATATTTTCAAGCGTAACAACGGATCTTGCAGTATCGGACATTGTCTATTTCGGCAGAAGCGTGCTATCCTGCGACCTTGAGGGAATCACAATGCTGACGCTTCCCGGTAATTTGGGAGGTTCCGATCATTATGTAATGAACCGAGCTGCGGCGAATAGTGTTATCAATCAGTATTTCAATACCTATGACCGCGATATAGCATCGGGCGCATTTGATTCTAAAGGTAATTTTAATAATCCGTCAATCAGTTATATTAACGAAGTATATTATTCTGCCGAGAATAAGTTGTACGATAAGAATATCTATAACGGAAGCGAAGTTGATAAGTCAAAGATTGATATACCGCTTATTAAAAAGAAATCAAACTAACAAAGAAAGGTAAGATTTATTTATAATGGAGAATTTGACAGAAAAGATAAAAAAAGCCGAAACTCCGCTTGAAATTGCTGAGCTTACAGCATCGGTGCTTGATGCGAAAAAAGCTTCGGGAATAAAAGTTCTTCACGTCGAAGAGAGAACGATAATTGCAGATTATTTTGTTGTCTGCACGGGTACGTCGCGTACTCAGGTCAGAGCTCTTGCAGACGAAGTTGATTTCAGACTCGAGCAAGTCGGCATAAAGAATCTCAGAACCGAGGGAGCCGATGAAGGAACATGGGTGCTGAAAGATTACGGCAGCGTTATCCTGCATGTGTTTGACGCCAAAACAAGAGACTTTTATAACATTGAAAAGCTTTACGACGGAACGACAGATGTAGATATCTCAGATATTATCACAGAAGACTGATTTTGAGATCAGGCATAGCAAAATTTGAATTTTTTACAGAAAGGCTCAGCTTTATCTGAAATGAAATACGATTTTAAAAATATTGAAGCAAAATGGCAGCAAAGATGGGAAGAAGAAGGCATATTCCATGCGAGCGATGATTACAGCAAGAAGAAGTTCTATGCTCTCGTTGAGTTTCCGTATCCCAGCGGAGCCGGAATGCATGTAGGTCATGTTAAGGCTTATTCCGGACTTGAAGTAATTTCACGTAAAAGACGTATGGAAGGCTATAATGTCCTCTTTCCGCTCGGCTTTGACGCTTTCGGACTTCCAACTGAAAACTATGCGATAAAGACGGGAATTCACCCGAGACGCGTAACCGATATGAATATAGAGAAATTTACCTCTCAGATGAAGAGAGTAGGTTTCTCTTTTGACTGGACTAAAACGATAGATACGACTGATGAGGACTACTACAAATGGACTCAGTGGATATTCCTCAAGATGTTTGAATCCGGTCTTGTTTTCCGTGATAAAACTCTTGTAAACTATTGCCCGCACTGCAAGGTCGTACTGTCCAATGAGGATTCGCAGGGAGGCAAGTGCGACATCTGCCACAGTGATATTGTGCAGAGATCAAAGGATGTTTGGTATCTCCGCATTACCGAATATGCGGATAAACTGCTTGAAGGTCTTGAACATGTCGATTATCTCCCGAATATCAAGACTCAGCAGAAAAACTGGATCGGTAAATCAAGAGGAGCTTTCGTAAACTTTGAAATCTCGGGAACCGACGAAAGACTGAAGATATATACAACACGTCCCGATACGCTTTTCGGCGTAACTTTCATGGTAATAGCACCCGAGCATCCGCTGCTTGACAAGTACAAAGGTAAGATCACAAATTTTGCGGACATAGAAGCTTACCGTGAAGAATGCGCTAAAAAAACTGAATTTGAGCGTACTCAGCTTGTAAAGGATAAAACGGGAGTTAAGGTCGAAGGCTTTACCGCCCAAAATCCGATAAGCGGCTCTGAAATTCCGGTATACATCTCGGATTATGTTATGATGGGTTACGGAACAGGAGCTATAATGGCAGTTCCTGCCCACGATGAGCGAGACTATGATTTTGCGCGCAAATTCGGAATTAACATAATTGAAGTTATTAAGGGCGGAAACATAGAAGAGGGCGCATATACGGGCGAGGGAGAAATGGTGAATTCCGGATTCCTCAACGGATATACGAACAAAAAGGATTCCATAGAGCGCATGATCGCTCATCTCGAAGAAAAGGGAATAGGCGAAGCCGGAGTTCAGTACAAGATGAAAGACTGGGCGTTTAACCGTCAAAGATATTGGGGTGAGCCGATTCCGATAGTCCACTGCCCGCATTGCGGAATGGTTTCCGTTCCGTATGAGGAGCTTCCGCTTAAGCTTCCCGAGATCGAGAATTTTGAACCGGGTGAGGGCGGAGAAAGTCCGCTTGCTAAAATCGATTCATTTGTAAACTGCAAATGCCCGAAGTGCGGTGCTGACGCTCACCGTGAAACAGACACCATGCCTCAGTGGGCAGGTTCGTCGTGGTACTTCCTCAGATATATCGATCCGCATAATACGGAATGCTTTGCAGACCCCGAAAAGCTTAAATATTGGATGCCTGTCGATTGGTATAACGGCGGTATGGAGCATGTTACGCGCCACCTTATATACTCGCGTTTCTGGTATAAGTTCCTCTATGATATCGGTGAGGTTCCTGTAGACGAGCCGTATGCCAAGAGAACAGCTCAGGGACTGATACTCGGTCCCGACGGCGAGAAGATGAGCAAATCAAAAGGAAATGTTGTAGATCCTAACGATGTGGTTGACAAATACGGTGCCGATGTTCTGAGAACATATATCCTCTTTATGGGAGATTACGGCGTTGCGGCTCCGTGGTCGGAAAACGGCGTTCGCGGCTGTAAGCGATTCCTTGACAGAGTTGCCGCTATGTCAGATATGGTGAAGAACAGTGCTGATTCAGGGGTGGATACGCTTCTTCATAAGACGGTAAAGAAGGTAACATCGGACATTGAAGAGATGAAATTCAACACGGCGATCGCTGCGATGATGACTTTTGTAAACAAAGTTTACGATGCAGGAGCGATTACGTCAGATGAGCTAAAAATGTTTGTGAAGATACTCTGCCCGTTTGCACCGCATCTTTGTGAAGAAATGTGGCATGAACTCGGCGGCAGCGGTTTTGCCTCTCTTGCAGAGTGGCCGACTTATGATGAATCAAAGGTAGTGGATTCCGAGATCGAGATCGCGGTTCAGATTTGCGGAAAGGTACGCGCTGCAGTCGTTATTGCGGCAGACGCTTCGGCAGACGATGCAATTGCGGCAGCTCGTGCAAATGAAAAAATTGCGGCAGCTCTTGATGGAAAAAATATCATAAAAGAAATTTATGTTCCCGGAAGAATAGTAAACATAGTTGCAAAATAACATTATTGTGAAACTTGCGGAATAAATTCATAATTATGTTTTTAATCTGAATTATATACTTGACAAAGAATAAATTATGAGGTATAATATATTCGAGGCAAATTATGCCTGTGTCGTTGCGAAGGGAGGGATTATTAATGGCAGAGATCAGGGTTAAAGAAAACGAATCACTCGACAGCGCGCTCCGTCGTTTTAAAAGACAGTGCCAGCGTTCGGGAATTCAGGCCGAGCTTCGCAAAAGAGAATGCTATGAGAAGCCGAGCGTAAAGAGAAAGAAAAAATCCGAAGCGGCAAGAAAGCGCAAGTATAAGTAATTTAATCAGGTAATTATTTATAGTATTTAATAAAGGTTGGAGGAAGCTCCAACCTTTATTGTTTATGTTCATTATAATACCTTTTTAAAAAATTTTCGTGCATTTCTTCGGCATTACATCTCGCTGCGGCTGCATCCTCTAACTTATTGTATCTGCCGAGCCAGTAACGCTTCTTTTTAAAATTTATGTAAGCCGCCCATTTTTGCGTACGCTTGTCATAATAAACTCCGGTGTATCCGCTGGAATTTGTATTTCGCAGCTTACCGTGGTTTCTCTCGATAATTGCCGCTGATGTATTATCTGATAGTTTTAAGGCTTCTTTAACTCGCTCTTTTTGCAGACATCCGCAGCTCTGCGTGTCACCTGACTGTAGTTCCGACTGCGCAACGGTTACGGTATTTCCGCAATCGCAGTCGCATTTCCAATATGTAATTGTTTTCTCCGAATTTTCCGTGATCTTTCGCTCGCGTCCTGCGTATTCAATCACAGTAAGCTTTCCGAATTTTTTTCCGATATAATCCCCATGTTTCGGAGAAGAAAGACAGCCGCAGGACTTAACTTTTCCTCTGATAAGACGCCTTGCTGAAACTTCTTTGAAATTTCCGCAGTCGCACCTGCAGATCCAAACAATACTGCCTTGATCCATACGTTTGTCAGTTGGACTCAGTGCGGTGAGTTTTCCGAAGCGCTGACCTGTCAGATCCTTTTTTTTTGTATCCATCTCTGTATCCGAGTTGTTTTAAAATTTAGAGGTGTTGAAAAGTACACTTTTTGACAGTATATAAATATATCATAATTGTATCCAAAAGTCAAGGTTTCAGCGTACATTATGAGGTATTTTTACCGATTTTCATTA
>JAAWQR010000039.1 GCA_022800625.1 Clostridiales bacterium | reverse complement strand
GTAGTAATCTGCGGAAACAGACAGCAGCCGAATTAAGCTACTCTCGGTATAAAAACGAACATTTAGCGAGAGAACACGGGATCGTGGACTATCGCACATCTTACAATGTGCGGCGCGCCTGCGGTTTCACCCCCGCATTTCCAAAGCGCATTTATCCCCAACACTTTATCTTTTACAGACTGACAGCATATGCTTACAGCGCACACGCGGCAATGATACTTTTATGAAGATAAACAAATTAGACACAATAGGAGAATTCGTTATAAGAAGTTTATAAGAACGAATTGACAAACTATGCGGAATGTGTTAAAATATCATTGCCGCAGAAGTGACTTAGGTGTTGTGGCTGCAACCCCTGAGTTCGGAGCATGAGATGCTTCCAACATCTCATGAACCGCTGTGGCTTTGTTTTTACCCGAAAGATAACTCCGTAATGAAGTGATCCTTCGCAGTAACTGCTGTCAGTTTATTTAATTTTAGGTTTTGTTATACTATGATAACTCCTGCTCGGATCTGACAAAAGATTCACACCCTTTGTATTAGAATAAAGAAAAATCGGACGTATGTGCGACAAAAACACATCCGTCCGATCTATTTTACATATCTATAAATCGACAGAAAGACCGAAACAACTCTTGCGAAAACTGCAAATGTATGATATAATATAAAAGCAGTGTCGATGCCGAGTTCTCGGTTGGGTGTTTATGTGTGGCTGCACATATACATTTCAGGCGTTGCTGAGCTTCCAACTCAGCAATGCTGTCGACGCTGTTTTTTATGTCCGCGTCGATTAGACCGATATTCTCTTGTTGGCTTCATTATAGCATAATGAGGGATATTTTGTCAAGGGTTAGCGGAAATTTTTATTTTTTCTTGCAATTTCTTTTAGTTTGGCTGATTCCGCAGTGCCTGCATAGCCGGGTTTCACATTTTTTGTTCGTGCCTACGTTCCGCTTCGCGGAAGTAGCAAAGCTGCATGTCGCACTTTTTTTCGTGAAAAAAAGCTGCACAAAAAAAGCCTTCGAGGTGGCTTCGCCCCCTAGAAGCTTACCCCCGATTTTGTGCTCCGCATAACTTCCGCGCAATCCGCGTAGCGATATTGCTTCGGTATTCGCATGAAATGAAGTTTGCGGGGACATGGTGACGGCTAACTCCCACAATGCGGAGATTGCTCCGCAGGGGAAGTTTAGCTACAAAGGTGTACGCTGTTCAAATAGCGTTAGTTAGGCGCACAGTAATGCTTTGCGAAACAAAATTTGATTTGATATATAACAAGATATATTTAAGCGGCACGAAGAGAAAAATATGGTTTGTGCAAAACAAATTTTTATTTGATATATTCAAGCGGCACGGATTGAAAGATATACTTTACGTTAAGTAAAGTTCTATTTGATTATGAAAACTTGACTTACAGCCTAACTCATTGCTCCTTGAACAGCATATAAGCTGTAGAATAGTCTCCACTGCGGAGCGATTGCTTCATTTTGAGTGCTTAGCCGTACATCTCGTCCCCACCGACTTCATTTCAGGAAAATGACAAGGCAATATCGCTACGCGAATTGCGCGGAAGTCATGCGGAGCACCGCACGGGGGTGAACTTCTAGGGGGCGAAGCCACCTCGAAGGCTTTCTTTGGCATCTTTCTTTCTCGAAAGAAAGTGCATAACAGCGGCTATGCACGATACTACATTCTGCTCCGCGGAAGTAGGCGGATTTAGCTGAACTAAAGATAATAAATAAAAACTCGGCTGCGGATGAAACCGCAGAAAAAACCTGCGGAAAAATTATGATACGGTACACGTCAGCGTTATATACGCAGCATATACGATAATCAGCGCTATACCCTGCCATCTGTAAAATTTCGATTTTATAAGCATTGGCATTATAGCAATAAGCGCTACAATTATACAGGCGGGAAGATCAATAATTCCCGAT
This sequence comes from Clostridiales bacterium, assembly GCA_022800625.1. Classification (GTDB taxonomy): domain Bacteria; phylum Bacillota; class Clostridia; order Oscillospirales; family CAG-272; genus RUG11130. The sequence goes on along the minus strand of JAAWQR010000039.1, from coordinate 10,107 downwards.
AAATGCGAGATAGGCAGAGCTTTGCCTGACACAACCGAGCTGAGAGGAAGTATCAGAGTCAGGTCAATGATATTAGCGCCCAAAATATTTCCGACGGAAAGCGAAGACTGCTTCTTTGCAATAGCTGTAACTGTTGTTATCAGCTCAGGCAAAGATGTCCCGACAGCGATCACGGTTACTCCGATGATCCTTTCAGAGATGCCTATAAATCTCGCCAGCTCGCTTCCGTTGTCAACTAAAAGTCTGGCTCCGAGGACTATTCCGACAGCTCCTACTATGAATTTTACTACATTAACCGTAATTTCTTTTTTATCAGGTCTGCTGCGCTTATCTTCCTTTTCGGTATCTGTTGTATCAAGCATTGCTTTTTTTGCACCGGCAATGTTTTCCCATATAAATATGCCGAATATGATAAGCATTACTATAGCAATCGGGAGGCGGACTTCACCGATTATACCGCTGAATACAACGACAGCTGCAGCAGCTACCATTAAAACAGATTTTAAAATATAATCTTTTCTTTTTATCAATCCCGGCATACAGATTAGGGATATAGCCATGATAAGACCGATGTTAACCGTGACGCTTCCGACTGCATTTCCTATTGCCATATCGACCTTTCCTTCAGCAGCCGCAAGCAGCGACACAAGAAGCTCCGGCAGTGTTGTTGCAATACTCACTACTGTTGCGCCGACAATCAGCTTCGGAATGCCGCTGACCTCGGCGATCCATGAGGCAGCATCAACGAAAAAGTCTCCGCCTTTAATAATGATGACGATTCCTACGACAAACAAAAGCAAGGTTAGTGCAATGTCCATATTTTTTTATCTCCTAAATTAAATAAAAAATCGGCACAGCCGTAAAGCTATGCCGTGTTTATTCATAAAAAAGACATCACGCATAGCTATGTAAAGTTATACATGAGTCTCGCAAATTAAAGCAAGCCAGACCTTGCGGTCATGATGTTGACGTGCTACGTCATATGACGCATGCTACTCCCCCACGGGTTCTTGTATATTATTATATTACCATATAAAGAAGATATAGTCAACTGTTTTTTCCGAAAAACACTGTTTTTCGGAAAAAACAGACGATTCTGAATATTTTGCGATTGACATGCGCACAAAACAGAGGTATACTATCAATTAGCATATAAGCTGTCGGTAAATACAGACACTGACTAATCTGTAATAAAATAACCAGCAAAGGATTTTTAAGTTATGAATTTTAAAAAACTTGACGATTTTCTTGATAAGCTAACCTCATGGAAGATTCCGGGAAACGACTGCATCGTTATAAAGGACGGAGAGACTGTTTACCGTCATCTTTCGGGATACGCTGATATTGAAGCAGGACGCAAAATAAAAGGTGATGAAACATACAACGTTTGGTCGTGTTCAAAGCCTGTGACATGCGCGGCAGCGCTTACTCTTTATGAGAAAGGCGTTATAGAGCTGACCGATCCGCTGTCCGATTATTTGCCTGAATTTGCAAATGTAAAGGTAGAGCATAAGAATTCCGACGGCAGTGTGGACTTAGTTCCTGCAAAAAATAAAATAAAGGTCAAAGACCTTTTTTCCATGTCGTCTGGACTTTCATATAATGTTGATTTTCCCGAGTTAAATGAAGTTCGCAAAAAATCGAACGGCAGATGTCCTACACGAGACGTTGTGCGTGCTATTGCTTCGTCTCCCCTTGAATTTGAACCGGGTACTCATTGGCTGTACGGTTTGAGCCACGATGTTTTGGCAGGACTTGTTGAGGAAGTATCAGGCGTAAGCTTCAACGAATATGTAACAGAAAACATATTTAAGCCGCTCGGAATGAAAGAATCAACATTCGGCTCTCCGTCCGAAGAACTTGTCTCACGTATGGCAAGACAATACGAATATAACGATGAACTCGGCCGCGCTGTTCCGACGGATAACAGCGTAAGTTTCAAGTTCGGTCCTGATTATCACAGCGGAGGAGCAGGACTCATCACTACCGTTGAGGACTACTCAAAATTCTCATATGCCATGGCAAACGGCGGACTCGGTCTGAACGGCGAGAGAATCTTATCAACGCGCACAGTTGCCCTCATGGGACAAAATGCGATGAACGAGACACAAATGAAAGATATTAACTGGTCAAATCTCGGAGGATACGGCTACGGACTCGGCGTTCGCACTATGGTTACTCCCGCAGACGGCGGATCAAACGGACCTGCCGGTGAATTCGGCTGGGGCGGCGCTGCGGGCGCATGGGTAATAATTGATCCTGTGAATAAACTGACGCTGTTTTATGCAGAGCACCTGCTTAACAGTCAGGAGCCGTATATATCGCCGAGACTTCGCAACGTGCTTTATTCATGTCTCGACTGAACGGAAAGTTTGATTTGCGTCGGTTAACGACGTGTGGAAAGCCGCTCATATAAGCTGACAAAGTACGGACTGTTTCAAACTCAAATTTGAAACAGTCCGTACTTTTTATTAAATTATGCAAGATAGCCTTTTCTGTAGAGCAGTTCAGCTATCAGCACAGCTCCGCCTGCTGCGCCGCGAAGCGTATTGTGCGACATTCCGACAAATTTGTAATCGAACAGTGTGTCGGAACGGAGACGTCCGACCGAGATTCCCATTCCGCCGTAAAGATCGCGGTCAAGCTTAATCTGCGGACGGTTGTCCTCTTCAAAATATGTTACAAACTGATCGGGAGCTGACGGAAGGTCGAGAAGCTGCGGTACGCCGCGGAACTCTGCCCATTCTTTGAGAATAGCTTCCTTCGGAGGTTTGTTTTCAAAGTTTACAAACACAGCCGCCGTATGTCCGTCGGTTACGGGAACACGGATACACTGAGTCGTGATGAGCGGAGCTTCAGCCGGAACGATTATACCTCCGTGAACCTCACCCCAAATTTTAAGAGGCTCTTTTTCGCTCTTTTCTTCCTCTCCGCCGATAAAGGGGATAACATTATCAACCATTTCCGGCCATGATTCAAAATTTTTACCTGCTCCTGAGATAGCCTGATATGTTGTAGCTACAACTTCGCGGATACCGAATTTCAGAAGGGGTGTGAGTGCCGGAACATAGCTCTGAATTGAGCAGTTCGGCTTAACTGCGATAAATCCTCGCTTTGTACCGAGTCTTTCCTTCTGACTTGCAATAACCTCAAGATGGCTGTCGTTGATCTCCGGAATTACCATCGGAACGTCAGACGTCCAGCGATTGGCGGAGTTGTTGGATATTACGGGAATCTCAGCCTTTGCATAAGCTTCCTCAAGCGCAAGAATCTCATCTTTTTTCATATCAACTGCGCAGAATATAAAATCGCATACAGATGCAACCTTGTCAATGTCGGCAGCGTCAATTACCGTCATTGAAGATGCAGCCTCGGGAATAGGACATGCCATCTTCCAACGGCCTTCAACAGCTTCCTTATATGTTATACCTGCGGAGCGTGAGCTTGCAACAACTGCTGACAGCTCAAAATACGGATGGTTTTCAAGAAGCGTGACAAATCTCTGTCCGACCATTCCCGTAGCTCCGACGACCGCAGCTCTGAGTTTCTCTTTCATTTATTACGATACCGTTCCTTTCATCTTTGCTGTGGCTTTGTCCCAACCTTGCAGATGCACAAAATGCGCCGCTGCACAGACAATAATATTCTATGGCTTTGTGTGCCTCGAATATTCTATCGGTCACAGCATACAGCTTTTTAAATTGTATCACATTTGTCGCTTCGTGTCAACTTTATAACATGAAAATTGTTTTATGCGGTTGTTACTTTTTTATCAGTCCTGACAAGCCGGACATGCAAGTATCATGTCAGATATGCGGTTTACGTCTCCCGCTCCGACGATAAACACGGCATCTCCCTCTCTCAGTGTATTCTTCAAATACTCCGAGATGCCCTCAAAGCTGTCATATGCAGTGCATTTTCCGCCTTTTTCACGAACTTTTTCCGCAAGTATTTCGGAAGATATTCCGTAGGTATTCTTTTCCCTTGCAGGATATATCGGTGCAAGTATTATCTCATCAACATCGGAACTTGCCAGCGCGTCCGCAAATCCGTCGAGCAGCTCAGCTGTTCGTGAGAAGGTATGAGGCTGGAACACACAAACTGTTTTCTTGTATTCCATCTCTGTTGCTGCCTGCAAGGTCGTTTTGATCTCGGTCGGATGATGTGCATAATCATCGAACACATCGGCTTCACCCGCTGTTTTTCCGCGCAATTCCATTCTTCTGCCGATCCCTGTGTATTCCGCCAGTCCGCGCGCAATATCTGCGGGCGCAAGACCATCGCTGTGTGCAACAGCGGCTGCGGCAAGCGCATCGGTTACGATATGATGTCCGGGTACGTGCATTTCGGTGCGGCAGAGCTTCTCCCCGCGATAGAATATGTCAAAAGAGGAAAATCCGTGACAGAAGCTGATATTTTCTGCCGTGTAGTCAGCTCCCGAGCCTGTGGCGCCGAATGTGACGATTTTTGCTCCCGAGCGTTTTGCCGAATCTGTAACATTTATATCACCTATATTAGCTATAACGCGGTCAGACTTTGACATGAATGCAGTGAAAGAATTACAGATCTGCTCCATTGAATGGAAATAATCAACGTGATCCATCTCAATATTCAGAACGATTGCCGTTGTAGGATAAAAATCGAGGAACGAATCCATATATTCACAGGCTTCAAAGACAAATACATCATGACCGCCGATAATATTGGAGCTTGACATGCCTTTTATTTCAGCACCCCCGAATACAGTCGGATCTGCTCCCGCTGCTCTGTAAACAGATGAAACTATAGCAGTGGTCGTACTCTTGCCGTGCATTCCCGATATTCCGATGCGGGAATTATACCCCATCATTATATATCCGAGAAAATCTGCGCGCGAGATACGCGGTATGCCGTGCTCTCCCGCATAAATATAAGCTGGATCGCTTTCGGGCATCGCTACGGTATAAACGAGCGCGTCGCAATTTGCAACAGCTTCTGTGCTTGATTCAAAGTAAACCTTAATTCCCATCTCTTCGAGCGAATCGGTAATATCAGTCCTTGTTCTGTCATAACCTGCTACCGTATGACCGCGTAATGCGCATACCTTTGCAAGCGAATTCATACTGATTCCGCCGATACCGAGAAAAAATATTTTTTTCGGATCGTTTCCGATAATCTTGTTAATCTCTTCATAGCCGAAATGAGTGTTGTTTAATGCCATAATATAAATTCTTGCCTTTCTTGAAGCTATCTTTTATTTTAAAATTCGGAAAGTCAGCCTATATAGCTCTCCGAAACTGAGCACAGATGATATTGCGTATCAATCTCTTGAATCTGTCCGATAATACCTGCAATACAAATTTTGCACATATTATTTGATGAATAATTATATTTTGCCACTATTACATGAGTGTAATTATCAAAATTTAAAAAATATACATAAAAAACACGAATATTAGCCACAATCTTCCGATATACTATATCTCAATGATACATTTCAATATGTCAGACAGGAGAACTGCAATGGAAATAAGTGATATCAAAGTAAGAAAACTCTTTGACGAGGGACCGATGAAAGCTATCGTATCAGTAACTTTTGACGGTCAACTGGCGTTACATGACATTAAAGTTATCAATGTTAGAGACAAACACTTTATTGTTATGCCGAGCCGCAAGAATCCTGACGGGACATACCGCGACATCGTTCACCCGATAAATGCTGAGTTCCGTACAGGGCTTGAGGAAGCTGTCCTCAAGGCTTACGATGAGGAGGTTGCACGCGCGATTTGTGATGCTGTTGAAAATGCGGCAAACGAAGCGGCTGCAGAAGAACCTATCGAAGAGTAAGCGTACAAGCTGCTGTCAAAAGATCGGTATTTTATCGGATTTTGACGAACCCTAATGCCTGTGGATAATACCGCAGGCATTTTTCTTTTTATCACAATTCATTATTTATCATTCTTTACGTGTACGTCCAGCTGAGGATACGGAATGGAAATACCTCCCATATCAAGAGCTTTTTTTGTGCTTTCAAGAAGAGAAAATTTAACGTCAAGAAAATTTTCGCTTTTTACCCACACAAATAAAGTCAGAGATACAGAAGAAGAGTCATGTGCAGATACTACACATCTTGGCGCAGGCTCACGCAAAGCAAGCGCTTCAGCATCAGTGCAGCTAAGCAACAGTTCTTTTGCCGTATCAATATCGGCTTCATACGATATTGAAATATTTAAATCGATTCGTCTTGTATCATATGCTGATACATTGGATACCGATATGTTTGATATTGTAGAATTGGGAATGCTGATACTTGTGTGCTCCATTGTAGTAAGCTTTGTATAGAATATGCCTATATCGTCAACTGTGCCGCATCCTGCATCCGTAATTATAAAATCACCGACGTGAAACGGTTTAAAGAGCATTATCATAACACCGCCGGCTAAATTGGAAAGTCCGCCTTGAAGCGCAAGTCCTACTGCAAGTCCGCATGAACCCAGAACGGTAACTATTGTAGCTCCCGGCACGCCGAGAATTTCTACAGCTACGATAATGATAAGTGTGTTAAGAAGGATATGGATGCTGTTTTTAATAAGCGCCTGCATATTCGGATCAAGTCTTGAGAAAAAGGCTCTTTTTGTTATATGCTTTATAAAAGTTTTTGATAACTTCATTCCGATGAGCAGGACGATAATTGCACACAGCAGCCTTATTACAAAAGGAAATACATAAGTGTTGGCAAAATATACAACGGTATCTAACATAATTGATCTCTGCTTTCTCTGTAGTCTCAACTTGGTCACCGGCAATTATTACGGGATTGTTATTTTGTGACCTCAAGCGTCTTTATGCGGTCTCTGAGGAATGCAGCCTCCTCAAAGCGCAGCTCGCGCGCTGCTTTCTGCATGTCACGGCGCAGCTCTTCAATCTTTGCAGCGCGCTCTTTCGGATCATGCGGTATATCGGCGGTCGGCGCGGGACGGGAGTCTTTAGTATTATCTTTTTTATCCTTGACTCCGATGCTTATAAGCTCGCGCACTTCTTTTTCGATGGTCTTCGGAGTAATTCCGTGCTCTTTGTTATATGCGTCCTGAATTTTACGTCTTCTTTCGGTTTCATCGATAGCGGCGCGCATTGACTTTGTAACCATATCGGCATACATGATAACTTTTCCGCCTGCGTTTCTTGCAGCACGGCCTATCGTCTGTATAAGAGACTGTTCGCTTCTGAGGAAGCCTTCTTTATCAGCGTCGAGAATTGCAACAAGCGTGACTTCGGGAAGGTCGATTCCTTCGCGAAGAAGATTGATTCCGACAAGGACGTCATAAAGACCGAGACGGAGGTCTCGTAGAAGCTCGGTTCTCTCCATAGCTTCAATGTTGTGATGGATATATTTGACTCTGATCTCCTGCTTTTCGAGATATTCCGTCAAATCCTCAGCCATTTTTTTTGTAAGTGTTGTGACAAGCGTTCTCTCGCCGCGCTCAACTCGTATCCTGATCTCGCTTATGAGGTCGTCAACCTGAGTTGAAACGGGACGAACATCTATCTCAGGATCAAGCAGTCCCGTAGGTCTGATAATTTGTTCTACTGTTTGCTCAGAGTGAGACAGGTCATAATCTGACGGAGTTGCCGATACTAAGATTACCTGATTCAGCTTTTTCTCAAATTCGTCAAAGTACAGCGGACGGTTATCGTAAGCAGACGGAAGTCTAAAGCCGTAGTCAACGAGATTTTTCTTTCTTGCATAATCTCCGCCGCTCATGCCTCTTACCTGCGGGATCGTAACATGGCTTTCATCAATGAACATCAGAAAATCGTCGGGGAAATAATCGAGAAGCGTATAAGGCGTTGAACCGGGATTGCGTCCTGCAAATACTCTTGAATAGTTTTCGATGCCTGAGCAGTAGCCGATCTCTCGCATCATTTCAATGTCATATTTTGTTCTTTCTTCAATCCTTTGAGCCTCAAGCAGCTTGTTCTGAGAGCGAAACCACTCGACACGCTCTTCCATTTCCGCTTCTATTTCGGCGATTGCCTGCTCTTTTGAGCTTTGATCGACGACATAGTGAGTAGCCGGATAGATCGCGACATAGTGCAGTTCTTCAATAACATGCCCCGTCAGCGGATTTATTTCTGAGATACGGTCTATCTCATCTCCGAAAAATTCTATTCTGAGCGCTCTTTCGGTATATCCCGACGGATATACTTCAAGCGTGTCTCCACGAAGCCTGAAATTGTTTCTGGTGAGACTTATGTCATTTCTGTCATACTTTACGTCTATCAGTCTTGAAGCAAGCTCTTCGCGGGACATTTCCATTCCCGGGCGGATTCCTATGACCTGCCGCTCATATTCTTCAGGAGGACCGAGAGAATATATACAAGAAACGCTTGACACTATGATAACGTCGCGTCTTTCAAAAAGAGCCGAAGTAGCGCTGTGCCTGAGCTTATCGATTTCATCATTGACCGATGAATCCTTTTCTATATACATATCACGTCCGGGAACATATGCCTCCGGCTGGTAATAGTCATAGTAGGATATGAAAAATTCTACCGCGTTATTCGGAAAGAATTCCCTGAATTCGGAGCATAGCTGCGCCGCAAGCGTTTTGTTATGTGCGAGTACTAAAGTAGGCTTATTTACTTTGGCTATGATATTTGCCATGGTAAAAGTTTTACCGCTTCCCGTAACGCCGAGCAATACCTGATCGCGAAGTCCGCTTTTTATTCCGTCGGAAAGCTTTTCAATCGCCTGCGGTTGATCTCCCGTCGGCTTATAAGGTGATACAAGTTCAAAATGATCCATTGCAGCCCTCACTCTTCCTTTTCTTAAAAATAATGAATACTTTTTTTCAGCGATTCGTCACATCAAATAAACATTTTTATACTTATTAAATTAGTATACCACAAACACAGCGAAATTGAAAGATTTTCGCGTTAAGTTTCTCAAAAACCTTCTATATTGTTTATTGTAGAGAGATTATTATATGTATTTTGATCGAAAATGAATGAAACCAGATAAGGAGAAAACTCAAAATTTTGTTTAAGACAGCAGACATAACAACGTGGAGTGAATATCTTATTTGGAGGAATTACAAAATGGCAAAATCATTATTCGAACAGTTAGGCGGTACATATCGGAAAGAAGGTGATTACTTAATACCATGCTTGACTGTACCCACCGAAGAAGAACAGCCGATAGGCACATGGGGACAGCGGCATCTGGACTATCTGAAGCAGTACCGCAAAGTTACATACACCAATCTTCTTACAAGCGGCAGACTGAATACTTACCTTGCCGATATTGACAGGCAGGCGCAGGAACGCTTTGAACGGCTCATAGAGGGAATGAAAGAGGCACAGGGCATAACGGAACGCCTAAAAGAAGAAAACGCCTTAGAATGGACAGGGCGGCTGGGTAACATAAGGGCTTGTGCAAGGGAGATTGTGGAGGAAGAAATCTTATACACATAACGGAGTAGCGACAGGGTGTAAAGCTCTGTCGTTTTTCTTTTTTGGGGGATAAAAATTTGCGTTTTATGAATTGATATGTTTGTTCAAACGGCTATGGTAGATACCGTGCAATTTGAGGAGAACAGAAATGTTTGAGTATATGACGGCACAGGACGCAGCGGAGCTTTGGGGAATATCGGTAAGGCGGGCACAAAGGCTCTGTAAGGAAAATCGGATTGAGGGCATATTGAATATCAATCGGGCATGGCTCATACCAAAAGGAGCTGTTAAACTTGCCGATGCCCGAAAAAGATAACCCGATAAAGCAAAATTAGCTTCTCCCATTTACCTTATACTGATATGGCAGACGTTAATCAGGATTTTAAAAAGATTCCTTATCTTTATGAAATCTTCAAAAACATCAGCTATTCTTTTTCCATAATCAAAAGAAAGGACAGTACAGACTATGGAAATGATTTTGAAAACAACAAACCTCTGCAAATCTTTCAACGGACAGACGGCGGTAAACAACATATCGCTGAACATTGAAAGAAACTCCGTCTATGGATTATTGGGACCGAACGGTGCCGGGAAATCTACGACGCTCAAAATGATTACGGGCATTTTGAAACCGACCTCTGGGAATATCGAATTTGACGGTCACGCATGGAAACG
>JAAWQR010000008.1 GCA_022800625.1 Clostridiales bacterium | reverse complement strand
CCGACGTTTAAACGTCGGCAGGAGTCTGAATCGGATATTAAGCTGAATATATTATATATTTTGCGGAAAAGTCAGTGTGAAAGGTGAATATTTAAGAAAATGAATTATAAGCTGCTATTTATATGTGTCATGTGCGCTTCGTTTATTTTGACGGTTTTAATTTCAAAATGGCTGATACCTGTTCTGAAAAGCCGAAAAATGGGGCAGAAAATACTTGAGATCGGACCGAGATGGCACAAGAATAAGGAGGGAACTCCCACAATGGGAGGGCTTGCCTTTATTATGGCTTCACTCATCACAGGCTGCGCAGCTGCTGTATATATCTATAAGTCAGACGGATTATCCGCTGTTTTTCCGTTTATTTTTACGATGGCGCTCGGTCTTGCAGGAGGCCTCATAGGCTGTATAGACGATGCAGCTAAGCTGAGAAACAAGAGAAACGACGGGTTAACGCCTCCTCAGAAATTTTTACTTCAGCTTATAGCTGCATCTCTCTATCTTGCTGCTATGGCAATTTTCTGCGATACAAATACTTCCATGCATATTCCGTTTACTGATATTACGATAGAGCTTGGAATATCCTACTATATTATTGCTTTGATCCTGATATGCGGTATCATGAACAGCGTAAATCTTACCGACGGTATTGACGGACTTGCTTCGTCCGTAACCCTTGTCGTGGGAGCATTTTTTGCACTTGCGGGATTTATGACCGAGAATGCGCTGCCCGACGGATCTCTTATATCTCTCGGCGGTATAATGTTCGGTTCATGTGCAGGATTTCTTGTGTACAATCTTCACCCTGCAAGGGTGTTTATGGGAGATACCGGATCGATTTTCCTCGGCGGACTTGTTATAGGCGGAGCGTTTATGATGAATGATCCGTTGCTTGTAGTAATATTCGGACTTGTTTATATTATCGAAACTGCGTCTGTTATGCTTCAGGTTACGTACTTTAAGCTTACAGGCGGAAAAAGGCTGTTCAAAATGGCGCCGATACATCATCATTTTGAAAAATGCGGATGGGGAGAAAATAAAATTGTCATAGTCTTCACACTGATTACGGCATGTCTCTGTGCGCTCTCTCTTTTTGCAGGCAGATAAATTTTCTCTTATACAGCAACAGAAAGGTAGCGGATAGGGATGAATAATCAGAGAAAGGCAGGAAGACGCCCTCAGTCAAAGTGCGGTATGCAGACGTCTCCTCAGAACGGCAGAGGGATACAAAGCGGACGCCCCCGTAAAGAGTCGGGCGGATCTGTAAGAGCCGGAAGAGAGCTTGCAGAGATAAAAAAGGAAAAACGTCAGCTTGCCGAATACAGGCGTGAAGCAGAATGGCAGTCGGAAGTTGAAAGAGTACACGGCGGCGTTGATAAAATAATGCTCGCGATTATAATGCTTCTGCTTACATTCGGAGCTGTAATGGTGTACAGCGCAAGTTATCCTACGGCTCAGCTGGAAGCCGACGGAGACGGACTTTTTTATCTGAAAAAGCATCTTATTTTTATGGCTATCGGAGCTGTGCTTATGTTTGCGGCTTCCGCTGTTCCGTACAGACTTTATAAGTCGTGGGGACCGTTTGCGGCATACGGAGTTGCGATTCTTTTGTTGCTTGCCGTCCTTGTTATCGGTACGTCGGAGGGAGAAGCGAAAAGATGGATTTATATCGGTTCGTTTTCGATACAGCCGTCTGAAATCATGAAGGTAGCTCTTGTTCTGATGCTGGCTTGGTATATTGATAAATATCAGGGAAAGATGAAGGAACGTATCAGCCGTTTTAACACATTCAAATATAATACGTTCTATCCGCTTTTACTTATCGGAATAGCCTGCGGTCTTGTGCTTCTTGAAAAGCACCTTTCGGGAACGGCTATTATCGGACTTATCGGTATTTCGGTAATGCTCGTCGGCGGCTGTCACATGGGATATACGCTCGGTACATCTCTTATCGGCGGAGCTGCCGCGGCGACTGTATTTATAATCATGAATCCATATGCGCTGAAACGTCTTACAACTTTTACATCCGAAAATGTTGATAAGCTGAAAGAGGGTTGGCAGACAACGCAGGGAATATATGCGATAGGCTCGGGCGGACTCTTCGGAGTAGGATTTTCAGAAAGCCGTCAAAAATTCAGCTATGTTTCAAAGGCTCATAACGACTTTATATTTACAATTTGGTGCGAGGAACTCGGATTTATCGGAGCTGTTCTTTTGATCGGGTTATTTATAGCCTTTATCTGGAGAGGATATGTTGTCGCAATGAGAGCGCCTGATACGTTTTCCATGCTCACGGTTTTCGGAATTACGACGCAGGTCGGACTTCAGGCATTCTTAAATATGATGGTTGTATGCGATATTATACCCAATACGGGAATCTCACTTCCGTTTTTCTCGTACGGAGGTTCGTCTCTCGTAATGCTGATGGCGGAGATGGGAATAATATTGTCTATATCGAGACAATATTACAGAAAAAAGATATTATAGCTGAATTTATAAATACAGCACAGATTGAGACAGAAAGGAAAAGAGACGATGAGAGTTATAATGACAGGCGGCGGCACTGGCGGACATGTGAATCCTGCTTTGGCGATTGCAGATACTATAAAACAAAATGAACCTGATTCGGAAATAATATTTGTGGGAACGGAGCGCGGCATTGAAAACAAGCTTGTTCCGGCATCGGGTTATAAGCTTCGACATGTGGATGTAAGAGGAATAAGACGAAGTCTCTCACCTGCAAATATCCGAGCTTTTTGGCTCGCGCTGACATCTCCGTATAAAGCCAAAAAACTTATCCGCGAGTTTGCTCCCGATGTTGTGATAGGAACAGGCGGTTATGTTTCGTGGCCTGTAGTAAAAGCTGCTTCCATGATGGGGATTCCGTGCGCGCTTCATGAATCAAACGCGATTGCCGGTATTGCCGTTAAAATGCTTCAGGATAAGGTGGATAGAATATATCTCAATTTTGAGGAGACGGGACGGACGCTTCACGCAGGCGATAAGACTTTGCGAGTCGGAAATCCTCTGCCGTCGGGTTTTTCGCACGTGACGCGTGAAGAGGCGAGACAAAAGCTCGGAATAGAGGGTAAATACGAAAAGATCATTCTGTCATATGGCGGAAGCATGGGTGCGGAAAAGGTTAATGAGGCGGTTTTAAATCTCATGAGCGAATATTCGTCAAAGCACTCCGATACGCTTCATATTCACGCTACAGGATCAATTGAGAAAGATATTGCAGGGGCGGAATTCAAGAAGCGCGGTCTTGATAAATTTGAGAATTTACAGCTGCTTGAGTATATTTATGACATGCCTTTGAAAATGGCGGCGGCTGATGTTATCATTTGCCGAGCGGGAGCGCTTACGATATCGGAGCTTGCTTCGGCGGGAAAATGTCCGGTGTTTATTCCGTCACCGAATGTTACGGAAAATCATCAGTATAAAAACGCGAAGGTCTTAGCTGACGCAGACGCGGCTCTGCTGTTTGAAGAAAGTGAGCTGAAGGACAGCGCCGAAGTATTGATTTGCGCGATTGATGAGCTTCTGTCGGAAAACGGCTTGGAAAAACGGCGGAAAATGAGCGAAAATATCAGAAAATTCGCACTTACGGATTCAAACAGACTGATATATAACGATATAAAAAAACTGATAAAAGATAAAAAAAGCTGCAGATGATATTTGCAGCGCGGAAGTCAAAACAAAAGGCGGGGTGATCGGTATAGCAAGCGGAATATCAGGTTCTGAAAGCCGTGCATACGGCAGAGAGATGAGATATGGAGAGGCTTTTTACGGGGCGTCGGGCAGAGCGCACGAAGAGATCCCCCGCAAAGCCTGCAATGACACGGGAGTATATAATTTTAAACAAAAAGGCGAATTTAAAAGAGACGACAACGGTTCTGCGGAGAGAAGAAGCCGTAAGGTCGGAGAAGCAAGGCGTGAAGCGGCGGCAAGGCGAAAAAAAGTCACGAGCAGGCGCAGGATTATTCTTGCAGTGCTGATTTTAATGCTTTTTGCGGCAACACTTGCGGTTATATATAAGTTTGTTTTTGTTGTAGGGAATATAAATGTTGTCGGTACATCTCTTTATTCCGAAAATGAAGTGATCGACGCTTCGGGGATTTATAATGGAATCAATCTTTATTCTTTCCGCCGAAGCACGGTCGTAAGAAAAATAACGCTCGCATGTCCTTATATAGGAAGCGTCGAAGTAAAAAGAAATATTCCGAACAGCGTTGATCTTATCCTGACAGATGAAAGCGCGGCTTACTATACTGTTATTTTCGGTGATATTAAAATTCTCTCGGAAGGTCTGCGCGTGCTTGACAGCGCAGATGATAAGAATGAAATACCTGAGGAGATCAAATACATAAAGCTTCCTCCTGTCAAATATTCGGTGACGGGAAGAGTTATAGAGTTTGCCGAGCCGAAATATGACAGAATAGTCCGCTCAGTGCTCTCAGAGCTGAAAGATTCGGAGCTGGAGGACAGAATAACATCGGTAGATGTCAGAGATCAGTTTGCTATATCGATGGTATGTGACGGGGCGTACAAGTTGATTCTCGGAAACGGAGAGGATATTCCGTATAAATTAAAAACTGCGGCGCTTGTCCTTCAGGACGAAATGTTTGAAGGCGGTAAGAAAGCCAAAATTGATCTTACGGTTCGCGATAAAACCGGAGTTAGACTTGACGAACTGCTTGACGTCGAATAAAAGACAATTGCATAAAACTGTTTTCGCCTATGTCCGAAAACAGCGGCAAATGTCGGAAAATGCCTGTAAATACTGAAAAACAGAGCTAATAAATATAAAAAATATTTTAATTTGAGTTTTTGCCTAAAATATTTTTAAAAACCCCTTGAAAAAAGTTTTGTTTTAGTATATGATATAGGTATTAGGGATAATAAACAGAATTAGGAAAATTAAAATACTCTACAAGGAGGCAGACATAATGCCATTTGAATTAGACGATAACTTCCAGAGCAAAGTGAACATAAAGGTCATCGGTGTCGGCGGCGGCGGAAACAACGCTATAAACCGTATGATCGTTACAAATGTTCGCGGAGTTGAATTTATTTCAATCAATACCGATAATCAGACTCTCCTCAACTCGGGCGCTACCGTAAAGGTGCCGATCGGGGAGAAGATTACAAAAGGACACGGCGCAGGCGCAAATCCCGAGGTCGGCGAGCGCGCGGCTGAAGAGAATCTTGAAGAGATAAAGAATGCTATCGCCGGAGCAGAAATGGTATTCGTTACTGCCGGAATGGGAGGCGGTACGGGAACGGGAGCAGCTCCCGTAGTTGCACGTATTGCTCAGGAGATGGGTATACTTACCATAGGTATCGTAACAAAGCCGTTTGCATTTGAGGGTAAGAAGAGAATGGAACAGGCTGAGATCGGTATTGCAAACCTCAGTCAGTATGTTGATTCACTTATCATCATTCCCAACGAAAAGCTGAAGCAGATCGGTGAGAAGATCACTCTGATGAACGCTTTCCAGGTTGCGGACGATGTTCTCAGACAGGGTGTACAGAGCATTACAGAGCTTATCAATGTACCTCAGTACCTGAACCTTGACTTTGCGGATGTAACTACAGTTATGAAGAATGCAGGCTATGCTCATATGGGCGTAGGCGAGGGTGAAGGCAAGGATAAAGCGGAGGTTGCTGCGAGAAATGCAATTTCAAGCCCGCTTCTTGAGACAACGATTTCAGGTTCTATGGGTATCCTTGTAAGCATTACTGCTTCTCCCGATATCGAACTCAACGATATTGATACGGCATCTTCAATGATCGCCGATCAGGCTAACGATGACGCTACGGTAATTTGGGGCGTTGCTTTCGATCCCGAGCTTGAGGATAAAATGAAAATCACAATCATTGCAACAGGATTTGAAAACAGCAATGAGAAACTCGGTCTTATGAAGCGTAATTCAGCTGCAGAGGCTGAAAAGGTTGTAAAAGTTCCCGAGCAGCCGAAAGAAGAAATGCCGAATGTTGCTGAATCAAGTGTTCCCGATGATGATATTTCCGAAATCATCAGCATGCTCAGAAAGAGCAAGGAACAGAATAACTGATAGTTGATTTCAAGTAAAGCGTTGCTGCGACAATACTGCAGCAACGCTTTTGTGCAATATAAACAATTGCCTGAGCGGCAAAATGTCTAATTTGCCGATAGACAATTTGTATAAAATATAGTATAATATACGCGGCTGCATTATATTTATTTGAAAGGAAACATGACATGGGATTTAAAAAAGTAATTTCACTTAGTCTGACGGCAGCAATGCTTGCGGCAGCAGTGTCAATCAGCGGAAGCTCAGCGGCAGATGTAAAGGATATGGCTTATAAAGACGTATCGGATTCCAATTGGTTTTATGACGATGTAAAGTATACATGGGAGCATGACCTTATGAACGGCATGTCAAACATTGAATTTTCACCGAATACAACGCTTACAAGAGCAATGTTTATCACAATGCTCGGCAGACTTGACGGTGTAGAACCTGTTGAAACAGACGATTTTCCGGATGTTGTCAAAGATACATGGTATTCGGGTTATGTAGGATGGGCGGCACAGAATGAGATAGTAAAAGGTTTTGAAGACGGAACCTTCAGACCGGAAGATGCGATGACACGCGAGCAAATGGCAGCATCAGTTGCAAGATACCTGGAATACAAGGATTGCAATCTTACAACGCGCGGAGGAATATTTGATTTCACCGATGAAGACGAAGTTCAGGAATATGCTGAATGTGCGATAGATGTTCTTAAAGTTACAAATATCGTCAGGGGTGATCCGGAAGGCACATTCAGACCTCAATCGGAGATCACAAGAGCTGAATCTGCGGCTATCATCAGAAGAGTAAGAGATGCAATCGTCAACGCATGGCAGGGATATACTCCCGAGGCACCCGGAGATAAGCCGACGGTAGTCGGAGCAAATTATCTTTACTATATGGGAGCAGCCTATGCCGGTGGAATGGATCATAAGCTTGTAGATACTGGAGATGAGTACCCGATCCTTGGCATGAGTATGGATAGACATTCCGAATGGAAGACGCTTGTACTTCCCGGCAATGCGGCAGGACTTTCAATCAGCGAGTTGAACATTGACCTCTCAAAGACGCCTTATGTAAAGGTATGTTACGGATATACAGGAATGGACGATCACATACCCGAAGCTGTATATACAGTAAACAGAAATAAGAAAGGCGAGATACGCAACGGATTTCAGGAGACGCTCAACTTTGTTGCTAGCGCGGATGACGCGGGAATGAAGACTGCTGTAGCTGATCTCAGTGAGATCGCGGCGGCGCATCCTATCGATCCCCTGAAGCAGAATCAAACGCTTGCATTTATGCCATGTGAGCTTGATTACAGTATAACAGGCACGTTTAATATTCGTTACATAGCATTCTTTGCGACAAAAGAAGAGGCTGACGCATTTACTGCTTCTTCCGATGAAAGTATTGAAGATTATCTGAAGAATTATCAGCTTTATTCCGACCTTGACTGGAGAGAATTTACTGACGAGGACGATGCATATTACGATAAGCTCCTTTCAGACAGAATTGCCGAGATAAAGAATTCACCGTCCGCAGTAACTCCTGAAGATATAGAAGCGGCAGGCGGAACAGCGTACTATGTCTCGAACGTAAATCCAAATGCGAGCGATGACAACGACGGACTGTCTCCCGAAACACCGTGGAAAACTATGGAAAGGCTTAAAGAAGCGCACGAAGACTTTTTCAACGGAATCGAATTCGGTGACGGCGTATTCTTTGAGAGAGGCAGCGAGTGGTATGCTGAGGACTACTCTGCCGGTTTGACTTGCCTGACAGTATACGGTGAAATTACATACGGCGCATATGGCGAAGGTACAAAGCCTGTATTCTCAAGCGCTGTTAATCCGTCGTATACAAATAATCCTGCAAGCTGGGAAGCAACCGAATGGCCTAATATTTACAAGATCAAGGCAGAAACAAATGATGAATGGGCGTCAGAGCCGGGCAGGTGTGATACAGGTAATATTTTCTTTGACGGCGGCCGTGCAATGGGCATTAGAGTTGTAACGGATGATAAAGACGATCCGGTTGCATTCGGAGCAGGAAAAGTATCATATGACAGGGGTTATAACGGAAACGGATTAGAATATTATGAAACAGGCGTTGCTGATATGACAAATCCGGGAACGGCTCTTAAGCATGACCTTGAGTATGTACATGACCGTTCGACGAACACAATATACTTGTACAGCAAGACCGATGAAAACGGAAAGAGCAATCCTGCAGAGCGTTTTGAGGATATCAAAATCTCCAGAAGCGGCACAGCTATAGTAAATGAAGATGCTTATGATTACAGGCTTGACAATTTGGCGATTCTTTACGGTTCAGCTTACGGCGCAACGCTCAAAGGGATGGGACTTACAGTTACAAACTGTGAGATCGGATTTGTCGGCGGAGCGTTGAGCAGCGTTGAAAGCGGAATTGAGAGCTTCGGCGAATCTGACGGAGTTTATATAGCTGATTGTTATTTCCATGATATCGGCGACGGACCTGTCACAAGTCAGAACAGTGCAAATCCTAAAGCTGTGATTCAAAATGTTACTTATGAAAATAATGTAATGGCGGCATGCGGAAACGGCGCTGAAATTTGGAGTGTCGGAGAAGTAAAGAACATCACGATGCGTGGTAATATTATGGCGTATATCGGATACGGTCTGACGCAATATCAGGGCGGAGAATACAGTAATTCTAAGGGAGATGTAATCTGCTCGAGCATTGATGAAAACGGTTTGCTTGAGGATAATATAATCATGCACGTTTTCGGATATGCAAACTCACCGACTTCAGTAACGTACAATCCTGAGTCTTACGGATATATCCTATGCAATAACACATATATTATGAATACAAAATCAGCATCGATGGCAAAGACATACGGAGCATTTGACAACTGGGAAAAGGACTTCTGGAAGGAAACAAGAGTAATGTTCCCGTATGATTATGCAACTGTGTCATGGTATACCTCATTCGGAATCGGTACCAAGTCTGCATTCTACTATTATGAAGGACTAAATGAGCACGAGGAAAAATTGTCATACTTCATGACAGGTTATTATGCTGAGCATGGCGGATACGATCCGACATCAGCTATAGGAAAGTAAAACAAAAGACGAGGCTGTGACGAAATGTAAAAGTTTCGTCACAGCCTTTTTGGTTATAGCTAACTCGCAGTGCCTGCGAAGCCGCTTTTTCGCACTCTATTTTATAGTGTCGCCCTTTTTTCGTGAAAAAACGGGTACCCAAAAAGCCTTCCGGGGGAAAAATCCCCCCGAAGCCGCCCCCTTACTATGCTCCGCATAGCTTCCGCGCAATCCCTGCTTCTGCGTTGCGGAAGTAGTACGGACAGTTTCGTCATTCTCCTGAAATGAAGTTACGGGGACATGGTGGCGGATTCCACCCACACTACGAGATCGCTTCGCAGTGGTTGTTATTATATGGATTTTTCACTATTCAAAACGTATTGCGTTAGGCGTATAGCAACGCTTTGTGAAACAAATTTTATTACTCATAGATACAGAGTAAAAAATATACTTTGTGTTTGGTAAAAGTCATACTTGATTATGAAAACTTAAATTGCAGACTAACTAATGCTCCTTGAATTGCATACCGGCTATAAAATAACATTAACTGCGGAGCGATTGCTGCATTGTGGGCGATGGCGTAAAAGGTGGTTGCAGGAACTGCAATGGATAAGGATGTCATAGCCTCAATCGCAGCGTGTGCGGCACGGAAGTACAGCGGGTGCAGCTTCTGAAGTAATCCCCGGAAAGCTTTTTTGCCGCGTCTTTTGCTACTTCTGCGTAGCGAAATGTAGGCACGAACAAAAAAGCGCGATTAAATACTTTGTAAAGCAAGGCTTTGATATAGCTGATATGGCTACGAAGATGAAGAAAACTTGTAAAGAACTGTTAGGTAAGCACGCTTCGATTTAGCTAAAGCGAACGCGCAAGTACATAAAAAGGAGCTGTGACGAAATGTAAAAGTTTCGTCACAGCTCCGCACTTTATTATTTACCTATGCTTTCCTTAGCCGCTGTAAGCGTGTTTTCAAGAAGTATTGTAATCGTCATCGGTCCGACACCGCCCGGTACAGGCGTTATCGCTGATGCTACAGGCTCGACCGAATCAAAATCAACGTCTCCCGTGAGACGTCCGTCATCTCTGCGGTTCATTCCTACGTCAATGACAACTGCACCCGGCTTTACCATATCACCCGTGATAAAATCAGCCTTGCCGATTGCTACAACAAGTATATCAGCACGGCGCGTTACCTCTGAGAGGTTTTTAGTTCTTGAATGACATACCGTTACTGTTCCGTTTGCATGGAGCAAAAGCATTGCCATCGGCTTTCCTACGATGTTGCTGCGTCCGACAATTACGCATTCCTTTCCGCTTATGTCGATGTTTTCATATTCAAGCATCTTCATAACACCTGCAGGAGTGCACGGCAGAAAGCTGTAGTCTCCGAGCATGATCTTGCCCGTATTCACAACATGAAATGCGTCTACGTCCTTTTCGGGCGGGATCGCTTCAAGGACAGCCTTTTCATCAAGATGAGATGGCAGGGGAAGCTGGACGAGAATACCGTGTATTCCGGTGTCTGCTTTTAGCTCTTCAATTTTTGTAAGAAGCTCAGCTTCAGTTGTGTCTGCGCTCATTTCATATATATCAGAGCGATAGCCTGCTTCAACACAGGCGCGGTGCTTGTTTCTGACATATACCTTTGATGCAGGATCTTCACCGACAATGATTACCGCAAGTCCGGGTACAACGCCCGTTTCAGATGCGAACGTTGCGGCTCTTTCTTTTATATCTGCTCTGACCTTTGCGGCAATTTTTTTGCCGTCAATTATTTTCGCCATGGTTATCTTCTTCTCCTTCAATGTTTGTTTCTTTTGAAATTTCATTTTCAGATGCGGAATTGTCATCCGTAGTTTCTGTATCTGAAGATTCAGAACTGCTGATGCTGATTTCGCCTTCAACAAGGCTGAGTCTTTCGTCCTGCGCTTCAGCGGCAGCTTGTCTTGCAAGGCGTCTCATAAGAATCGACAGTGCAACTCCGAGCGCAAATGTTACAAATCCGACAAGCTGAGAGATCCTGACAGGACCAAGCATCAGGCTGTCTGTGCGAAATCCCTCGATTATCATTCTTCCGAAGCCGTACCAGCCGATATAGAAGAAAAATATCTGTCCGTCGTATTTCTTGCGCTTATATATTATATTAGCGATTATAAATCCTAAAAGATTCCAAAGGGATTCGTATAAAAACGTCGGGTGAACATAGGTTTCGCTCGTCCATGCGCCAAGTTCTGCGGCATTGTCGAAATTGCTTCTTAAAATACCCATTCTCCATGGAAGTGAGGTTTCTGAGCCAAAAGCTTCGATGTTCACAAAATTGCCCCAGCGTCCTATAAGCTGACCGATCATCACGGCGGGAGATACAACGTCTACCATTTTAAGAAGCGATATCTTCTTGCGTCGGCAGAACAAAACTATCGTGATAAAGCCTGCAATCAGCGCGCCGTAGATCGCGATACCGCCTTTCCATACGGAGACGATATTTTTAAGTGTGGCTGCCAGATTTCCGAAAAATCCGTGTCCTGTAACTATATAATCTTCAAGAGAAAACAGAACATAGTAGATACGAGCGCCGATAACACCGAATATTACAAGGAAAAATGCAAGATCGATCATATCGTCGCTTTTGATTTTTTCTGTCTTTGCACGTAGGATTGCGTATGTTACTGCAAGAATTATACCGATACAGATAATGATTCCGTACCATGCGACAGGGCGTCCGAATAAAGTAAAGGCAACTCTGTCAATATGAAAAGGCTCGATCCCGAGACCTGGGAATGAAATATATTCTTTCATAATAAAGCTCCGTTCTGCCGTATTTTTACGGCAAATTTATGACTTGATATATGTATATACCGGGTACAGCATTCCCCACAGAAGGTTTAAGGCATTCTGTGGGGAAAACTTTTTGTACAGCATAAAAACTCAGAGTTTTATGTGAGCTTATTCGTCACAGTTTTCCCAGTTATGGTAAATATTCTGTACATCATCGTTGTCCTCGAGATGTTCGATCAGAAGATTCATGTTCTTGATATCGTCCTCGCTCTCGAGAGTAATATAATTTGAAGGTATTTTGTCGTTTTCAGCGCTTTCAATCGTATATCCTGCGCCTTCAAGAGCTTCTCTGACGGCTGACAGGTCGGAAGTTTCTGTGTAGATCACAAATGCGTCTCCGTCAGACATGAAATCGGCCGCGCCTGCATCAAGAGCCGCTTCCATCAGTGCATCCTCGTCTACGCCGTCCTCAGCAAGAATAACGATAACTCCCTTATCTTCAAACAGGTAGCTTACACAGCCTGACTGTCCGAGATTTCCGCCGTATTTGTCAAAGTAGTGCCTGACGTCGGACGCGGTTCTGTTTCTGTTGTCGGTTGCTGTTTCAACGATTACGGCAACGCCTGACGGACCGTACCCCTCGTAGTATATTTCTTCATACGTTACGCTGTCGTCTCCGACAGCCTTTTTGATAGCGCGCTCAATGTTGTCATTCGGTACGTTGAGAGATTTAGCCTTAGCGATGAGGTCGCGCAGCTTTCCGTTTGTATCGGGATTTCCGCCGCCGGCACGAACTGCCATTACGATCTCTTTACCGATTCTTGTAAAGACTTTTGCTTTCTGTGCATCGGTTTTTGCTTTCTTGTTTTTGATATTATTCCACTTACTGTGTCCTGACATAATTTATAGGAATCCTTTCGGTTATTAAATTTTATTCGGAGTTTTCATGCAAATGAGGTGAAGAGCTGTTCCCAGAACATTGTTCACAGCAGCCGTTATACGCAGTCTTATCGCCTTTACATCGTCGTCCTCTGCCTGAAGTATCGGGCAATTGTGATAGAATCTGTTGAACGCTGTGCAAAGATCAATTATATATCTCGTGATATTTGACGGCTCGTATTCTTCAATTGCCGCTGATACTCTCTCGGGGAATTTTGCAAGGGTGCGAAGCACTTCGCCCTCTTCGGGAGATGTAAGCTTACCGCCCGACGGCAAATCACCGCTGCGCTCAAGAATACTGCATGTGCGTGCATATGTGTATTGTGCGTAAGGACCTGTGTTTCCTTCAAAGCTGAGCGCTGACTCAAGAGTAAAGTTTATATCCTTTATTCTGCTGTTGAATAGGTAGTTGAATACGATAGCGCCGACTCCGACAGCTTCGGAAACTTCATCGCGGTTTTCAAGATCGGGATTCTTTTCGTCCATGATCTCGCGAACCTTTTCAACAGATTGACGGAAAAGATCCTTTAACAGAACGACGTTTCCGCTTCTCGTTGCAAGCTTAGCTCCGCCTATGCTGACAGTACCGTAGGGAACATGAATGAGCTTATCATAAAAGTCGTAACCCATAAGCTCAACGACCTTGAACCACTGTGCAAAGTGGAGACTCTGTCCTGACGAGGTAACATAAATGCACTTGTCAAAGTCGTAAGTATTGTTGCGGTATACCGCAGCCGCGATATCGCGTGTCGGATACAGAGTCGTGCCGTCACTCTTCAAAATAAGGCACGGCGGCATATTATATTCGGAAAGATCAATAATAGACGCGCCGTCGTCAAGCTTTAAAAGACCGAGTTCTTTCATCTTTTCTACCTGAGCCGGCATTTTGTCTGAATAAAAGCTCTCACCGTTGTAGCTGTCGAAGGAGATTCCGAGCTGTTTGTACGTGACCTCGTATTCCTTGAAGCTTACGTCGACAAACCATTTCCAGAGGGCGATATTTTCGGGATCGTGCTCTTCAAGCTTTTTGAATTCGGCTCTTGCCGCGTCGTTAAGCGAGGGATCTTTTTCGGCTTCTTCATGGAATTTAACGTAAAGCTCAACAAGTGCATCGATTCCTTCACGCTCTACCTTTTCGCGGTCTCCCCATCTCTTAAAAGCTACGATCTGCTTGCCGTTCTGAGTACCCCAGTCTCCGAGGTGATTGATTCCGACACATTTATAGCCTGCAAACTCATGGAGAAGCTTCAGTGAGTGCCCTATAACGGTAGTTCCGAGGTGACCTATATGGAACGGCTTTGAAATGTTCGGGGAAGAATAGTCGAGAACGACGGTTTTCCTGTTTCCAATGTCAGACGCGCCGTATTTATCGCCTTTTTCTTCAACTTCTTTAAGAATATCTTCAAGGCTTGCGGGAGATATCTTAAAATTCAGATATCCTCCGACCGCGTTTATTTCGGAAAAAGCGTCTGTGCTTATATTTTCGGCAATAGCTGCGGCGATCTTCGGCGGAGCGGCTCTCAGAGAACGGCTCAGCTTAAAGCATGGGAACGCAAGGTCTCCCATCGTTTCGTCCGGCGGATATTCAAGCATTGAAGCAAGCTCAGATGTGTCAAGTTCGTCAAAGCTCCAAAGCTTTTTAACAGAATCAGCAATAAGAGACGCCGCCTGATTTTTCAGTTTCTGCATTTATGTGATTAAACCGTACCTTTCTTTAATTTTTACCGCATATATTCCGATTTAAGCGGAATTTTGTTTTTATACGGAAGAAAAACACTGTCTTGCGGAGAATGAAAAGCGTTCAAAGTTTCCGCAAGACGATTTATATGTCTATTTTAATCTTCTATCTTCATTTGCGCACCCGCTTCAGCCGCTTTTTTTGCGTTCTGTGCGTCAAGGATAGTATGAATCTTTTTAACGGGATTGAGAAGTGTTCCGATAGATTTGTTCTGATTAAGAGTATCAATAAGCAGAGCTACATATTTGCACATGTTGACTTCAGCGTACCATTCTCTGTTTATGAGTCCTTCAGGCTGATAAATGAGGTTGGTTGTGAAGCATTTGTCAAATATTCCTTCGGCATATGCTTTGTCGAAAACATCGAATCCGTTAACGAAAAGTCCGAAAGTTACAAAGAAGAATATGCGGCGCGCGCCTTTTTCTTTGAGCTGCTTTGATACGTCGATAATCGAGTCGCCCGATGCTATCATATCGTCAACTACGATAACATCTTTTCCGCGAACGTCGCGTCCGAGATATTCATGAGCTTCAATGGGGTTCTTTCCGTCGATTATAACGGAATAGTTACGTCTTTTGTAGAACATTCCGAGTTCAAGTCCCAAGATAGATGCGTAGTACATAGTTCTGGACATTGCACCTTCATCGGGTGATATAATTATTGTATCGTCATGGTCAAGAGAGATGTCGGGAATATTTTTTACGAGAGCTTTAAGCATTTGGTATGTAGGACGGATGTTATCAAAGCCGGTCAGCGGTATAGCGTTCTGTACACGAGGGTCGTGCGCGTCAAAGGTGATAATGTTGCTGACGCCCATATTGACAAGCTCCTGAAGAGCAAGCGCGCAGTCGAGAGATTCTCTTGAATTTCTTTTGTGCTGACGGCCTTCATAGAGCATCGGCATAATTACGGTAATTCTGTTTGCTTTACCTCCGATTGCCGCTATCGTGCGTTTTAGATCCTGGAAATGATCGTCGGGACTCATCGGCACTTCTTCGCCGAACATCTTATATTTTACGCTGTGATTAAAGCAATCTGAAAAAATATAAACGTCCTGACCGCGCATGGTTGTGTGAAGGAGTCCCTTTGCCTCGCCGGAGCCGAAACGAGGGCATTCCGCATTTATAACGAATCCTTCGCCGTCTCCGTGACTGCGCCATTCTTTCAGGTAATAATCAACCTGATTTATAAAGCGGCTGCATCCTCTCATTCCTATTACGCTAAGCTCTCCGTACATACTCTCTCTCATTTGGAAATATCCTTCCTTGTTTTTTATTTTATCAAAATCACCGCCGTCGGGCTGTGATACCTTTACATATATTATTATATCACAACGGAGTCATGTTTTGTTGTAAAAAGTCGCTTTTTTAATCGTAAACCTTCACAAAGAATTCCGAAAAAAATGGGATTCCTTATACGAGTTTTATTTTAAGTTTTGCTTTGACCTTATTTCTTATGAAACAACTCTCTCAGCCGTCTCTCGTTTAACCCTGCGTTCGGATTTGCTGCATATTTAAGTTCTGATATCTCTCCGCTTACTGTGATATCCGCTTCAAGTGCGGAGTTTTCATGCGCACCGTCAGGTAAACAATACGACGGGCACTCATAAATTTTTCCGTCACTGTCTGTCAGCACTGCAATACCATCTTCGATTCGGTCAAGTATCAAAAGCATGGATACGACCATCTCTTTCTTTGAATTTGTTTTGGTTTCCTCATGATCTAAGGCAGGAGGAAATTTTGTTCCTCAGTACAAAAAACAAATTGTGTCTGAAAACAGTTAATATGCGTATACCTTGAACTTAAATTTTCAGACTAAACTCTTTTCGGTTCAATGAATCCGATCTTTCGGCGAACTTTTGACATCGTTCTTGCGGCTGATCTTGCCGCGTCCTCAGCGCCGTGAGCCATTATGCTTTCAAGATAAGCCTTGTCGGAGGTAAGCCTTGCAAATTCAGCCTGAACGGGAGCCAGCGCATCTGCGCATACTTCACCGACGGCAAGCTTAAAATCGCCGTATCCGCGGCCGTCAAATTCAGAGGTTATTTCATCGTCGCTCTTGCCTGTGAAAGCGGAATATATGCTCATGAGGTTGGATATGCCTTCTTTTCCCTCGGCGCGTCTCACCTCACAGCCCGAATCGGTTACCGCGCGTTTGAATTTCTTAATTATAACGTCTCTCGGATCAAGAATTCTGATAACAGCGTTCTCGTTTTCATCAGATTTTGACATTTTCTTGGACGGCTCGGCGAGCGACATGATTTTAGCAGTCTCAGTCGGAATATACGGTTCCGGCACAACGAATGTATCGCTGTATACGGAATTAAATCGCTCAGCTACATTGCGCGCAAGCTCAAGATGCTGCTTTTGGTCAACTCCTACGGGAACAAGCTCGGTCTGATAAAGCAGAATATCAGCCGCCATTAGTGCGGGATATGTGAAAAGTCCTGCGTTGATGTTGTCGGCATTCTTTTGAGATTTATCTTTGAACTGCGTCATTCTGGAAAGCTCTCCGAACATGGTATAGCAGTCGAGTATCCAGCCAAGCTCTGCGTGAGCGGATACATGGCTCTGTACGAACAGCGTGTTCTTTTCGGGATCAAGTCCGCATGCGATATAAAGTGCGAGAGTCTCATATGTTCTGCGTCTCAGTTCGGCGGGATTCTGCCTTACTGTTATTGCGTGCTCGTCAACAACGCAGTAATAGCATTTATATTCATCTGAGAAAGCGGCAAAATTTTTTATAGCTCCGAGATAGTTTCCGAGCGTCAGTACACCTGACGGCTGAACCCCCGAAAAAACAACTTTTTTATCTTTAAACATTGTGTCCTCCGAATTATGATAAAGGCTATAAAAATTATACAATACTAAGGGAGGTTTTGTCAATGGATAGACTCATAAAAGACGTATATTTATCCGCTGTTATCTGAGACAGACATCAATAAATAGATGAATCAGCAAAATTATAATCGGATAAAATAACAATTGCAGCATTCCCGGTGTTATTTTTACTGTGTGGTATTCCGTTCTTTTAAATCAAAAAACTGCATATCACTTTTTTGATTAAAATAAGTGTCTTTCTCCCTTGTTTTTACCTGTTTTGCAATTAGTTGCATTATTAAACTGCTTCTTTTAAAAATTAATGAATTATAGAATATTTAAACTCATAATATTTACATAAGGGGTACTTTGGATACTTCTCAGTATTTTATTGCCTAATAAAATTTAATTATAAAGTTTTAGAAGGAGGTGATAAAATGAGTACTAAAAATATGGAGATCATGGATATCGTGCGGAAGGTCAGAATTGAGTCCGGCATGTCAAGAGATAAGTTGGCTCATGAAAGTAATGTGTCGGAAAAGACCATTAAAAATATGGAAAAAGGGAAAAACATAAAATGGTCTACCGTCATGGCTGTCGCGTCAGTTCTTAATATGAATCTTGGCGATCTGAATCCTTGTATCGGCAAGGAAGCTCCGATGCGGAAAGATGAGAAAAAGGAAAATTGATCTGTCTTCCGTCTGTCAACTGCATAGGCTTTGACGTACAAAAATCCCGTACTTGATATATTTTCAAGCGCGGGATTTTACATTATAATTTTTGCCGGCAGCACCGAGTTCAAGTGACTTTGAGCAGTTTGATAATTATACGAGACCTTAATTTTATCAGCGCTTCAGACACTTGAAAATTTAACAGTGGTATGGTACAATAGCTGTAAACAAGACACGATGCCTCGTATTGCGCGGCGGGAGGGAGACAGATGAAGACAATCCTTATAATTGCTGCAACTTTTGCAGTACTTGTAATTCTTTTGCTGGCGGCTGCGGCCTATGCTCTTCGCTCTGCATTTGCAAAAAGATGCGACGGAAACCCGTCGCTGAAGTATTTTACAAGCGATGATTTTGAAGGGCTTATGCGAAGAGACGTGGAATTCCCGTCGGATAAAGGACAGCTTCTTCGCGGTGCTGTTTATACGTATGAAGCGGTAACAAAGCCTTTGGGACTTGTGATATTTGCCCACGGTATGGGCGGAGGACATCTCAGCTACATGACGGAAATAAATACGATAGCACGTGCAGGCTTTAAAGTTCTCTCATATGATAACACGGGAACTATGAGTTCGGAAGGAGGTTCACTTGTCGGATTTTATCAGTCTGTGCGCGACCTTGAGTCTGCCGTGAAATTTGCATCGGGAGACAGTGAGCTGTCAGGTTACAAAGCCGTTCTCGTAGGTCATTCGTGGGGCGGATATGCGTCATGCTGTGCCTCATGCAAGGTTAAAGATAAAATATCGGGAGTGGTTGCATTTTCCGCGCCCGAGAGCGCGGCCGGAGCAGCTGTTGACAGCGTCGGCATGTCATCAGGCTTAAAGTTATCGTTTCTGAAGCCGCTGTTTTCTATAGCATCCGTTATTGTGAACGGCTTTGATTCACGCCGCAGCGCGTCTGATTCTTTGATAGCTGTCGGGAACATTCCGATTCTCCTGCTTCATGGCGACTGTGATCCGTCGGTCAGCATGAAAAATTCTCCCGTTTCAAATAAAGCGCTGACCTCTCGTGAGAATGTCAGTGTTATAGTATGTCACGGACGCGCTCATAACGTGTACCAGACAGAGCGGAGTGAAAAATATCTTGACGAGGTGTTCGGTAAGATCTCAGCTGCGGCAAAAAAGTACGGCAAAAGCGGTATTCCCGAAGCTGAAAAGTCCAAGATATACGATATCGACTATGCTCTGATAACGGAAGAGGACTCGGAAATAATGAAAACGGCAGTGGATTTTATGATACGTGCGGTAAAAACACAGAAATAAACATTATATTATTTTCTTTTCTTGATAAAACAGGGAGTATATGGTATAATTAGTGCAATGCTTAAATTGCTTTATTACAGAAGCTTAAAACAGAAAGGTAATAAAATTTATGGCAAACAGAATCAAACTTACATTTTGGAACTATGTGGATTTTTCGGATTACAAGCCGGAAATGCTTGTGGATTGGGTAAACTGCGGAATGACAGACCCCGTAACTCCGAGATTTACTTATGAGAAGGATTCGCATGAGGACTTCAAGGCAATGCTTGACTTAGCTGAGCGTCTCGGCGTAAAGATGATCCTTCAGATAAACGAGTTGTCGCTCGAACAGTATCTGAACGGAGCTGAAAAATACGCGAGAATCGCAAGAGAAGTATACGATGAGTTCGGTATCCATCCTGCGGCTGAAGGCTTTTATGTAGGCGAAGAGCCGAATACAACCACAAACGAAGCATATTTCGAGGGTGTCAAGATCCTCCGCGATATTGATCCCAAATTCCCCGTTTTCGTAAACCTCGGAAGCGTTGAGCGCACGGAGCGCATGCTCCTCGGTCCGGATAAGTCTCTTAAGGAATGGATGAGTGAATTTACATCATATTCAGGTACAGATATTATCGGCTACGGCACATATGCTCAGCTTCTTCCGAACGGCGTCGGAATAGACGAGCATTTTTATAACATCAGAGAAGTTGTAAAGGCTGCAAAGGCTTCGGGTGCTGAGGTTTGGGCGAGCCAGCTTTCAAGCGCTCACTACGGTTACAGAATTCCGAGCGAGCTTGATTTCCAGTGGCAGATAAGCACGACCGTAGCCTGCGGCTGCCGCGCTGTCGTATGGTTCAGACTTTACGATAAGCTGATTGCTCCCGATCTGTGGGGCTCTCCCATCGATGAGTTCGGCGAAAAGACTCCCCGCTACTATGACCTTGCAAGAGTTCAGAAGCGCTTTATGGCTCAGCACGGTGAGATCATGGCAAAGCTTCGCCACGTTGACAGCTTCGGTCTCGGCGTAAGCTACGGCGGATACCTTTATTTCCTCCCCGGTTCAAACGATCTTGTTGAGAGTGCGGTTTGCCGCTCAGGCATGATCAGCTTCTTTAAGGACGATGAGGGCAGCGACTATGTCGTAGTTCTTAACACTCTTCAGGACGAAGCCTGCACTGTTGCTCTGAACTTTACAGACAAGGTTGAAAAGGCTGCTATTCTCAGACTTAACGGAAAGCAGCGCGTTGAGATCTGCAATCGAGGAGACAAGAAGGGTACGCTTGCCGCAAATGAAATTTGGCTGGCTCCCGGACAGATGGAGCTTATCAAGCTGAACTAAGCTGAAAAGCGTTAATTCGGGACTGCCGTTCTTATCGGCAGTCCTGTTTTGAAATTTTGGTATTTAAGAACAGGGGTGAGTACATGTCGAAATCTATTGCTGAGAAGCTTTCCGAATATACAGACAGCGATTATCTTCCGATGCATATGCCCGGGCATAAGCGTAATATATTTGACTTTCCGTACCTTGCACCCCTCGGAGGAAAGCTTGATATTACTGAAATATACGGCTTTGACAACCTCAATCACCCAAGCGGAATTTTTGAAGAATCGGAGCGTATAGCGTCAGAGCTGTGGGGAGCAGAGCACAGCTTTTATTCCGTAAACGGAAGCTCAGGCGCGATCCTTGCCTCTGTCCGCGCGGTTCTTCTCGGA
Organism: Clostridiales bacterium; assembly: GCA_022800625.1. GTDB lineage: Bacteria > Bacillota > Clostridia > Oscillospirales > CAG-272 > RUG11130. The sequence goes on along the minus strand of JAAWQR010000008.1, from coordinate 45,090 downwards.
AAAAAGTTGCCTAAGGTGCTCCTGTCGCGTGCTTCTCATAAATCCGTTTATAATGCTGTGGAGCTTTGCGGAGCACGTGCAGGATATCTTACGCCTGAATTATCTTCTTTTGCCTTTCCGCTGTCAATCACCCCTGATGATGTTGAACGTGAACTTCGCGAAAATCCCGACACGTCGCTTGTGATAATCACAAGTCCGACATACGAAGGTGTAATTTCCGATGTGCGCTCTATAGCCACAGTTTGCCACAGATACGGAGTGCCGCTTATGGTTGACAGTGCTCACGGAGCTCATCTCGGGTTGTTTGGCGTGTTTGATGAAAGTCCGGTTACATGCGGAGCTGAAATAACCGTGCAGAGCCTTCATAAAACGCTGCCGTCGCTTACGCAGACAGCGGTCGTCCATGTGTGCGGTGATCTTGTAGATTTTGAGACACTCGCCGAGCAGATGAGAGTGTTTCAATCGAGCAGTCCTTCGTATTTGCTCTCATCATCTATCGACGGAGCAGTGAGAATTTTGGAAAATCATGGGAAAAGGCTGCTCGCAGATTGGAAATATGAACTTGACAGTATTTGGGAGAGACTGCATGGACTGAAAAAACTGCACTTGTTTGACGCTGATGACGGAGCATTTGCGCTCGACCGTTCAAAGCTTGTGATATCAACGGAAAATGCTGCAATGAGCGGTACGGAGCTTGCAGAGATCCTTCGTGATAAATACAGGATAGAGGTCGAAATGGCTTCAATGTCATATATCACCGCGATGAGCGGAATCGGCGACACTCATGATACGCTGTCCCGATTCGCCGACGCAGTAAAGGAGATCGACCGTGATACTGAAACTGCAAAGCGTACTGATGTGCTTTCATTTCCGATCAGGATACCGAAATATGTGATGTCTGCCTCAGACGAGCGAATGTATGAGGCTGAAATGATTTCGCTTGATATGGCTGAGGGCAGAATATCCGCTTCATATGTATACGCATATCCTCCCGGGATTCCGCTTATCGTGCCGGGTGAGCTGATTGACCGTGATTTGCTCGATGTTATATCAAAAATGAAGCGGTCGGGAATTAACGTGTATTCCTGCGGAAAAGATCATGTTAAAGTAATAAAATAATTACGGAAGAGAAAAATAAAATGTTTGACGCAAAAAAGGTGCAGGGAATCTGCGAAGAATGTGAATTTTACGACGTCGTGACAGATGATGACCGCGATCTCGGCGAAAAGATATGTCACGCTGATTTTGATGAAGATGACTACAGGCAGTTTTTGTTGAGCGACAGCCAACGCGGCTGCCCGTATTTCAAGCCTTATGACGAATATAAAACGGTAGCAAAGCAAAACTAATTCCGAGGCGGGCGATCTTCGACAAAATACAGACTTGACAAGACGTCGGTTTTGGTATAGAATATAGTCACAGAGATCAAAGGCATCTGTCGGACAAAGGTTCGTGTCAGATACAATATGATGTTCGGAAAGGCACGGTAATTACATGAAAAATACAGAAAACAATAACGAAATGCTCGATAATAACGAAGAGCTTGGTACAGAAATATTTACCCTGACTGATGAGGAGGGAAACGAGCTTAATTTTCTTTTGCTCGCATCTCTTGAGCATGAGGGAGCGGAGTATCGCGCAATGGTTCCCGTTGGTGAGAACGGCGAGGAAACAAGCGAAGAATATGTTATCCTCAAGTGCGGGGTTGACGAGGACGGCGAGCCGATTCTCGAAACGATAGAGGATGATGAAGAATTTGACCGCATTGCAGATATTTTCGATGATGAATTTGCAGATATTTTTTACGATGAGGACAGCGAAGGCTGACAAGTGAACCTTATCGGAGAATATAGTCTTCCGAGTCAGATTTCGTGCGTGAAACAGAAAAATGAAAAATTAAGTTAAACATAATTTTCACGCGGCCGCCCTGCGTTGTTCGACAACTAAGCGATAAAAACCCACAAAGAGTAAAAAGGAGCCCGGACTTCGTCCGTGGGGATGCAGACCTCCCTCCGCCGCCATTGTGCTTGTCACTTCTGCGGTGAAAGGATGCTGGGAGCACGAACCGAACGAGAGGGCACCGCCCTTGCAGCAGCAGGGTTTCTTCTTCGCTTGAATCGGCATTGCGGGGCGGCTTTTTTACATACATAACTTTGTATACAGCCGCTATGCGGCGCAGGAGGCCGATATGGATAATTTCAAAAGTTATTTTCTGAAAGAGAGACGTGTTTTTCTCGAAAACATAAATTACGAAACCGTAAAGGGAGAAAACAGAAATGAGGGTGAGCGCAGACTCGGCTGCCGCGATACCGTGGTTTCTCAGCTTATCTCTCCCATCGGTGTTAAAATAATATTTAACAGGCGGCTGAATTTTGAGCCTGAAGCAATTTTTACTTTGTCGGTTTCTTTCGGTGTGTTCATGCTCTTTGATCCGGCACGCCGCGATGAGGTTGACTGGAATGAGGTAAATATTGTAAAAGAATTCACAAAAGACTGTCCTGAAATACTTACAGAGCTTACTTCCCGGGCAACACTTCTTACGGCGCAGATCACATCTGCCGCAGGAAATACTCCGATTATAACGGCAGTTCCCGTGAGGAAGATGAATGAAAGCGGAGAGTCGCCGCGCACGGAGGAAAGTACGGATTGAAAATTCTTGTATTTTCGGACTCGCACGGCAATACCTCGCGTATGATGACGGCTTTGTACGACCACGGAAACAGTGTCGGAATGATAATTCATCTCGGAGACGGCGTACGCGATATAGAATATGTGAGTTCACGGTTTCCCGAGATACCGCTTGTTTCAATCAAGGGGAACGGAGAGACTGTTTTCCGTGATACTCGAACAGTAAATACCAACGGTATTACAATCGCATGTATGCACGGACACAGCTTCGGAGTAAAGCGTGATATGATGCGCGCCGTATTATTCGCCGAAGAAACAGAAGCCGATATTCTTTTATACGGACATACGCATGTCGCCGAAGACAGATGTGAGATACTCAACGGCGATCGCAGATTAAAAGTATTCAATCCAGGGTCTATCGGCCGCGGTTATCCGCCGTCATACGGAATTATAGATATTCCGAGAGATGGCTCGTTTATGACATCTCATGCGTATTTGTGATTATAAATGTAAATCTGTTTTAATATGCCCTGAAAGCGATTAACTTTTGGGGTGTTTTTTTATTTCCTTTTATCATTTTATCAGCATATCTCAAAATTTCCCGACTTGCACTATGTGTCTGATTCAGTAATTATATGTGAGTATTTGAGAGCTCGATATTCTATAACTGTTATAAATTGTAAATTATGGGTATGAATGGACGGAAAATTTTGGTTAATATAACAACAAGGAATATATTGCAATTACGTCCAATATATGGTAAAATATAAATACAGAAAAAACAATCCGAACGGGAAAAACATAAGAACGGAGACAAGAAAATGAATAAAGAAATCAGAGTACTTATAGCAGATGAAAATTCGGAAACAAGACGCAGTATAATGGAGTTGCTGAAGGACGTCGGCGGATACGTAACGGCAGAGGCAGAAAACGGCGAGCTTGCTTTGCAGATGATAGGGAACTCAGAATTTGATATTGTTATCTGTGACGCATGGCTCAGCGGAATTGACGGAATATCATTGATACGCCGTGCAACCGAGTCAGGCAGAAACCGTGCTCCGGCATTTATTCTTACAACTCAGGCGATAAACCAAAACACATTGATCGAAGCAAGTCGTGCAGGCGCTGAGCTTTGCCTTACAAAGCCTATTGATTATTCTGCTCTGGCAGGTCAGATAGATACAATTTGCCGCAACCGCGGATTTGTAATGTCGATTGCAGGTAATTCATATGAAAAATCAGTTTCCGACGGCGGAGCATTTAATAAAGCAAAAATATCGGCAGATGATATTGAAGCACAGGTTACTCGTATCATTCATCAGATCGGCGTTCCCGCTCATATTAAAGGATATCAGTATCTGAGAAGTGCGATCCTTATGACGATAGACGACAGTAACATTATAAACTCGGTAACAAAAGTTCTGTATCCGTCGGTTGCCAAAAAATATTCGACAACTACGTCGAGAGTTGAGCGTGCCATACGCCATGCGATCGAGGTTGCTTGGGACAGAGGAGATATCGATACTCTAAATTCCTACTTCGGATATACGATACAAAACAGTCGGGGAAAGCCCACAAACAGCGAATTTATCGCGATGATTGCAGACAACCTCCGACTGAAGTATAAAATAAAATAAATTTGTGACCCGTTAAAATTAACATAGATTTGATTTTCTTGCTCGTTGTGACCTATATATGTGACATATATATAATACTTTATGATTCTGACAGAGAGAGGACGCCTGTTTTTTGACTTAAAAGGCGTCCTCAAAATTTATTTTACCTCAGTTTGACAATATCAGAGAATTCATATATAATTATATATACTGAAAATCACAGTCAGAATTTTAGAGTCAAAGGCGGTAAAAATGTCGCGCTGTACAGCTGTAATATGTGAATTGAATCCGCTTCATAAAGGGCACGCGCATGTTTTTAACCATGCTGTGCAGTATGGAGCGCCTGTTCTTGCCGTAATGAGCGGCAATTTTACACAGCGTTCGGAATGCGCCGTGTTTGATAAATATAAGAGAGCCGAGCTTGCTGTCAGAGCAGGCGCTGATATTGTAGTTGAACTTCCGTTTCCGTGGTGCTCGTCAGGCGGCGAATTTTTTGCGCTCGGAGGTGTGGCGATAGGCACATCTCTCGGATCAGACCGCTTTATCTTCGGCAGCGAGAGCGGTGACACGGAGTTTGTAAAAAAGGCGGCTGCATGTATGAAGAGCGAGGAGTTTAAGAATCGTCTTACCTGTGAGAGCACATCAGACTCAGGCACGGCGGCGGCGCACGACAGAGCAATGAAGCATTTCGGATTTTCACTTGGAGCTAACGATAAGCTTGCTTCGCAGTACATAAACGCCGCAGAAAAGCTCGGCGCTGACGCGGAGTTTACGGCTGTCAGAAGAATTTCGGACAGGGAAGTGTACAGGAGCGCCACAGAGCTGAGAGAGATGATATATGACGGCAACATCGCGGAGGCTAAAAGATTCATGCCCCATTGCCGCGATGACATAAGCATTTCCGATGTCTGCCGTGACAAGCTTTCAGAGCTTGAATACATATTTTTCAGACTTTTTTATCATAAAGGCGACGGTGAGAGGATTCTTGACGGCGGCGGTGGCGTTGCGGACAGGCTTGCGTGGGCGGCGGGGGAGAGTGCGTCTTACGCAGACTTCTTTGAGACGGCGGCGACAAAGAAATATACCGATTCACGCCTGCGCCGCGCCGCGCTGTTCACGATGCTCGGTGTTTCAAGGGAGGATGCTGTAACATCTCCTGAGTTTACTTTTTTGCTCGGTGCAAGTAAGAGAGGAAGGGAGTATATTGCCGCTCTCGGCGATAATATAGGTGTTTCGCTCCTTACAAAGCCGTCAGCGGTACATAGACTTACAGATACGGAGAAGAGACAGTATAAGTTGTCCGTATCGGCTGATGAGGTATACGCGCTTTGCATGACGCGCGGCGTGAAATCAGGCGAATTCCTGCGCCGTAAACCGTATATTGAATAGCATGATCAAAACAGTCGGCTCACGGAATTTTATTCGTATACCGACTGTTTTGATTTTTTACTTTGATGGCGGGGTTAATCTGCAAGCGGCGTGTCAAAAGCCTGCAACGATCAAGTAAACGGCGTAATACGCCACACCTGCTATCATCAGAACAGCCATTATGAGAGCGATAATGCGGCTTATTCTCTTAGCGCGGCTTTCCCTCGGCATATTATTTTTCATATATGTGTTCCCTTTCATTATAACATTTCTCAGAATTCAAGCTGCTCAGAGCCGCCTCGCGGAAGAACTCCGGGTGAGGGGATTTTTGTCTTTTTGTATTTCTGAACGTTCGGATAGTCTGCCGCCGCCTGTCCGTGAAGCACAGATGTAACCTTTTGATTTTTTTTCAGGCTGATTAGTATAACGCCAGCAGCACTTCTTGTTGCCTTTTCCGGAATAAGCGAGGAATTTATATATATTCCCCGTCCGTCGCTTGACATGATGAGCAGTTCTGTCGCATCTTCCTCATATATAGCCGCGACAACGGGAGATGTGTCGGAATATGCGCCTGTGAGACGCCGTCTCGTTCCCTTGGTATCATAAGCCGATACAGGAACGCGAACGCCTTTTCCGTTTTCAAAGATGTAGATGATATGGTGATCGCTTTTATAGCCGTCCTTCATAGACTTCATAAGAATCGGTCTCTCTCCGTCCTCAAAACCAAGCTTTGCCGGCAAGAAGTCGCCGAGAGCCGATGCCTTGACCGGAGTAAAATCGTCAGCCTTTGCCTTGTATGCGCGCGCTCTGTCCGAGATGAACATAAGCTCGGCGATGTTTTCCGTATCTTCGCTGTTCAGAATTTCGTCTCCGTCCTTCAGCTTTTGCTCGTCAGCTCCCCTGAGCGACTGATATGTTGTCTTCTTGAAGTAGCCTTCCTTTGTCAGAACGATGCGAATGTTATAGTTCTGCGTTTCGTCAACCGCAGCTTCTTCAACGATATCCTCCGCGTACATGAGCTGAGTTTTTCTCGGTTTGCCGTATTTTTTCTTGATATCGCGGAGCTGTTCGATGATTCGTGCTTTAATTTTCAGATCATCTGCTACCGTTTCTTCAAGATTTGCAATCTCTCCTCCGAGGGTTTCGATTTCTTTTATTCTCTCGATAATGTATTCGCGGTTCAGGTGACGGAGCTTGATTTCCGCGATATATTCAGCCTGTACGGTGTCAATTCCGAAGCCTTCCATCAAGCGCGGTACAACGTCGCTTTCTTTTTCTGTTTCTCTGACGATCGCGATAGCTTTGTCAATATCGAGAAGTATTTTTCCGAGAGCACGTAAGAGGTGCATCTTATCTTTCTTTTTGCCCAGTTCAAATGTCAATTCGCGTCTCAGAGCGCCTATTCTGAATCGAATCCATTCCTTTAGAATGTCAGATACTCCGAGCTGCCGCGGCGCACCGTCAATCAAAACGTTGAAATTGCAGGAAAAATCGTCTTCAAGCGTTGTTAGACGGTAGAGCTTCGCCATAACCTGATCCGGATCCGCTCCGCGCTTCAGGTCAAGCGTCAGCTTGAAACCATTAAGGTCAATTTCATCTCGGAAATCCGTGACTTCGCGAAGTTTTCCGTCTTTTACAAGATCGGATATTTTTTTCAGTATCACTTCAATTGATGTTGAGTACGGGATCTGAAGTATTTCAAGGCATCCGGCCTGCTTGTCATAGGTATATCTTGCGCGGAGCTTTACAGAGCCGCGCCCTGTTTCATATATTTTTTTCAGCTGATCTCTGTCGTAGATAAGGCTTGCACCTCCCGAAAAATCGGGTGCTTTGATAAGATCAAGCAGCTTGTCCGTGGACAGAGACGGATTTTTCAGCAGTGCTATTGTTCCGTCGCATACTTCTGAAAGATTAAATGAGCAGATCGAAGACGCCATGCCGACGGCGATTCCCGTATTCGGAGATACAAGCACATTCGGGAATGTAGTGGGAAGCAGCGCAGGCTCTTTCATTGTATTGTCATAGTTAGGGATCATATCGACAGCATTTTTGTCGATTCCTGCGAATATTTCGGCGCAAATGGGATCAAGCTTTACTTCCGTGTATCTAGATGCGGCATACGCCATATCGCGGCTGTACTGCTTGCCGAAGCTTCCTTTTGAATCAATAAACGGATGCAGAAGCGATTCGTTGCCTCTTGTCAGGCGGACGAGAGTTTCGTATATAGCGCTGTCTCCGTGAGGATTCAGGCGCATTGTCTGTCCGACAACGTTTGCGCTTTTTGTCCTTGCTCCCGTAAGCAGTCCCATTTTATACATTGTGTAAAGGAGCTTCCTGTGAGATGGCTTAAAGCCGTCTATCTCGGGTATTGCACGGGACACGATTACCGTCATAACATACGGCATGTAGTTTTTTTCAATAGTTTCGGTTATCGCCTGATTTTGAATATATGCTTCGGTATATTCGATAGGCGCGCTTGTTTTTTTTCTTGCCATTTTAACCTCCGTTCCGCAGTGTGATTTTGTATTTTGTCTGCCGCTTAAGGAACTTTTTTTAAAAGTTCCTTAAGAATCATGGGATACTTTTAAAAGAAAATTATTTAAGTCTAAGCGCGGACATTTCGGCAGATAAAGCTAAACATACTGTTTGCGCTTTAACGTAACACAGTGTCAGCTAAAGTTTCTTTGTTCTTACTTTCGAAGAAAGTGGTTTTTCGAAGAAAGTGGTTTTTCGAAGAAAGTGGTTTTTCGAAGAAAGTGGCTTTTCAAAGAAAGAAGAGAAATAAATTACTAAAGCTTTATTACCTTACCGCCTGCCGCGCGGATAAGCCTGTTATAGAGAGCCAAAGCTTCTCCCGAAGTTGCAGGTGCTTTGATATATACGTTATCGAGCAACAAGTCGTCCGCGTGCCTCAATTGTGCGTAAAGCTGATGAATTATATCTTCATCAGAACCGTCTCCGACAGTCAGGACGGTACAGTCAAACTTATCCTTTTCATTTACCGCGGCGAAAACTCCGTCGCGCTTTCCTGCTGTACGGTTTACATAATCGATAAAGGCTTCGCTGTTTCCGTCAAGAAGAATGACGTTTGCCATTGGCGAATAATGCTTATATTTCATTCCGGGAGACTTCGGATTTGCACCTGCAAGCGAAGGATCTACGACAGCTTTATCGATTGTTACATCCGCACACACCTTACGCAGCATATCTTCAGTTACCGCACCCGGACGGAGAATAGTTAAAGCGTCGCCGCACAGCGAGATCACCGTAGATTCCACGCCGATGTCGCATTCTCCGCCGTCGATTATCATGTCGATCTTGCCGTTAAGGTCAGCCTTAACGTGAAGCGCTGAGGTGGGCGACGGCTTTCCCGAAGAATTTGCGCTTGGCGCGGCAATAGGCACGCCTGCCAGACGTATAAGCTCACGCGCGGTCTCATTTATCGGGCATCTGATGCCTACGGTGTCACCGCCGCCTGTCACACTGTCAGGTATAATATCCTTTTTCGGCAGGATCACGGTAAGCGGTCCGGGCATAAAGCGTTCTGCAAGTTTTTGATACATTTCCGAGGTGTAAGCAATCTTTTCAGCCTCCGCCGTGTCGGAAATATGTACAATCAGCGGATTGTCCGACGGTCTTCCCTTAGCTTCATATATTTTTTTTGCCGCAGTGTCCGACAGAGCAGACGCTCCGAGACCGTATACGGTTTCGGTAGGGAAGGCAACAAGACCTCCGCTGCGTATTATCTCCCCCGCCTTTTCAAGAGCGGCAGTATTTTCCGTTCTGTTATCTTTTATTTTGTAATATACGGTTTCCAATTTTGTTTTAAGTTGTCAATTTTGTGCTTCGCCCTTCAGTTTTGCGGCGGCGTCCGCCGTAGCCAGAGCGTCTATCATAAAATCGATATCTCCGTTTAAAAATGTATCAAGGGAGTGAACTGTAAGTCCTATCCTGTGATCTGTAATGCGCCCCTGATGATAATTATATGTCCTGATCCTCTCGCTTCGGTCGCCTGTTCCGACCTGAGAGCGCCTTTCGGAGGCGATCTTGTCGTCCTGCTCGGCTTGCTTCATATCATACAGCTTTGCCCGAAGCAGCTTCAGCGCGCGGTCGCGGTTTTTGAACTGACTTCGCTCGTCCTGACATTCGATAACGATTCCGGTCGGCTTGTGAATCATTCTTATTGCGGATTCTGTCTTGTTGACATGCTGTCCGCCCGCACCGCTTGATTTTATTGTTTCAATTTGCAAGTCTGAGGGGTTTATTTCAACTTCAACGTCCTCAACTTCGGGAAGTACGGCAACAGTCGCGGTTGATGTATGTATACGCCCCGCCGTTTCTGTTTCCGGAACTCTCTGTACTCTGTGAACGCCGACCTCGTACTTAAATCTCGAATACGAGCCCTCTCCCGATACGATAAATGTGATCTCACGGTATCCGCCGAGTCCTGTTTCATTCATGCTGACAACTTCGGTTTTAAACCTTTTTGAGTCGGCATACATCGTGTACATCCTGAAAAGAACGCCTGCAAAAAGTGCGGCTTCCTCTCCGCCTGCCCCGGCGCGTATTTCAACTACGACATTCTTGTCATCCATCGGATCTCGCGGCAGCAGCAGGACTTTTAATTCTTCTTCAAGTCTCTGAATATTCAGCTTTTCCTCGCGGTATTCTCCTGCCGCCATATCGCGCAGCTCCGCGTCGTCGGAAAGCTCCATCAGCTCGTGCGCTTCACTCATATTCTTTTTTGCGCGCATGAGTTCTCTGTATTTTTCAATGAGCGGTGAGAGTGATTTGTATTCCTTCATCAGTCGGGTATACTCTTCTATATTGCTCATAATTTCAGGGTTCTCAAGAGACTTTTCTATTTCTTCAAATCTGACTTCTGCATCGTGAAGCCGTTCCGTCATCGTGTTCTCCGTTCTGCCGTTTGTTCGGCTGGGGACTTTAAGATTTAATAATAGTTCTCAGGGCGCTTTTTCTAAAGCGCCCCCAGACGCAATTTTAGAATTCTTTATTTGCAAAAAGCAGTAAAAGCCTTTTGCGTGTTGACTTAGAAAATCATTTACATAAAGCGGCAAAAGCCTTTTGCGTGGTAACTTAAAAAATCATTTACAGAAAGCAGCAAAAGCCTTGTACGCTTCGTAAAGGTCAGCCTTTGATATTATTTCAAACGGCGCGTGCATTGAAATTACAGGTACGCCGATATCGATCGTGTCGATATTGAACTGAGATATATACATAGCGACAGTTCCGCCGCCGCCTGCGTCTACCTTGCCAAGCTCCGCCATCTGCCATACGACATTCTCACGGTCGAGCATTGAACGGACAAAACCTGCGTACTCTGCGGAGGTATCGTTTGTACTGCTCTTTCCTCTTGCACCCGTATATTTTGCGAGAGCTACCCCGCGGTGAAGATATGCGGAATTGCGCTTTTCAAATACATCTGAATAATTCGGATCGAAGGCTGCGGTAACATCTGCCGAGAGACAGCACGAACGGCTTCTTACAAGCGCGGGGTTTACACCGAACTGCTCTGAAAGTGCGTCGATGATATCTATGAGTATTGAACTTTTCATTCCCGTTACTCCGCAGCTTCCCGTTTCTTCCTTGTCTGCAAAGGTAACGATCACGGTGTGCTCCGTTTCACCGGCATCAACAACAGCGCGCAGCGTCGGGTATGCACAGCACTTATCGTCGTGGCCGTATGCTCCGATCAGCCATCTGTCAAAGCCGATATCATAAGCTCCGCCTGCCGGAACGGCTGTCAGCTCGGCGCTGAGAAAATCCGTTTCAACTATGCCGTACTTGTCGTTCAGCAGCTTCATGACGTTCAGCTTTACAGCGTCGCTTTCCGTAATCTCTCCGTTTTCATCAGTATACGGGGAAGAGCAGATCATGATGTTCAGTCCCTCTCCCGAAAACGCCTCGGAGAGTTTTTTTGTGTCCTGATCCTTTGAAAGGTGCGGCAGGAGATCGGAAATGCAGAATACGGGATCTCCTTTATCTTCGCCGACATTTACATTTACCGTTGTTCCGTCGGCGCGTGTTACGACGCCGTGGAGCGCAAGCGGGATCGTTGTCCACTGATACTTGCGGATACCGCCGTAATAGTGAGTTTTAAAATATCCTACTCCGTCAGCTTCAAAGAGCGGAGAGGGCTTGAGGTCAAGTCTCGGAGAATCAATATGAGATGCGCAGATGCGGACTCCGTTTTCGATGCTCTCGCGTCCTACCGATATTGCAAAAACATTCTTGCCGCGGTTGTTGTAGTAAAGCCTGTCGCCAGCCTTAACCTTGTCTCCGAGGTGATATTCGCGGAATCCCGACGCGTCAAGCGTCATGATTATCTGTTCTGTCGCCTCTCGCTCTGTTTTTGAGCGGTCGAGAAAATATTTATAGTCTTCTGCGAACTCCATCATGCGTGCTCTCTCGTCCGAGCTTTCAAGCTCGAATATGCTCTTGTTGTTGTATAAAAGCTTTTCGGCAAGACCGCCCTGTTTCTTTTCTGTGCTCATGGTAATGTATTCCTTCCTTACAAATAATCTTTTATAGCTTAATTTTTAGCCGTAATTTTGCCGCTCATTCAGCGGAATAGTACAGTTCTTTGTACTTTTCGCATACACGGGTTAAGGGTTTTGCGTTTTTTTCTCCTTCTTCGGGAAGCTTTACAAGCCGTCCTTCCTCGTCTTCCGCTCCTTCAAGAGTACGCCATTCGTCAACTTTTTCAAGTCCGAGCTGTTTTGCGCAAAATGCCGCGTCCCAGCTTCTGTATTTATTGAAGAGATACGACAGCTCAAAACACCCGTATTTTATGTTTGTTTCAGGTCCGTACAGAGCGTCGTGCGGCAGTTTTTCTCCTGTCAGATCAAGATACTTGTCAAAGTTTTCAGGCGTTACCGACATCAGTCCCACACCGCCGTCATCACTGACATTGCCTGACTTAAAGGAGCTCTCAAACTTTATAACTCCGTATACGATATGCTCGGGAATTCCGAATTCTTCCGCATATTTTGAAACAAATTCAGAATAATCCTGCGGATAGTTCCTGTAGTCGAGCCTTTCGCATATTGCCTGATATGCAAAGCCTGCAAGAATTGACAGAGCCGCTATCGTTATAATGACGACACTGCGGATTATCGGGGTCTTGTCTTTCATTTTTTACGGTCTTTACCTTTCTCTGCGTAATTTTTATCCGTTATGCGGGATAACAGCTCCCTGACTTCATCTAAAAGTTCATCACGGGACTTATGAGTGTTTATCACAAAATCCGCGCGTTCTGAAAGTTCATCCCGCGATATCTGTGAGGCAAGTCTGCTCTGTGCGGCTGAAATGCTGATGCCGTCGCGATCTGATATTCGTCGCAGCAGTACTTCTTCAGGTGCGTCTGCCGCGATTATAACGTCGCACATCCTGTCACAGCCGCTTTCAAACATAAGCGGCGCGTCGATTATTACAGCAACCTCTCCTGAGCTTTCAGCTGAAGCTATGCGCCGTGCGGTTTCTTCAAGAATATATCGGTGAGTGATACGGTTGAGCGTATTAAGCTTTTCTTTCCCGTCCGGAGCAAATACGATCTCAGACAGTGCACGCCTGTTGAGCGAGCCTGTGTTGTTCAGCACAGCATTTCCAAACTGCTCTGCAAGCTCCCTCATACAGGGATGAACCTTGCCGCCTGTGGGTGTGCCCGTCATTTCGTGATACACAGCGTCAGTGTCGATCGATTTTATTCCGAGCTCGCCGAAAATTTCCGACAGGTATCCCTTGCCCGAACCGCTTCTTCCGCACAAACCTATAATTACGGTACTTGTGTCTTTATTCATTGCAGTCTCCGTTTTTACATGGTCAAAAATGTATAAATATATTTTACCACGCTTTTCCGATATTTGCAAGATTTTGCACTTATCTTATGGTATAATATACGCAGAAAGTCTTACTGCGTAAGACATTAGCGGCTATTCCGCTCCGCGCAATGCGCGGCTGCGTTCATTGATGGCTTCGCAATCGCGTCCTTGCAAGCAAACGCGATTGCTTCATGGTATAATAAAAATGTAATGCCAAAGCACGGTACAGTCGCGGGCAGTACATAAAGAAAGCATGAAATTTTGGAGGTAAACTATGGCTTTTGATTTTAAGAAAGAATACAGAGAATTTTATATGCCCGGTAATAAACCTGAAATAGTAGATGTTCCTAAGGTTAATTATATTGCGGTGAGAGGGAAGGGTGATCCTAATGAAGAAGGCGGGGCATACAAGGAGGCAATAAGTGTTTTATATGCGATAGCATATACCTTGAAGATGAGTTACAAGACAGAATATAAAATAGACGGTTTTTTTGAATATGTTGTTCCGCCGTTAGAGGGATTTTGGTGGCAGGACGATACGGACGGCGCAGAATATTCCGATAAATCCGCTTTCAATTGGATCTCTGTTATTCGTTTGCCGGATTTTGTGACAGAAAAGGATTTTGAATGGGCGAGAGAAACGGCAGAAAAAAAGAAGAGATTAGACCTCTCATCAGCAAAATTCCTTACAGTTGTCGAAGGGTTATGCGTTCAAATTATGCACATAGGCGCATTTGACGATGAAGGTGAAACAGTAACTGTAATGGATCGCTTTTTACAAGAAAACGGATATGAAAATGATATAAATAATGAGCGTCTGCACCATGAGATTTATCTGTCCGATCCACGAAAAACGGCTCCCGAAAAAAGAAAAACGGTGATAAGACATCCGATAAGGAAAGTTTAATAAAGTCACGCTTTATAGGGCGGTCATCTATTTCGGTGAGCGCCCTATTATAATATTTTGATGAACAATTATACAGCCCTGCTCTTGTGGCACAATTCTGAAAATAAATTACGATAAATTGACGGTATCGATAAAACAGCATCTTGACTGACAACGCTCATTCGGGTATAATAAAAATGATAATGCCAAAGCACGGTTTTACCGTGCGGCAATAAATGAGGAAATTTTTACCCGCGGCTGATTTCTTAATTTAATGCCGCCACAGGCGGCTCTAAGGAAGAAATCATGGTATAATAAAAATGCAAAAACGGCAAAGCATGATATAACGGATAAATTGCACTCGGTATAGATTTATCGTAACTGTCATAACGGGTGTATTTTCGGAGGAAGTTTTGAAAGATAAATTAAAACGCGTACTGAACGGCGATAGTGAAAACCACATACTCCCGTTCTTTTGGCAGCACGGAGAAGATGATGATACTCTCATAAAAGAGCTTCACAGAATACATGATTCGGGTATATCCGCAGTGTGCGTTGAATCGCGCCCTCATGAGGGGTTTGCGCGCGACGCATGGTGGGAGGATATGGCTCTCATTCTTGAGGAGAGCGAGAGACTCGGAATGGAGGTGTGGATACTTGATGACAAGTACTTTCCGACGGGCTTCTGTAACGGGATTTTGCCTGAAAAACACCCCGAACTCGGCAAACGGGCAATAACAGAGCGTCACATGGACGTGTGCGGTCCTCTTACCGACGCTTCGGTCATATATGAGGGCTGGGCAGATGAGACGAAAGGCGACGAGCTGAAAGCGATAATCGCCTGCCGTTGTGCCGATGAGGGACAGATGCTGACCGGAGAGTGTATAGATATTACGGACAAGCTTCATGACGGACTTGTGACTTTTGATTTTCCGCAGGGAATCTGGCGCGTGTTCTTTATCTTTGAACGTCCCGAAGCTGACGGTCGGGTTGACTTTACAAATCCCGAATCGGTTAATTTAATGTTTGAAGAAATATATGAGCCGCATTACACTCATCTGAAAAAATATTTCGGAAAAACATTTAAAGGATTTTTCAGTGACGAACCGTTTATTATGAACGGCTCGGCTTTGCCGATAAAGGGAGAGAGCGCATCTCATGCTAGATATCCGTGGAACAAATATATAGCAGAAGGTATGCGCAAGAGGCTCGGAGACGATTATATGCTTACTTTGCCCTCGCTGTGGTTTACGATGACAGGCTTGTCTCAGAACTACAGGGTGTCGTACATGGATACTGTGTCAACGCTTTATAAGGAATCGTTCTGCGACAGAGTCGGCGCATGGTGCCGCGAGCGCGGAGCCATGTATATCGGACACGTCGTAGAGGACAACAATCAGCACTCAAATATGGGAAGCGGAGGACACTATTTCCGCGCGCTTGACGGTCAGGATATGGCGGGAGTTGACGTGGTGCTCCATCAGATAGTTCCGGGACTTACGGATCATCCGAACGCCTGCAACTGTTGGTATGACACGGCTGATTCCGATTTCTTCACTTACAGCTTGGCGAAGCTTGCGGCGTCTCACTCTCACATACAGCCTGAAAAGCACGGACGTGCAATGTGCGAAATATACGGCGCCTACGGCTGGGCTGAGGGACTTAAAATGATGAAGTGGCTGACTGACCACATGCTGGTAAGAGGCATTAACAATTTTGTTCCCCACGCTTTTTCCGCAAAATTCCCCGATGAAGTCCCGCCGCAGTTTACGGGAGCAGAACACAACCCGCAGTTCAGACAGTTTAAGCTTCTGATGGAATACATGAACCGTGTATCAACGATAATGTCGGACGGCATCCACCACGCATCCGCGGCGATTCTGTATCACGCCGAGGCTGAGTGGTCTGGCGGAGACTTTATGTATTTCTATACGCCTGCAAGGCTTCTAACAAAGGATCATATAGACTTTGATATAATTTCGGCTGATTATCTTGAAATGGCAGGCTTTGAAAACGGACGCATGTGTCTCGGTGACGAGACGTATCCGTGCATTATCGTACCGATGTCAGAATATCTGTCGGAGAGAGTGACAGCAAGGCTTGAAGAAGCGGCGCTTGCCGGAATTGACGTGGTATTTGTCGATAAAATCACGGAAAAGACCTGCGAGCATCCGTCTGAGCGCATTAAGTGGCACAAATGCGGACATATTCACGAAATTGCGTCTGATTTTCTCACTCTTTGGATGAGAGCTAAGGGATATTATGATATCACATCATATTCGGAAGCGGAAAATTTGAGATTCTACCACTACAGCTGCGGTGATACTCACGCATATATGCTTACCAACGAGGGCATATGCGATGATATTGTAACTACGCTTACATTTGATGCTTTTGAGGGAGGAGATTTTGCGGCATACTTCCCGATGGAAAATAAAGCTTATTTGCTGAAGGATCACGATCGTGCCGTACACACAAAGCTTGCGCCTTATGAATCTGTGATATATTTCTTCGGCGATATTCCCAAGGGACTTCCCGTATTCCGAAAAGTGAAAACAGATAGCATACTAACGATAGAGCCGCACTACAATATATCGCTTTATTCCGCAGAGAATTATCCTGAATCTCCCATTACATCCTTTGAATCGGACAGCCTGATGAACATCACTTCTCGCGATATGTATCCGAGATTCGGAGGTTACATGAAGTATGAGGGCAAGTTTGATGTTTCCGACAGCAGCGGTACGAATATTCTCGATCTCGGCGAGGTCGGAGAGAGCGCAGAGCTGTTTATAAACGGAAAGAAAGTCGGAGACAGGATAGCTCCGCCGTACAAATTTGACGTTACGGGATTCCTCCGCGACGGTGAGAATGATTTCACGGTAGTTGTCGCAAATCATCTCGGGTACGAGCAGAGGGATCTGTGCTCAAAATTTCTTGTTATGGAGAGAAGCGGACTGATAGGTCCTGTGACTCTTAAAAAGATGACCGAGGTAAATGATTGATCCAATATATTGAAAGGCAAGGTTTTGAGTATGGTATCAAGTGACAGCGAAAAGCTGAAAATAGGTATTATCGGTACGAATTTTATAAGTGACAGGCTTGCATCTGCTGCGGCTGAGTCGCAGAGCACCTGCATACATTCCGTTTATTCGAGGACTGAGGAGAGGGGTAGGGCATTTTGCACCTCTCACGGGATAGGCACTCTTTATACGGATTTTGAGCTTTTTCTGAATTCAGATATCGATGCTGTTTACGTTGCAAGTCCGAATATGGCTCACTGCGCTCAGACGTTGGAGGCTCTTGCTCACGGAAAGCATGTACTTTGCGAAAAGCCGATATCATCAAATTTGTCTGAATACAGGCAAATGAGAATGGCGGCGGAGAGTCGTGGACTTGTCCTGCTTGAGGCAATGCGCCCGGCATTTGATCCTGCACTGTCTGCAATAAAGGCAGGACTTGAGCTTATAGGTATACCGCGCCGTGCCGCGCTCGAGTTTTGCCAATATTCATCGAGATATGACAAATTTAAGGCAGGCGAGGTGATGCGCACTTTTTGTCCCGAATATTCAAACGCGGCTGTTATGGATATAGGAGTGTACCCGTTGTTTTTGTGTCTCAGACTGTTCGGATATCCAACGGGAGATATTCGCTCTTCCTCGGTATTTCTTGAAAACGGATTTGAGGGCGCGGGAGAGATTATTTTGCCGTACGGTGGAATGAACGCTGTGATATCATACTCGAAAATTTCGGATTCTGTAAATCCGAGTGTAATTTCAGGTGAGAACGGCTCGCTGATTATTGATAAAATATCCGCACCGACAAAAATAGTGTTTAAGAGCCGCGGAGGCGAAGAAAAGCCGATTCCTTTTGAATACAGAGAAAATAATATGGTTTTTGAGCTTGAAGAGTTTGCGCGTCTTGTTCGCAGCAGGGAGATTTGTCATATACATGCTGATTTTTCCGAGCTTGAAATGAAGCTGCTTGATGAAGTCAGAAAAAATGTCGGCATTGTTTTCCCTGCGGATAAATAAAATAATAAGACGTTTTATATGAAGCAGCTGTCCTTAAATAAGAAACGCCGAAAACCTTGATTTAACAGAGCTTTCGGCGGTCTTTTGTTTAATCGAAACTAAAAAACATGTTTTTTAGTTTTGGTGTAGTCATTAGAACTGTCATAATACAAGAATTAGAATGTAAGATGCACGAATGCGCCTTAAAACATGCGGATAGATTAAGCACAAAGAAATAGACTGAGAGATACGTATACTTTGTGTGGAGATGGGATGTTCCTGTGAGAACAAAAGATATCCGTCTTTGGTGATAAAATTTATATTTTATAATGCTGCAACTATGTCGATTCCATTCCCATCCGGATCTTTTATGTTGAAATAGCGATAACCCCATGGCAGATCCTGTGGCGGTTCTTTAATTTCAACACCTAAATCTTTTATTCGTTTATATTCCGCATCGGCGTCCGCAACGCGAAGCTCAAATCCATGACAAGTATTATATGTTTTCGGTTTGAACCCCTCGTCGTAATTTACCGTTATCCAAGTTGTATTCTCGTTCCTTTCTCCAAACCATATTTCAATACGGTACGGTCCTCCATGTTCTTTGTTATTGACAATATAAGCGCCAAGAACTTTTTCATAAAAATCAGCAAGTCGTTTCGGATCAGAAGAAACAATGTTAGTGCCGACAAATTTGTGAGTAAACCCTGTTGATTTTGTGTGTTCAGCTAATATTTCCTTACCTTTTTCGAGATATTCGTTCATCGATAATCCCCTTCTTTCTTTAATATTTTCAAGGTCGGAAACGAACATATTGATTGGCAATGAAATTAGGTACGGATTACTACGAAAAACGTTAGGAGTACATCCATATGAATTTTTTATTGCCCTTGTCAGAACTTCCTGTGACGAAAATCCATATTTGATTGCAATGTCGATTAAACGTTCATGTGTATCTCTTATGTCAAATGCTGCACGGCATAATCGGCGTTCAGCAATATACTTTTTTACTGTTATTCCTACAACTGAACGAAAAAGTCTTGAAAAATAAAACGGTGAATACCCTATATGATTGGCCAAGTCAAGTAGTGTGATTTTTTCCGTTATATTATCTTCAATATAAATCAACGATTTTTCAATTGTATTCCGCCATGTTGTCATTTTGTTTCCCACCTTTCGTATACAAGTATATCAAAGAGAAGATAAGATGTTTTGATATAAGTTGCGAACTTTTATTGTATTTTATATCTTTGCACACATAATATCATTACGATCAATGTATATCAATCAATGGAAAATATGAAGATAGCAAAGCAATAATCCTATAATCCCCCCCAACACTATTATGTGTAAACTCTATACGCAAATGACGGTTGCTATGCTTTTTCTCGTACTGAATGGTTTCCCGAAGCAATTTAATCCACGAAGTGCACAAATTCTAAAAATGTTGGCAGTCAACAAAGCGGCAAGCTAAAAGGCTTGCTGCAATGCGTGAAGAGACTATAGAAAGATATTCTGGCGTTATCGGCTGAGGAATTTGAACCCATGTAATACAAGACTCTCAAACAGAGATAATTAAAAAAATTTGCGTTTTTTCTTTCGTACACTTTCAATAAGCACGATTTTTTCATTTTATTATAGAAAAAACTGTTGTAAAATTAGTTTACAAATTTTACAGCAGTTTTCTGCGATTTCGTTCCCGAGGTGATTCGAACACCCGACCTACCGCTTAGGAGGCGGTCGCTCTATCCAGCTGAGCTACGGAAACACTATGCTCTATTATATCATTATTCTATCTGAAAATCAATACATAAAAATTATTTAATCAATACAATTTGCAGTTCAACAATATTCCGTATGGTATGAGAAAAACAGCTGCATTCAGATAAGACCTGAGCTTGTAACTTCCTTATTTTTGTGTTAGCTCTGTTAAGATAAAAGTATATAAATAAATTAAAGCAGAGGATAATAAAATTTTATATTTTCAATATTGACAAATATAGCGTTTTGTTCCATAATATATTATATTAGAGTCGGCAGAGTTCGAAATAAGCTACAGCACACCGTGTTACGGTGTACGCTGAGCTTTTCGCGTACCAAAAAGCCGGGAAGGCAAGAAAATTATATGGAAAAAATTCGCTTTACAAAAATGCACGGAATCGGAAACGACTATATATACATAAATTGTATGTCGGGTGTAGATGTCGATCCGTCAGACCTTGCGATACGCATGTCGCCGCGCCATTTGTCAGTAGGCTCGGACGGAGTTGTACTCATTTGCAGCTCTGACTCGGCTGATGCAAAAATGCGCATATTCAATGCTGACGGAAGTGAAGCTAAAATGTGCGGAAACGCTATCAGATGCGTCGGAAAATATCTGTATGAGCGCGATATCGTTAAGAAAGATATTTTGACTGTAGATACGCTCAGCGGAATCAAAACGCTGCATCTCAATATCAAGGACGGCAAGGTTGAGACAGTCAGCGTCGATATGGGACACGCTGTAATAAAACCATCTGATATCCCTGTAATATTTGGCGGCGAACGTATGATAAATGAACCTGTGGAGATTGCGGGTAAAGAATACCGCATGACAGCGGTTTCAATGGGAAATCCTCATGCTGTGATCTACATGGACGAGATCGCTTCTCTCAGACTTGACGAGATCGGACCTGATTTTGAAAACCACAAAATATTCCCCGACCGCGTAAACACGGAATTTGTCCGCGTAATAGCACGGAATGAGCTTGACATGCGTGTGTGGGAACGCGGAAGCGGCGAGACATTTGCCTGCGGAACAGGCGCTTGTGCTGTAGCGACGGCATCTGTGCTGAACGGAATCTGCGACGCTGGAGTGCCGATAAAGATTCATCTTCTCGGTGGAATGCTTACGATCACATGCACAGATGATCTTCGCGTTACGATGGAAGGTCCTGCCGAGTTCGTATACGACGGCGAATATTTTCTCTCCTGAGATATAAGTCTGAAAATAAAATGCGTGGGCAGCGATGTTAGCTGTTTTCAGACACGATTTGTGCCTTTCGCCTGAGACGCTGAGCGAATTTCGCCTGCGGCGAAACCGACACAAATGACCACTTTATCGCCATATGCGCTAAAGTGTGGAAAGGCATGGTCATAAAAATATAAATTATTAGCGGAAATCCGCGGAATGGATACACAATGAACATTAAAATTAACGAAAACTTCAAAAACATAAGCCAAAGCTACCTTTTCTCCGAGATAGCGAGACGCGTATCGGCATACAGTACGGCAAATCCCGACGCATCTATTATTCGTCTCGGTATCGGGGATGTCACCCGCCCGCTGACACCTTCAGTCTGCGCCGCAATGCAGAAGGCGGTAGACGAAATGAGAAAGCCTGAGACTTTCCGCGGATATTCTCCCGATTATGGCTATGACTTTATAAGAGAAGCAGTAGCGCGCCACTATGCCGAGAACGGCATAACGGTTGATCCGAATGAAATATTCGTTTCCGACGGCGCTAAGAGCGATCTCGGAAACATCGTTGATATTCTCGGAGACAATGAGATTCTGATTCCCGACCCGGTATACCCTGTATACGTTGACAGCAATGTTATGTCAGGTCATAAGGTATCATATCTGCCGGCAACAGCAGAGAACGGATTCCTGCCGATGCCTGAGGGACTTGACGGAGAGGGATATGTTATCTACATGTGCTCGCCCAACAACCCGACAGGAGCTGTATACAGCGCCGAAGCGCTTGCAGAGTGGATAGCTTTTGCTCGCCGCACAGGCTCTCTTATCATCTTTGACTCAGCTTACGAGGCATTTATAAGCGGCGATCTTCCGCATTCTATATATGCTGTTGAAGGTGCAAGAGAGTGTGCGATTGAGATATGCAGTCTTTCCAAGACGGCAGGCTTTACAGGCACAAGATGCGCATGGACCGTCGTTCCGTCAGAGCTTGAAGCATCGGGACTGAAGCTTCGCGCAATGTGGGAAAGACGTCAGGCTACAAAGTTTAACGGAGTACCGTACATTGTTCAGCGTGCAGCAGAAGCTGCTCTCTCTCCCGAAGGACAGAAGGAATGTATGGAAAATGTCCGTTACTATATGGAAAATGCGCGCATTATTTCGGAAATGCTGAAAAATAAGGGAATATTCTTCACCGGCGGAACATCGTCGCCTTACATCTGGCTTAAATGTACAGACGGCATGAGCTCATGGGAATTCTTTGATTATCTGCTGGAAAAGGCAAACGTTGTCGGAACTCCCGGTGCGGGCTTCGGTGCATGCGGAGAAGGATTCTTCCGCCTGACTTCATTCGGAACAAAGGAAGCGACAGCTGAGGCAGTTGCAAGACTTGAAAAACTGCTGTAAAATCTAAAAGATTATAAGATTGGAGAAATATATAATGTCACATGAAACGGAACGCACAAAGGTTGTGCCCGAACGGGACTTTTCTTGGGAAATGCTTGTGTCAAGTGACGGATACACTCTGCCGTACAGACTTTATATACCGAAAAATTATGATTGTGGAGCAACGTATCCGCTGATGCTGTTCCTGCACGGATCGGGAGAGCGCGGATGCGATAATACAGCACAGGTTACGGTAGCGCTGCCGCATGTATTTGATGATCCGACTTCACCTGCGTACGATTCTATCATTGTAGCTCCTCAGTGCCCGGAGGATAAGCAGTGGGTCTATACTCCGTGGGAAAAGGGAAATTATTCTGTATCTGAGGTTACCGAATCGAGAGAACTGGAAGCGGTTCTTGAAATACTTCGCAAAGTGGCTTCTGAGTATAACGTTGACCGTTCAAGAGTTTATGTGACGGGAATTTCAATGGGCGGCTTCGGCACATGGGATATGCTTGCACGCCATTCTTCTATTTTTGCTGCGGGAATGCCCGTTTGCGGCGGAGGCGATCCGAGCATGGCTAAAACACTTTCCGAGATACCGATACGTACATTCCACGGATTCCTTGATAACTCTGTTCCGACTGAGGGAACAAGAGAAATGTACGCGTCAATCAAAGCTTGCGGAAAGGGAAAAATTCGCTTTACGGAATTTGAAGACGGAGATCACGGAATTTGGGATCGGGTATATTCCGACAGCAAAAATATAAAGTGGCTTTTCTCAAAAGAAAAGCATATTCGCAATAATGAAAAGAAGAAAAGCGCAGGACTTCGCCGTGCGCGTAATGCGGGAATCGCTCTCGGTATCATCGGGGGAGCGCTGCTGCTCTTCAGAAAGAAGAAAAAATAACTATCAATCAAATATGGGACTGCGATTCAAGGCAGTCCCGTATTGCTTTTTCCAAGGTAACGTTTCATGTAAAAACAAAAATCAAAATTTTCAGCATTTGCTATTGACAAAACAATGAAACTGTTATATAATACTACTTGCACGGCTTCAATAACAGGTGCAGGGATATCGAAGCGGTCATAACGAGGCGGTCTTGAAAACCGTTTGCCCAAAAGGCACGTGGGTTCGAATCCCACTCCCTGCGTAACCGAAACGGCAATTTTCTCATGAAAATTGCCGTTTCTTCATGCCCATTTTCAAAATTACACAGAAGGAAGGGGTAATTTTATCATGGATAAGTTAAAACCGAAGCTGTTTTCGGTCATGAAAAATTACACAAAAGAACAATTTTTCAGGGATGTGGTTGCAGGTATTATAGTTGCAATAATTGCGCTGCCGCTCTCAATTGCGCTGGCACTCGCATCGGGAGTTGCTCCTGAAAAAGGTATTTATACCGCAATTGTTGCAGGTTTTGTAATCTCATTTCTCGGCGGAAGCCGTGTACAGATAGCGGGCCCTACTGCGGCTTTTGCTACGATAGTCGCAGGAATTGCCGCAAAAAACGGAATGGATGGATTGATTATCGCAACGATACTTGCAGGTGTGATCCTTATCCTTATGGGCGTGTTCAGGCTCGGAAATCTTATCAAATTTATACCGTACACAATTACCACAGGATTTACCGCAGGAATTGCCGTGACAATTTTTGTCGGACAGATCAAGGATTTTCTCGGTCTTACTGTTGTAAGTGAAGAACCGCTTATTGAGACGATGGATAAGATGAAGGCGGTAGTAGATTTTATCGGAACAATGAACGTGCAGGCTCTTGCCGTCGGAGCCGCATCTCTTGCGGTGTTGATCGTATGGGCTCATCTTCCCGGATTTTTCAAAAGAATACCTCCGTCGCTGATTGCCGTTTTTGTCGGAATCGGAATGGTAAAGGGACTTAATATGAACGTCAATACCATAGGAGACTTATATGAAATATCTTCTTCTCTGCCTGTGCCGCATATTCCGTCGTTCAGTCTCGGCACGATCCGTACCGTTCTCCCCGACGCTTTCACGATTGCTGTGCTTGCTGCAATAGAATCTCTGCTTTCATGCGTAGTGGCAGACAGTATGGTAAACAGCCGCCACCGTTCAAACATGGAGCTTGTGGCGCAGGGAGCGGGAAATATTGCATCTGCGATTTTCGGAGGTATACCGGCTACGGGAGCTATTGCACGAACAGCCGCAAATGTAAATAACGGCGGACGTACGCCTGTCGCAGGAATGGTTCATTCCGTAGTTCTGCTTCTGATACTCGTCGTTCTTATGCCGTATGCTTCGCTTATACCTATGCCGACGATTGCTGCGATACTATTTATGGTAGCCTTTAACATGGCTGATTTCGGGAAATGTATTTCTCTGTTAAAATCTGCGCCTAAGAGTGATATTATTATTCTCATTGCATCGTTTGTTTTGACTGTTGTATTCGATCTTGTGGTTGCAATCGAGATCGGAGTTCTTCTCTCTGCAATTCTCTTCATGAAAAGAATGAGCGACGTAACTGAAGTCGAAGGCTGGAAATATGCAGACGATGAGGATGACGCGGACAGTCTGTCTCTTCGCCGCGTACCTGACAACACGCTTGTATATGAAATCAGCGGACCTCTTTTCTTCGGCGCTGCCGATAAGATACTGAAAATATCCCTGAAAGAACGTCAAAACTGCCTTGTTCTCAGAATGCGCAGTGTCAGTGCTATAGATGCTACAGCAATGCACAATTTGGAGGGGCTTTTAGAAAAGTGCCGCAGAGCGAATATCAATATTATACTCTCACATGTGAACGAGCAGCCGTATTCGGTAATGAAAAAAGCGGGATTTGTCGATAAGGTCGGGGAAGAATATTTTTGCGCACATATTGACGATGCTCTTGCAAAAGCGGAAAGCCTTGTAAAATAAAGATGCAGTAATAAATGCACTGTAAGAAATTCGGATCTTTATAATAATTAAGGTATCAGGCGAATTTGAATATGTATAATTTGCCCGTAACCGGCGGTAGTACTTCAAAATTAGACTTACCGTCGGTCATAATATTTTTTAATCATAATAAATAGGAATTTACGGAATAATTTGAATTTCTTTAATGTAAAAGGCCTGCTTTTGATTTTCAGTTCCGTTTTATACAAATTTGAATCATAATTCAAAAAAATTCCCCGTACTACTTTCTATTTTATTGATTTTATGGTACAATAAATAAGAATGTATTTTCAGCAAAATCAGTCTGTCATGCCGTATTCGGTAAAATATACCGCAGTGCGCTGACAGTAAAAAATAAATTTAATATGCGGTAATATTATTATGAAAGAAATTATACTTTGCAAATACGGGGAAATAATTCTAAAGGGAGCAAACAAGGCTTCTTTTGAAAGTCTGTTGCTCAGGGAAGTGAAAAGACGTGCGAAAGCAATCGGAAATTTTTCCGTAAGATATATGCAGAGCACAGTTTTTGTCGAACCTCTTGATAAAAATTCAGAAGAGATGATCGACGATATGTACGATCAGATTCGCCATGTATTCGGCTTTGCGGGAATATGCAAAGCGGCGGCTTGTGAGAAGAATATGGATTCTATCATTAAAACAGCCGTGGAATATTTGCAGGACAAAATTCCGAGGGGCGCCGCGCTCAGAGCAGAGGCAAGGCGAAGCGATAAGAAATTTCCGCTGTCATCTCCCGAAATTGCGGCGGAAGTGGGCGGCGCAATTCTTGACGCGCGTCCCGATCTTAAAGTCGATTTGAAGCACCCTGACGTAACGGTAAGAATTGAGATTCGCGACAGGGAAGCATATATTCATGCAGGTCAGGAAAAAGGAGCGGGAGGAATTCCGGCAGGCTCTGCCGGCAAGGGACTTTTGCTCCTGTCGGGAGGTATTGATTCCCCTGTTGCAGGATATATGATGATGCGGCGCGGTCTTGCGCTTGATGCGCTGCATTTTGAGAGCTTTCCCTATACAAGCGAGCTTGCGCGCGAAAAGGTTATGACGCTTGCGTCAGAGCTTACCGAATTCTCAGGTAAGATGAGAGTTCACGTAATCTCCCTTACGAAAATTCAGGAAGAGATACGCGACAGATGCAATGAGGAATACTTCACGCTCATACTCAGACGCTTTATGATGCGTCTGGCGTCAATGTGCGCTGCGGAAAATTACTGCTCGGTCATTGTAACGGGAGAGAGTCTCGGACAGGTTGCCTCGCAGACCTTGCCTGCTATGTGCGCGACGGAGGCTGTAGCGGAAATTCCCGTGTTCAGACCGTGTATCGGAATGGACAAGGATGATATCGTAAGCACAGCGAGAGCCATCGGTACGTTTGAGACGTCAATTCTTCCTTATGAGGACTGCTGTACGGTATTCACGCCGAAGCATCCGAAAACAAGACCTGAAATCGAAAAGATCATTGCTGAGGAAGCCAAGCTTGATTACGACACATTGTTAAACGAGGCATGGGAGAGCAGGTACTGCGTTATTAAAAATCAGTTTGAAGCTTAATCATTTGAAAATTTTAAGCCGCACGGTGCGGCAGAATGAGGATGTTTATGAAGAGTGATGAATACAGTCTTGCTCTGCTTTGCGATTTTTATGAGCTGACTATGGGGTGCGGCTATTTTAATTCAGAACTGCGGGATAAAACAGCATATTTTGATGTGTTTTTCAGACGTGTTCCCGACGGCGGAGGATATGCAGTTGCGGCAGGTCTTGAGCAGATCATTTCTTATATAGAAAACCTCAGATTTACGGACGCGGATATCGATTTTCTCAGAGGAAAAGGAATATTCGGCGAGGAATTTCTTGAATATCTCGCAAATTTCAGATTTACGGGAGATATATGGGCACTTCCAGAGGGAACGGTCATCTTTCCGCAAGAGCCTATTTTAACTGTTCGCGCGCCTGTAATTGAAGCGCAGCTTATTGAAACTTACCTTCTTTTGGCGATAAATCACCAATCTTTAATTGCAACGAAAGCGTCGAGAATGGTGCGTGCCGCTGAGGGCAGACCGATATCCGAATTCGGCTCTCGCCGCGCTCACGGAGAGGATGCTGCTGTATACGGAGCGAGAGCCGCGTATATCGGCGGCTGCACCGGCACTGCCTGCACGCTGTCAGATAAGCTTTACGGAGTTCCTGCCGGCGGCACTATGGCGCATTCATGGGTTCAGATGTTTGACAGCGAATACGAGGCGTTTGAGGCTTACTGCAAGCTGTATCCCGAGAATCCTACTCTTCTTGTTGACACCTACAGCGTATTTAAGTCGGGAATACCCAATGCGATAAAGGCGTTCAAGAACGTGCTTCACCCAATGGGAATGAAAAAATGCGCTGTCCGTATAGATTCGGGCGATATTGCGTATATTTCAAGAAAAGCAAGAAAAATGCTTGATGAGGCAGGACTTAACGAGTGCAAAATCGTGGCTTCCAACGCGCTTGATGAATATCTTATCCGCGAGCTTATATCTCAGGGTGCGTGCATTGACGCGTTCGGCATCGGCGAGAGACTTATTACGGCGAAAAGCGACGCTGTATTCGGCGGCGTATATAAGCTTTCAGCGGTTGAAGATAAGGACGGAAATATTGAGCCTAAGATAAAGATCAGTGAAAATACGGCGAAGATCACAAATCCGCACTTTAAAAAGCTTTATAGACTTTATTCGTGCGATGGAAAGGCGGAAGCGGATCTGCTTTGTGTTCATGATGAAGAGCTTGACGCAAATAAGCCTCTTGAAATTTTTGATCCGGAGTGTACATGGAAAAGAAAGCTGATGACTGACTTCACCGCGCGTGAGCTTCTTGTTCCGATATTCAAAAATGGAGAGCTTGTATATAAAATTCCGCCGCTTGATGAGGTTAGAAGATATTGTGCTTCTGAGATCGCGTCCATGTGGGACGAGGTTTTAAGATTTGAAAATCCGCATAACTATTACGTCGATCTTTCGCAAAAACTTTGGGATATTAAGTACGCTCTCTTAAATTCCAAAATGGAAAAGAGATGAGCGGATGTACTCTTTGTCCGCGCGAATGCGGAGCTGACCGAAGTCTTGTACGAGGATTATGCGGCTGTACCGATGAAATATATGTCGCCCGAATAATGCTTCATATGTGGGAAGAACCGTCGGTCAGCGGGGAGCGCGGAAGCGGAGCCGTATTCTTTTGCGGATGTCCGCTAGGATGTGCTTTCTGCCAAAACCGTGAGATAAGCCGACCAGCAGGCGACGGCAGATTTATCTCTGCGGCGCGCAGATTTACACCCGATGAGCTTGTCCGTGAGTTTTTGAACCTTGAGCGGCAAGGCGCGCATAACATAAATCTTGTGTCTCCCACTCAGCATACGGAGGCGCTGATATATACTGTACGCGAAGCTAAATTACACGGACTTCGGATACCCGTAGTCTGGAACACGGGCGGTTATGAAAAAGCAGATACTATCCGAAAGCTTAAGGATACCGCGGATATATTTTTAACAGATATAAAATTTTATTCTCATGATATTTCATCATCTCTTTCGGGAGCCGGCGATTATTTTGAATATGCCTTTGGATGCCTTAAAGAGATGATAAACATTACGGGAGATATAAAATTCGGTGAGGACGGCATGCTGCGGAGCGGTACGGTTGTCCGCCACCTTGTTTTGCCCGGATGCAGACATGATTCCGTTTCGATTCTTGAAAAATTGGCGCAGGCGGGCATGGAAAAGCATGTGCTGCTGTCGCTTATGAGTCAGTATACGCCCGATACCTTCGGCGGCTGTTCGGACAGCAGACTTGATAAATTTATGAGACGCCGGGTAACAGAATTTGAATACAGCTGTGTTTGCGATACGGCTCTGAAGTTTGGGTTTGACGGATATATGCAGGACAGAACATCATCGGTATGCGACTACATACCGCACTGGGGTTTTGGAAAATAAAAAGTGTGAAAAAACGGGGGTAAGCATGGATTTAAATGATATGACTCTTGATACGGCTCGCAATAGAGCGGAAAAGCTCAGAGATTCTCTGAGATATCATTCCGATAAATATTACAATCAGGATTCTCCCGAAATTTCAGACTATGAATATGACGTTATGTTTGAAGAGCTGAAGCAGCTTGAAGCCGCTTTTCCGTCTCTTGATGTTCCCGATTCTCCGACACACAAGGTGGGCGGAGCGCCGCAGGGGCGGTTTGCAAAAGTAAGGCATGAGATCAGGCTCGGAAGTCTTACCGATGTATTTGATAAAGAAGCACTCAGAGCCTTTATTGAGAGGACAAAAAAAGCTTTGACGGATGAAGGCTTTGATGAGAAAGATATTCTTTACTCTGTAGAGCCTAAGATAGACGGTTTGTCTGTAGCGCTGACGTATGTGAACGGCAGATTGACGCTCGGAGCGACGCGCGGCGACGGCGAGGTAGGAGAAAATGTAACGGAAAACGTAAAAACTATTGCTCCTATACCTCACAAGCTGACAAGTCCTGTGAATCTTACAGTCAGAGGCGAAGTATATATGCCTCACGACAGCTTTGAAAAACTGAACGCAGAGAGGGAATCTCTCGGAGAAAAGCTGTGGGCAAATCCCAGAAATGCCGCAGCAGGCTCGCTGAGAAGGCTTGATCCTGCGGAAACGGCAGAAAGAGGCCTGTCGATTTTTGTTTTTAATTATCAGGCAGGAGAGCTTTATTCGGACGCTCATGCACCGAAAACGCATGAAGAAACGATACAAAGAATGGGAGAGCTCGGATTTTCCGTAATACCGCTTTGCACCGTTACAGGCAGCGCTGACGAGGTCGCCGAGACTGTAGATGAGATCGGAAAATCAAGAGAGGATCTGCCGTATGATATTGACGGAGCTGTTATTAAGGTAAATTCGCTTGAGATGAGGCGCGTGCTCGGAGAGGGAACGAGCACTCCGAAATGGGCGGTTGCGTATAAATTTCCGCCTGAAGAAAAACAGACAAAGCTGATCGGTATTGAGCTTCAGATAGGTCGGACGGGAGTTTTGACTCCTGCCGCAATACTTGAACCTGTTAAGCTTGCGGGAACAACCGTGTCAAGAGCTACGCTTCACAATATAGATATCATAAGAGAGAGGGACATCAGGATAGGAGACACTGTTACAGTCAGGAAAGCAGGCGATATAATCCCTGAGATCATATCTTCCGCAGCTTCTGTGAGAGACGGTACTGAGAAAAAGTTTACTTTTCCCGAGAGTTGTCCCTCATGCGGCGAAAAGCTTATTTTTGACGATAATGACGACAGTCCGGCTGACGACAGCCCGGCTGATGGCAGCCCGGAGGAAACGATCTCCGAAAACGGCACGTTTTTTGAGGGCAGCGGAGCTGTAAGATGTATAAATCCGCTGTGTCCTGCACAAAGAGAGCGCAGACTTGTCCATTTTGCATCTAAAGGAGCAATGAATATTGACGGAATGGGTCCGTCGTGTATAAAACTGCTGCTTGAATCGGAACTGATAGCAGATCCTGCGGACATTTATACGCTCAGAGCAGAGGATATAGAAGTCCTGCCACGCATGGGCAAGAAATCCGCTTCAAACTTGACAGCGGCGATTGAAAATTCAAAGCGCGCGGGAGCCGCAAGACTTCTTTATGCGCTTGGAATCCGTCATATCGGCGAGAGTGCAGCCGAGTCTGTGATATCACGCTTCGGCGGAATTATGCCGCTCTTTGACGCCTCAATCGATGATCTGTCTGAGATAGACGATATAGGTGAGATAACGGCACGTTCGATCGTCGAGTTCTTTTCTCTTGAAGATACTGCTTCTCTGATACGCAGACTGCGAGAGCAGGGAGTTGTTACGGAGAATGAAAAGACTGACGTACCGCAGTCTGTGGGGAGCAAGCTTAACGGGATGACATTTGTACTGACAGGAACCTTGCCGAATTTGACGCGCGACGAAGCTGCCGCAAAAATTAAAGCGGCGGGAGGAAAAGTCACAGGCTCTGTTTCAAAAAAGACTTCATATGTTGTCGCAGGTGATAATGCGGGCAGTAAGCTAACAAAAGCGGAACAGCTCGGAATCAGTATAATTAACGAAGAAGGTTTGATTTCAATGCTTGGAGAGACGGACGTTTGATTATATTCATTATACTTGCATTTCTTGCCGCTAACGCTGTTCTTACGATTCTGATATCTTATTTTATATACCGTCATGCGACGCTTGGGAATCAAAAGCACGGCTCGGTATGGGAGGATGATAAGCTTTTTTATGCCGAGAGCAAAAAGCATGCAAAATACGCCGATGATCTGCGCGGGAGAAAAGCTTGGCTTCGCAGAATGTGCCTTTCAGACTCTGCGGAGAAGCTTCACATTACCTCACATGACGGACTCACGCTGGAGGCTCGTTTTTTGAAAAATCCCGGTCAATGCGGGATTGTGCTTATGTTTCACGGCTACCGTTCAAATCCCGTGCAGGATTTTGCATCGGTCGCACGGGAAATATATGAAGCGGGTTTTTCACTTCTGTTTCCCGATCAGCGGGCGCACGGGGCAAGCGAAGGCAGACATATTTCATACGGGATATTTGAAGGTGCGGATGCGGCTCTTTGGAGCAGGCTGTTAGCTTCTATGTATCCGAGCTCGTCTCAGATTTTATACGGTGTATCGATGGGGGCGGCAACGGTGATTGCAGCACAGGATAACTCTTTGCCTGAAAATGTAGCGGGAATTGCAGCTGATTGCTCTTATACTTCGCCATCGGATATTTGTAAAAAGGTACTGCGGTACGATTATCATTTGCCGACTTTTCCGATATATAACATCGCGGCTTTTTTAACGAAAAAATTTGCAGGGTTTGACTTTGACTGTATTTCATGTGTGGATGTATTGAAAAGATCATCTCTTCCGATTATAATTTTTCACGGAAAGGCAGACAGCTTTGTTCCGTACAAAATGGGAGAAGCGCTGAGAGATGCTGCGTCGGACAGGGCGGTATTTTTATCGGTAGAAAATGCGTCTCATGCTGAATCATCCCTTGCGGAAAGGGAAAAATATATGGATAACTTTCTTAAGTTTGCGAAAAATATCGGTTTTTGCCATTAAAAACAGAATGAGATCTTATTTGTGCCGTGTGTCGGCAGAATGGAGAAAATATGAGCAGATTCATTATAAAAAAACGCGGGTCGGGAACTCTCGGTCGGCTGATATTTATATCTTTGATTACGGTTTTGTTCTTTTTCAAGTGTCTTAATTTTTATTCAATGATAAATGTCGGCAGCTATGAGCTTCCGCTTACTTGTGTCAGCACTTTTTTCCTGACATTTACAGTTTTACTGATAATGCTGTTTTCACCTCGAGCGTCGTCTGCCGTGCTTGCGACGCTGTATGTTATAGCTTCGGTTATTATGACTGTCGATCTTGTTTATTACAGCTATATGGGAAAGCTGCCGTCTTTCGGTCTTCTCAGAATGGCATGGCAGATAGGCAACGTAAAAGGAAGTGTACAGGATTTAATCTCATGGAGACATATTTTAATGCTGATCGACCTTCCTCTGTGGTTTATATATGCCGTTAATCGCTCTCACTTTGACAAGATAAGAAAAAAAGAGATCAAGGGAAAAATACAGCCGATAGTTTCTTTTTCTGTATCTGCTCTTTGCGCTGTTGCAGTCGGCGTGTGTCTTATATTTACTCCGTTTCAGGCGGCGTTTATCAGCAGTGAATTTCTTTGCTTTCATGCGAATGATTTCAGGGCCACATATTTTCCTCGCCGTTCGGGAAATGTTGATAAAACTCAGTACATTCAGGAGGCGGAAACAGACAATCCTTACTTCGGAATAGCTGAGGGAAGAAATGTCTTTATAATTCAGGTTGAGGCGCTTCAGGATTTTGTGATAGATGCCGAATACTTGGGCGCACCGCTTACACCGACAATGAATGAAATGATACAGAACGACTCGTTCTATTTTGAGAATTATTATTATCAGATAGGCGGAGGAAATACGTCTGACGCTGAATTTGCGGTCAACAATTCGCTTTTCGGTCCTACTGATGCTGCGGGGTATGTAAAATACACCACTAATAATTTTAACGGACTTCCTTGGATACTGAGGGATGAAGGATATTCTACATCAACGGTATTTCATGCTTATTATGAGGAATTTTGGAACAGAAATTTGGCATATCCGGCACAAGGCTTTGATAATTTTATATCTTTAGAGGACTTTGATGACACGATAGAGTCGCGTACTTTGGGAATATCCGACAGATCTTTCTTTAATCAGTCTCTTGATATAATAAAAACCTTTAAAGAGCCGTTCTATTCATTTATGATAACGCTCAGTTCTCATCATCCGTTCGGTATTCCTCATGAGGACAGATATGTTGATGAGGACAATATGACACCCGATCTTTATACGCTTTATGTTCAGTCGATCAAATATTTTGATACAGTGCTCGGGGAATTTATTGAAGGACTTAAAGATGCGGGACTTTATGAGAATTCAATTTTTGTGATCTACGGAGATCACTATGCGTTGACCAACTCCGATGAGGATAACAGAGCGAGAGTTGAAGCGCTTATAGGGCGTGATTATGACATGTTTGAAAGATTCAGCGTACCGCTGATAATTCACATTCCGGGACTTGGAGAAGCGCAGACGCTTGATACAGTAGGCGGACATATTGACGTCTTGCCGACGCTTCTCTGCCTGCTCGGGCTTGAAAACGATAAGGCTGTGATGTTCGGGCATAATCTTCTTAATCCGGATCGTGAAAGCATATGTTATGAGCAGGTTCATTTGGAAGACGGAAGCTTTATTACGAATGATGTGTTCTTTATGAATACTGCAAACGGAATAAATTCAGTGGCATATACGAAAAACGGTGCGTCTGAGGATATATCGATATATGATCCTATAGTCAAAAAGGCGAGAAAGACACTTGAGGATTGCAGACTTTTGCTTGATGAAAATGATGTTTTGATAAAATAAAACGTAAACTACCGTGCTTTAATGCTAAATGAGGCACGGTAGTTTTAAATTATTCGTTTAGATAAAAACAGGTGGAAATTTAGTGCGTTATATGATATAATATTAACGGGTGAATTAGCGCTGCCGATCATAAATAAGCAAAATATAATTAACGCAGGTATTTCTGAAGGCGGAAAATCTGACGGATATTTATATCGGCTGTGTTTTTGTTTTGCCCGACTGTATTGTATCCTTATATGAGGAATAATAACAAAGGAGGAGCTTTTCTAAAATGAAAACTCAAACATTAGAAAAAACAAAAAAAATGGTGACGCTTGCGTTGATGTGTGCATTGCTTCTCGTTATGTGGCTGACGCCGTTCGGTTATCTAAGTGTAGGCGTTGTTGAA
This sequence comes from Clostridiales bacterium, assembly GCA_022800625.1. Taxonomy (GTDB): domain Bacteria; phylum Bacillota; class Clostridia; order Oscillospirales; family CAG-272; genus RUG11130. The sequence goes on along the minus strand of JAAWQR010000008.1, from coordinate 10,101 downwards.
ATTACATTCAACGTCATTCCGGTTGCCATTGCCGCCATTGCTGTAGGACCTGTAGGCGGAGCCGTTACAGGAGCTTTTTTTGGTATTACAAGTTTTTTAAAGTGCTTTGGATTAGGAGCAGGAGGCGGAGATGCCATGGGAATGGCACTTTTACAGGAGAATCCGATTGCTGTATTTATTTTGCTTGTTGCAACGCGTATTCTCGCAGGATTTCTGTCGGCATATATTTTTAAGGCAGTACGCAGGTTTAATTCTTATGTTGCATGCTGTATTACAGGATTTTCCTCAGCATTGCTTAATACTGCGTTTTGGTCTGTTGCTATGGCGGTATTGTTTAATAACAGCGATACTATAAGAGGATGGCTGGGAAGTGGTAACTTGCTTATATTATTGATTGTAGCGATTGGAGTAAATGCGACTGTTGAAGCAATTTCTTCGACGATTCTTACGGGTGCTGTAGGAACCGCGCTTATTAAATCGGGATTTATCAAGGCCGATATCAAGAAAAAAGCGACCGCTCCGGAAGAATAATCAGCTTCAGAAAATCGGGGGAATCAGATGATACTTGCAATTGATATCGGAAATACGAATATTACTGTAGGCTGTGCTGACGGAGAACATATTCTTTTCCGGGAAAGAATCTCAACAAATCAGTCTGCGACTGACCTTGAATACGCCTCTGAGCTGAAAATGGCATTTGATATGCACGGCTTTGATAAGAAAAGCATTGACGGAGCGATTATATCTTCGGTTGTACCGTCGGTGACACTCAGCGTTAAGAGAGCAGTTGAAAAATATTTAAAGGTCAAAGTCAAGCTTGTGGGACCGGGAATTAAGACAGGACTTTCGATTGCAATTGACAATCCGGCTCAGCTCGGCAGCGATCTTGTTGTTGAAGCAGTTGCAGGAATCAAGTATTATTCTCTTCCGCTTATCATTATTGACATGGGAACTGCCACGACCTTTTCCGTTATAGGAGAGGGCGGGGAATACCTCGGAAGTATGATCGTTCCCGGTCTTGCCGTATCACATGATTCGCTTATCAGCCATGCGGCGTTGCTTTCAAAGATTGCTTTTGAAAAGCCGAAGAGAGTTATAGGAAGAAATTCTGCAGAATCTCTTAAAAGCGGGCTGCTCTACGGAAATGCAGGTGCGATAGACGGACTTATAGACAGAGCTTGCAGTGAGCTGGGACATGATTGCACCGTTGTTGCAACGGGCGGTCTTGTAAATGAGGTAATTCCTTTGTGCAAACATAAGATAACGATTGATGACGATCTTTTGCTTCGAGGACTTACGCTTATATATAATAAAAATAAGCAGTGATCATATACACTGTACGCCTTCAGATAACAATTATACATAAAGCAGAGCTTTACCTCATTGGATGAAGTAAAGCTCTGCTTTTTTATCAGTAAGGTGTATACAGCAGTTTTTTTGTTAAAGCGGCGGCGCTTTTTGCACCGCCGCTTAAGATTTATTTGTTAATTGGCTTTAGCAACCGCAGCAGTTGCAGGAGAGGATCAGAAGAGCAAGAATAACGAACCAAATAAAGTTTTCATTGTCAAAAAGATTGCAAAGGCATCCCATAATAATATCTTCCTTTTCATTTATTTTAATTTATTTTGCGGAAGAGGTTTCCGCGGAGCACGCTTTGGCGTTTCGCTTTTTGCTGTGCTCTGATATTATTCTATGCCGTGGTGTTCAATCTGTTACAACTTACTCAAGTACTAATTCATCTGCATTAAGAAAGGCGTATGCCGCATCTATACTGTCCGTTCTGATTTCAGCTTCCGCACCGCATTTTTTACATACGACAAACATTGATTCGTCACCGAACTGAAGCTCATATTCTCCGCCGTCCGTACAGCGGCAGTGTACAGCGCCTTCTTCCTCAAGTTCCTTTATAACGTACATTACTATTTCAAGTACCTGCGGATCGGTCAGTCTCTTATCGTCACGGCGCATATCTGAGATAGACTCAAAATTGCGGGCGTCTCCGATCAGATTTTCAAGCTCGGTGTTGTTCTGCTCTATTGCTTCATTTACTTTGTCTTCTTTTCCGATAAAGCAGATGTCCATGCCTGAATAAGTGCATGCAAGTGTAAATATATCATGTTCAAAAAAAACAGCGTTTGAGATAAGGTAGCTGTGAGGAGCCGGGCATATAAAGCAAGGCACGGTCAGCCTGACCTTTTTATCTTTTGTATAAACGATATCTATTTCAGATCCGCCGCACGGACATTTCAGTTTGATCATATCCGCACTCAGCGAAAATACGCCCACAACACTGCGAACGATTTGACCGCAGTCAGGACACCTGTATGCTATTGTCGTCTGTTTTTGTTCAAGTATCATATATTTACAAACATACTCCCTCCGCCGCAAGAAACGGCAAATTAGGTATTTACCTGATTTATGCTTTTACGGGATTGCGTCCGAATATAATTAAAAACAAGATATATCGTACCTCTGTAGGCGGCGTTATTCACTTGCTTTTTTCAGTGGGAGATGAGTCTTCCGCTGAAACGTTGAATGACGGGATTTTGACCCTTATTGAAATTCGGACGCAATCCATTTTTTATAAAAAGAATAGATTATCAGTCAGCGTATATCGGGAAACGGTCGCACAGCTCAAGAACTTCTTTTGTGATTCTCTCACGGTTTCCTTCAAAATCACGCGCAGTGTCTCCGATAAATCCGGCAATCTTCAGCATTTCTTCACGACCGAAACCGCGAGCCGTAACAGCGGGAGTTCCGATACGAACGCCGCTTGTCACAAACGGACTCTGAGGATCGTTAGGTATAGTATTCTTATTGAGCGTTATATGAACTTCATCAAGCATTTTTTCCATATCGCGTCCGGTAATTCCAAATGGTCTGAGGTCAAGCAGCATCAAATGGTTGTCTGTACCGCCTGAAACTATTCTGAAGCCTTGTTCTTTCAGAGCTTCTGCGAGAACAGATGCGTTATCTACAATACGCTTCTGATAATCGCGGAAATCATCGCTCAAAGCTTCGCCGAGCGCTACAGCTTTAGCCGCAATAATATGTTCGAGCGGACCTCCCTGAATTCCGGGGAATACAGCCTTATCGATCTGCTTTGCAAATTCTTCACGGCAAAGAATAAGTCCGCCGCGCGGTCCGCGAAGCGTCTTATGAGTTGTGGTTGTTACAACGTCTGCATACGGAACAGGACTCGGATGAAGACCGGCAGCGACAAGACCTGCTATATGTGCCATATCTACCATGTAGTATGCGCCGACTTCATCTGCAATATCACGTATACGGGCAAAATCAATAATTCTTGAATATGCGCTTGCACCTGCAATAATCATTTTCGGGCGGCATTCGAGAGCAGTTTCTCTTATTTTGTCATAATTGAGCATTTCCGCTTCGTCGTCAACGCTGTAAGGAACGATATTGAAATATTTACCTGATATATTAACAGGAGAGCCGTGAGAGAGATGTCCGCCGTGAGCAAGATTCAGTCCCATTACGGTGTCGCCCGGATTCAGCAGAGCAAAGAAAACTGCAAGATTAGCACTGGCTCCGCTGTGCGGCTGCACATTTGCATGATCTGCTCCGAAAAGCTTTTTTGCACGCTCGCGCGCAATATTTTCAACAACGTCTACACACTGGCATCCGCCGTAGTAACGTTTTCCGGGAAGTCCCTCAGCATACTTGTTGGTGAGGGGGGTACCGGCAGCCAAAAGAACCGCCTTAGATACAATATTTTCAGATGCAATAAGCTCAATATTGTGCTGCTGACGTTTCAGCTCAGCATCGCATGCCGAGGCAACCTCAGCGTCATACTGTTTCAGTTCATCAAAAAAATTCATGGTCGTTATGTTTCCTTTCGGCGATCGAGGATAGCTTTCCCGATCTGTATACTTTTTATATTTTACCACATATCGCGATGAATATAAAGTGGTTGGCGCGAAAATTATATCAAAATAAACTATTTATATAATATATCAGTGCTTGTATGTCTCAATATATCATTACAGCGCTTATCCTGACGAGAGCTCCCTCGTCTGCCGTGACAGTAACCGTATGCTCGCCGCGATTCAGTCCTTCCGCAAAAACAGCCGCCGATATTTTATCGAATGAACGGTCAAAATGATCCCAGCTCACAGCGCGTATTTGTTCGCCGCCGTCGATGCTTACAAAAGCGTCTGCGCTGATACCGCCGCCTGTCCAATAAAAGCCCAGTCCCTCGCCGTTAAAGGTAAAAGAAAAGCTGTTTCCCGCTTTCCCTTCAAGGCATTCCGTAAAACGCTCACCGCTCGGTGCATCGGCAAAAGTAAATCCGTTTGTTTTAAGTCCGTCAAGTTCACGGCATGGCACGGTTCTTGCGTTGTCAAAATTAACATCAGTGAGTCTCTGCGGCATTTTATACGGTACAAGCCCGGTCGTTTTTTCTGCATTTTCGAGCATTTCACTAAGACGTGCCCATATGCAGTCTGCAAGGATTTTGTGACCTGTGTCGTTCGGGTGAACATGGTCGGGCATATAATCTGTATAATCAAGACCTGATCTCATATAGTGCGAACGAAGCGCTTCACCGGCGTCAATTCTCGCCACTCCGTAATAATGACCTGCCGCAGTTTGTGCGCTGCGAGAGCCGTATTCTCCGCCTGATTCAAGTGTTTTCATTATCGATTCATAAGATGTGAATATTGTGACAATATCGGAGAGAGGAAATTTGCTGCGAATTTTACGGAATATCGCTTCGGAATGAGCGATAACATTTTCATACCTGTCTCCGAAGTCATTTGCTGCAAATTCCATAAATATAAGATCCGGTTTAAAGAAAAGCAAGTCGCGCTCGCAGCGGAACATGCCGAGTCCTGTACCCGTACCTCCGATAGCGGCATTCAGTTCGGTTATCTCACATGCGGGGTAAGTCTCACGCAGATGACGGGTAACCTGAGAACGGTAGCTTTTGGTATCGGCATCAGATGAGCCTGTTCCGTCGGTGATAGAACCTCCGAAGTATCCTATACGGAGCTTTTTTTCATGCTTTAAACGGAATAATGTGTTTTCAAGCATAGGTGTAATACCTCCAAACAAATTGATAATCTATTTTATCACATTTCTTTTTGATTTACTATACAAATTTCAAAAAAATTTTTTAAGTAACTGTCGTCAAATCAGGTTTAAATGAATATAATGCTACAGAAGGATCAAGTCGAGTTTTTATGCCGCGGCTTCGGCGGCTGATTGGAGATAGATATGATAGATAAAAAAACGATTGAAACAATGCTTGCGCTTCCCGACGACAGGCTGATGCAGATGATTAGTATTGCAGCGGGAGCCGCGGGCATAAACCTCGGCGGAAAGACACCGAGCGCTGAAACCGTATCAGGACTCAGAGCAGTACTCTCGGAAGTTGACGACTCTGATATAGCACGTTTTTTTGAGCTGGTTTCACTGTATAAAAAGGCGAAAAAATCCTAAACGGGCAGAAAGGGGCAATAATTATGGCGGAAGAGCTTGATCTCGGCGCTATGATGAATAAGATCATGCGCGATCCGAATTTTGCCGAACTCATGAAAAATATGAAGACTTCGGCATCGGGAACAGCGAGTGCAGAGAGCACGGCTGTTAAAGAAGAAAATACGGCGGAAATGAAATCCGAAGCAGAAACTGTTGCCGACGGGGGAGGCGGTGCAGGGAGCGCGATATCGGCAGACAAACTGTCAGACCTTGTTCAGACACTGTCGCCTCTCATAAAGACCACATCATCTCATTCGGGAGAGACAGAGCGGCGGAACAAGCTTCTCGCGGCGCTGAAGCCGTATGTAAACGAAAACCGCCGCGAGGTTATCGACACGGTAATGTCGCTTTCAAAAATAACGAATATACTTGATATTATGCCAAAAGGGAAGCTCTGATATCAGATAATATAACAAAAAAGGGGTGTAAGCGTTGTACAGCAGAAATCAGATGAACGGAAGAGGGCGAAAAAATATTTCGGGAGAATCGAGAAGCGCATCTTATACCGAGAGAAATGAGGAATACCGCACTATGAGTGATGAGGAATACGAGCTGTATCGGTATAATATTCCTCCGAGATATGACGGGAGCAGATTCAGGGCAGGGAACATGCAAGAATCTTTAAATGACCGAGAGGACTCAGGTTTTACCTCTGAAGAAAATGAGGCTGCTGCCTTTGATACCGATAGTACCGATGACTCATACTGCGAAGATTCGGCGGAAGAAACAGCACTTTGCAACAAAGAAAGAGCGCTGTCTTGTAAGTCCGACGAAAACGAGGAAAAGGGAGAACTGATCCGAGGTTTGATGTCAAAGCTTCATGATCGGTTCGGAAGTGAAGAACTGCTTATAACCGCACTCATTCTGATAATTGCCGACGGAGAAAACAACGGCGATGTACTGCTCTTTCTTGCGCTTCTCTTGGCTGTTCGCTGAGGTGAAAATTTATACCTAAAACCGCCGCAGAATAATCGTAGTTCTGCGGCGGTTTATGTTATTCGGGCAGGCTTTCAAGTAAATCTGCCGCAATATCGAAGAAACGGTTCACGCCCTCCTCAGGATCACGGTATTTGAATTCGAGTATTGCCATATCATCCCTCATGCAGTCTATAAAAAATGTGAGTGTTTCAGATCTGTCATCATATTTGCACGAAAGACTTATTCCGCACTGCACGGCGCATTCCGACGCAAGCGAAAGTCTGAGAGAGCTTTTAGGTATATATGGCGACAAAGCAAGAATATCGGTACTTGTTCCGACAAACGGAACTATGCCGGTATATTTGACGCTCAGAGATGTTTCCGTACTGTCTGAAAAACGGCTGTCCGATACTTTTATAATTCCGTCATCTCCGGCTGAATCGAGTACTTCGGAGAGCGCAGTAAAAATCAGCACAAACGCGCCCAGCTTCACGCTGCCGTATTTATTGCCTGAAGAGCCTGCAATACTGTTCTCTGAAAAATCCATTTTTGAGCTGATATAGCTTCCGCGCGAAAGCTTTGTACAAAGAGACTTTACAAGCGAGTCAAGCTCACTTGCTTCTATTTTCTCCCGTGAAAAAACAAGTGAGTGTACGGAGGAAGTTGCGTTATTCTCAGTATTTTCTCCGAATTTTATCAACCCTCGTATATATTCAGGGATCATTTTTTCTGATAATTCTTTGATTTCTCTGAATCGAGCTTTGCTTTGCAGAAGATAAAGCCTTATTATCTTTATTCCTCCGACAAATTCTTTTATTGCCGCGCCGCAACGGTATTCACGATATCTTACAGCGACTGTGATTGAATCTGTTTTGCTTTCGTTTTCAGCACAAAAACGCATCAGCCGTTCCGAATCTGTTTTATTTAACGATTTCATTAAAGCAGCGCTGTCAATTTGATTTTTGCGGTCAGAATCCGTACCGTCCGGTATTTCACATACCTCGCATGTTTCCGTCAGAAATAGGCACGGAATATATTCACTGCTATGCTTCATAGGTATCATTATCTCCGTTATGAATGCAGAATAAATTTTTCAGCTTGATTTTTGATTATTCTTCGGAACCTCCTGCCCCGTCTCCGTTTCCATCTCCTGAGTAATCTTCGCTTCGCTTTGCATTGTCGTTTGCTGCCGAGGTGTCGGCGGCTTGGGTGTCGGAGCCTTCAGGAACATATGAAAGCTCGCCCGCATATGATGTGAACTGAATCCCCGTCAAGGAAAGTTTTTTAAGAGCTGCATATACGGCGGAAGCAACAGCGGAATTTTCATCAAGAATAACTCCGCGGATTCCGTATACTCCGAAACTCCCCCTCACTGAATAATAATCATCGTATATAAGGGAATAAGCTTCGTCTGAGTCTGCCGTGCCCGAAAAGATTCCGACGGTGAGAAAATCAGCATATTTTGAAATCGTATTTACGGCGGCGGCTGACTGCGTTGTAAGATATATGTTCGAGGGGAGCTGCAAGCCGATGTCATGAAGTCCGACCTCACCCCTGAGAACGGTGAGATATGATATTATTGCAGACAGAGCATCGGAAGTCAGATCATCATTTTCAGTAATAATTCCGTCGACAGTTACCTCGTCAAAGCCGATCGACAGAAGATCCTCGATTACAGTCTTGTCGGCCATTCTCTGTGCCGAGGACTCATCTCCGTTACCAATAACGGAAGAATTTGTTGTATATATCGCACAAACCCGCAGATTCTTTTCTTTGGCAGTCTCAATTGCCTTTAACAGATTAGCATAAACGTCAGATGCGGCGTCCGACGGAGTATCTGTTCCTTTTTCAGAGCCTGATTCGTCGGGATCGTCGGGTTGATCTTGATTTGCTGTATTCTGCCCCTGCGTATCGGCGGCAGCCGTGCTGAGCCTAAAATATTCAAGAAGTGATTTCGGTGTGTATATTAACTGTCCGTCTCTTACAATTCTGATTGATATTGCGTTATAGACCGCGGGAAGATTGTCTATAACCTGCGAGATATCGTCAGGTTCTCCGAGCGTGACATCGATATCCGCCGCGCACAGTTCAAGAGAGGACGCGTCGGACGTGCTGAGAATTCCGTCAGGGTATTTTTCACCGTCAGGTTTTGTTTTCGGATCAGTCTCAGTTTCCGTAACTTCAAGCGTTTCCGCATGTGACGCGCGCTCTTTGAGATGTTCTCCGAGCAGCACAGCCAAAAATGTAAAAACTGCTATGCAAAGCAGGACGAACAGTATTCTGAGTAAAATTTGTTTTACTGCTTTTTTCTTTTCTCTGTTTCTGTGTCTTGACCTGTATCTTCTGTATTTTCTCAAAACTTTGTCTCTCTCTTCCGAAAGTTATTTTAATTGGAATGAATAAAAAATTGCCTTCAGTCAAGTGTCATTATATCAATGCTTTTCGGAAGCTCGTCTGCAGAAGCTGTAACTTCTTCTCTTTTTTCCTCGTAAAGCGAGGTATAAAGTGCTTCGTAATATTCGTTCGCAAGCTCGTTCAGATGTGTGTCTATATACTCGTCGCTCTTTTCGTATCTTTTGATTATACTGTATCCTGCATCGGTCTTTACAATTTCGCTTATCTCTCCCACATCAAGCGCAAAGGCTGCTTCTTCAAATGCGCGATCCCTTGAGCCGCGGGTGATATAATATCCGTCATCGTTTGAGAACATAAGCAGGTCGTTATTATAATCCTGTGAAAGCTTATCAAAGTCTGCACCGTTTTTCAGCTTTGAATAAATCTCCTGCGCTTTTTCAAGATCCTTTTCTTCATCAGCGGAGTACTCGCCGCCGATAAGAATTTGCTTTACGCGTATAAATTCATCGCCCGCGAATACTTCTCTAAGGTAGTCCACATCTTCATATTTTTCATCCGAATGTGCGACATGATCGTATATTTCGTCTATCATAATGCTGTTTGTCAGTATAAATTCAAATGCAGCCTCGCTCATGTGAGTGTTTTTCAGTTCTTCTTTAAATTCGTTTTTTCCGCCGAGCTCATCAATATAATCTTGCTTGGTAATCGTCATCTGTGACTGAATATATCCGTCGTCGGGTGTGATTCCGCAGTCTGCTCCGAGTGCGCAGACTGTATAAAGTTCGATCAGGTTATTACGGATACCTTCTTGCAGCTCGCTTGTAGCTTTTTCAGCGGAGGACGAGTTCCAAACATCATCTCCATATTCGTTTTCAATATTTTTTCTTGTCGTTATAACAATACATCTGTAAATGTCCATCGGAACATCATATCCGGCGATTTTCATTACTGATTCTGAATTTTTCTTACCGCAGGAAAGGAGTGAAAAAGAAAGCATAACGGCGGACAGGAACAATGATACTGTTTTTTTTATATTCATATAAGCCAAAGCCTTTCATAATTTATATTGCCGATATTTATATTGCGCGGTTGCTGAAAGCGCGATATAATGCAAAAAAGTCTCTGACAACAGTATAAACAATATAAGGTGAAAAGTCAATAAAGATTGTTTTAATTCTTCGGTTTTCTGCCATATTGTTTTTTATATGCGTTAGTTTTTTAGTTAAGCTGAATTCTCAGTGCCTGAGTAGCCGCATGTCGCACTTTCTTTCGTGAAAGAAAGATGCCAAAGAAAGCCTTCAAGGGCTGCGCCCTAGAAGCTTACCC
>JAAWQR010000038.1 GCA_022800625.1 Clostridiales bacterium | reverse complement strand
TTCGCACTTTCTTTTATAAAAGAAAGCTGCGCAAAGAAAATCTTCGAGGTGGCTCCGCCCCCTAGAAGCTTACCCCCGACTTGTGCTCCGCGAAAACATCCGCGCAATACGCGTAGCGATATTGCTTCGGTATCTTGCTGAAATGAAGTCAACGGGGAGATGGTGTCGGCTAACGGTCAAAATGCAGAGATTGCTTCGCAGGGGAAGTTTAACTGCAAAGAGCACACTGTTCAAAGAGCGTTAGTTAGGCGCATGTTGCTGTATTGCGAAACAAATTTTGATATGAGCAATACTGAGCGGAAATATACTTTATATGAAAAAGTGTATTTGATTATGAAAACTTAATCCACAGCCTAACTCATCGTTCTTTGAACAGCATACAAACTGCAGGATAGTCTCCAATGCGGAGCAATCTCAATATTTTGAGTTAAAAAACGACACCATGTCCCCGTTGACTTCATTTCAGGAGAATGACGGAGCAATCCGCACGCGGATTGTGCAAAAGTTATGCGGAGCACGGTAGGAGGGGTGAGCTTCTAGGGGGCAGAGCCACCTCGAAGATTTTCTTTGGCATCTTTCTTTTATAAAAGAAAGTGCGAGATAATAGACATTGCAGACTACTGCATTCCGCTTCGCGGAAGTAGTGATTGTGCGGAAGTTATGCGGAACGTAGGCACGAAGAAAAAGTGTGATAAGCGACTACGCAGAAATAGACTGCTTTGTCATCTCAGGAGAATGACGGAGCAAATCCACCTACATTCCGCACTGCGGAAGTAGGGATTGTGCGAATGTTATGCGGAACATAGCCACGAACAAAAAGTGTGATATGCGGATTCACACGCTGCTGCGGAAAAAACAAAAAAGAATCAAAAAAAGTATTGACAAAATTATTGCGCTGTGATATAATATTTTCGTCGCCGAATGATAGGCGTCAAAAAGAATAGGCTGGTGTGGCTCAATGGCAGAGCAGCTGATTTGTAATCAGCAGGTTGTTGGTTCGACTCCGATCACCAGCTCCAGGGGGAATTCCCGAGCGGCCAAAGGGGGCAGACTGTAAATCTGTTGTCACTGACTTCGGTGGTTCGAATCCACCTTCCCCCACTCGGATTTAAAACTACCTAAAACATAAATTTTAGGTAGTTTTTCTGTCCTTTCATAAGTATATCGAATAATATGTAAAGGCAGAAAATAATAAGATTAATTTGAAAAAAGGACTTGTGCTTCCGCATGAGTCCTTTTTTGCCTTTTTATTTTTTAGCGATAGTTTTATTCTACCTTGTCGTGCATATTTATATCTTTAAATTCTTCTTTCATAAATTCATTTATTACAGCTTTATCAACAGCAAATTCCGGAGTGCTCATGTAACCCGGCGCTACCTCATATTTGTCAAACGGAATTACAAGATTACCGTCTTTATTCCAGTAAAAGTTGTGTTCTGAATCAACAGATACGATATTATCGCCGAATATGCTGTCTTCTACCCAATATTTTAAACTGTTGTCTTTTTCCATGGCTTCTGCCATCTGCTTTTTTATATCCTGCTCTACTGCGGTATAAAATCTATCATTTTTAGCTATATCTCCGAGTTTAACGGTTTTTCCTGTCAGTTTATTAAAGTGATAATATTTATAATATGTGTTGCTGCTGCCGGCAGCCTCATAAACTCGAATTTTCAATGTGAACCATGCGGCTGTGTCGGTGACTGTTTCATAATCAACATAAACTGAACTGTGCCCCATATCTCCAATCGCTTCGAGATCATTATAGAAACGGTCTATGAGTGTATCTGTCAGCTCTTTTATATCATAATTTATTGAATTAAGCTCGTCCGCATCATTATCTCCTGCTCCCAAAGTCGGAACGTCTATATTCATTTCGTGATAATTGTCGGAATAAAAGTAATTTTTGATTGTAACGATCCGTACAATAGCTCCTATCACGGGAATTTGTTCTAAAGTTTGTGCATATGCAGAACTTATATTCGGAAGTAGAAAAAGCATTACAAATGCAAAACATGCGACAGCAGCTGATGTACGTAAAATTATTCTGAGGCTCTTTGTACTTTTGCCTTTTTCAGTTGATATTTGCTGAGGAAGACTTTCAAGCGTCTGTTCGATTCTTGCAATAATCTCTTCGGATGGCTGCAGCTGTTCCTTTTTAGCCATTTTTTTAATATATTTATCAAAATCATTCATATATTTATCTCCAATCCACATTATCGAAAGGTGATTCGGCAATGTGAAGCCTATTTGCGAAAATCTTCTTTCAGAGTAGCGTAAAGTATACCCCTCGCACGGGATAGCTGCTTTTTGACAGCGGAAATTCCAGCTCCTGTAATATCGGCAATCTCAGATAGTGAAAGATTTTCATAATAAAACAGTATTACTGTTGTTCTGTATGGCTGTTTGAGTTTTTTTACGGCTTCGCGGAGCACAAGTTTTGTTGTCAATTCATCTTCTTCTCCTTCATTTGGAGTATCCATAATTTCATCGACATACATTACTTTTGAATTTTTTCGGATCATTTCAACAGCCGTATTGTGAACAATGCGAAGAATCCATGATTTGAAGGAACTTATTTTTTTGAGAGTATCTATATTTTTATATGCACGGTATATTGATTCACTTATGACCTCGCCTGCGTCTGCATCGTTTTTTACGACGGAGATCGCTAAAGCATACATTGCTCTTTCGCATAACCGTATTTGCTCACAAAATTCATCTTTATCAGTCAAGATTATTCCTCCCTGATGAGTGAGGCGGTTTTATCTAATACCCACTTTCCCCACTCTGCGTAGTATTTTGCATAGAGATGCGTGCCGTCTGAAGATTTGTCAGCTGACAGAGCTCCGTCAGCATCATCAAAAAGTGGGTTCACATTGATATAATATATGCCGAGGCTGTCAGCAAGCTCTGACAACGCTGAATTTAATCGGTCGATAGATTTGTTATTATATATATCGTCGTTGTCGGAGCGTTTCTTGGTTACGTGCAGATTAGCGCTTATTACTATTTTTGATTCCGGCTCTCTTTCTCTAATAAAGTCGATAAGCTTTGTATACTCTGAGACTATACTTTCAAATTTGTATCCCATTTCATTGACGCCCAGCATTATACATATTGTACTGTATTTTTTATTAAATAGCAACTCCTCAAGCGTTACTTTACCAGTTCCGGGAACTGAAACGGTTTTCTTTAAAATATCAAATACAGTTATTCCTGTTGAGCAAAAGAAATCAGCCTTGTCAATTTGCGCGTATTCCATTAAACCTACTGTTCTCGAGTCTCCTATGAACAGCAGATCTCCCGCTACAGTCTGGTTGGAATCAGGCTTGTCAGATATTGTTGTATGTATGTCAGTTTGTTTTTCTTTTGTTTGCGGCTCTGCAGCAGTAGATCCGGAGGTTTGCTGAGTTTGATGAGGTATATCTGTATCAGGTTCTTTTGTATTACACTCTGGCGGTTCGTCATTTGAAATATCGAAGCCAGTTCGTACTTTTGTTACATTTGTCAGTTCATCTTTCATTTGTGTATTTGATCCGTGAAGTGTCATGAATATAATGACGGAGGAAAGAGCGAAGCCGAGGAACAGAAGCGTGATCAGATTGGATTTTTTCATGATTAAAACCATGCCTTTCTCAGTATTTGTGCCGTTCGGCAAATAAATAAAATATATTTTAACATTTGACATCAGCAAAGTCTGTCAGACAATCTCAAAATCTGAAATATAAAAACGGGTCATCAAGTCCACGCATTAAACACCAGACACTTGCACCGAATATCAGAAAAATCAATGCGCATATAACGGCACGGTTTTTGATTTGCTTCAGAATTGTATACGGAAGCTTAGAGGAAAATAATATACCTAAGATAAGGAACGGATAATATAGCTTCAAGTATTTAATATAATCATATCTGAATATCGACCATACCCCCTGTCCTGTGATCGGAAACAGACGGGTAAAGAATACTCCGAGCAGTCTCATGTCTTCAATTTCAAATATTGCCCATGTGAGCGGGATCAGCAGCAACATATATATGCGACCGACTATAGGAATTCGATTTATGAATTTTCCGATAAATAATTTTTCTGCCGCTATTATAATAAACATTGCAGTTCCCCATAAAATGAAATTATAGCCTGCGCCGTGCCATATTCCGGTAAGTATCCATACAATAAATAGATTTTTGAGTGTTGATGCCATTCCTTTTCGGTTACCTCCGAGAGGAATATAAATGTATTCTCTGAACCATGAACCAAGAGTTATATGCCAGCGTCTCCAAAATTCTGTCATTGTTAAACTTGTATAAGGGTGATTAAAATTTTGAGGCAAATCGAAGCCCAGCATTTTGCCGAGACCTATTGCCATCAGTGAATATCCGAAAAAATCAAAATATATCTGAAAAGAAAATGCCGCTATTGCTATCCATGCAAGAGGAGTTGATATGCTCTCAAATCCAATGGCACATGTCTGAGACCACAACTTGCCGAGGGGATTTGCCAGAAGCACTTTAAGACCCAAACCGAACACAAATGTGCCTATACCGTTTAAAATGAGCGATTTATTTAACCTTCTGTTGCTCAGCTTATTTTGTACGTTATCAAATGTAACGATAGGCCCTGCTATAAGCTGTTCAAACATTGATATATATACGGCAAACTTCATCAAGCTCTGTTCAGCGCAAATTTTTTCTTTATAGACATCTGCAATATATGATAATCCTTGAAAGGTGTAAAAAGAAATACCAATGGGCAAAACTATATTGGATGAAAAATCGAAGTTCGGGATAAGACGGCTGAGTTCGTGTGTTACGAAGTTCAGATACTTAAATGTGGCAAGGCTGAGCAAATGGAATGTTATTCCTATTATGAGAAACAGTTTTTTATGACGCCGATATCTTTCAATCAATATACCGATTACAAAATCCATGACAATACTTATAATAAATAATATAAAATGCTCGGGATTGTTGACTGTTCCGATGAAATAGAAACTCAGGCTTCCTATGAGCAATACTGCATTCCTGAATTTAGCGGGAGACAGACAGTAAACCGTAAAGAATATCGGAATAAAGATAAAAATAAATTTCAGACTGCTGAATACCACATTCGTATCTCCTTTTTATCGTTCTGATATATAGATGTATGATAAATATAAAAGGTGACACAGTTTTGAATTTTTTGTCAGCCTGTGCGATTTTATTGCATTCTTGTAATATTGATTATTTTCAAGTGTTTGCTTTTACGGTTTTAATAATATATCCCTTGAAATGAACCCGAATATGTGCTATCATATTAAGCTAGATAAAAAATTGTTTGACTTTGCCCAAAGACGGCAAATTCGGAGAAACATATGAAGCTTACAAATATACTGAACAGTGGAAAGATATCGCTGTCATTTGAGGTTTTTCCGCCTAAAACTGACACGTCCTTTGAAAATGTAATGGCGGCGACAGAAGAGATAGCTTCGCTGTCGCCTTCATTCATGAGTGTTACATACGGAGCAGGCGGCGGCACAAGTAAATATACCGTTGATATCGCAAGTAATATTGAGCGTACGTACGGGGTTCCCATGCTCGCACACCTTACATGCGTTTCATCAACCAAGGAGACGGTTCGCACACGTATTGCGGATATGAAAAAGGCAGGCATTGAAAATGTAATGGCGCTTCGCGGAGACATTCCCGTCGGAATGAAAGACGATGACAGAAGTACATGGAAATATCTTCATGCCACCGATCTTATTCGTGAGCTGAAAGAAAGCGGAGCGGATTTCTGCATCGGAGGCGCGTGCTATCCCGAGGTACACCCTGAAAGCGAATGCCAAAAAGATGATATTGCCTATCTTAAAGAAAAGGTGGACGCAGGCTGTTCTTTCCTGACAACGCAGATGTTTTTTGATAACAACCTGTTCTATAATTTTATGTACAAGCTAAGAGAGGCGGGAATTACCGTTCCCGTTGTTGCGGGGATCATGCCGATAACAAACGCAGGGCAGGTAGAGAGGGCAATAAGCCTTTCAGGCTCTTTTATGCCGCAGAGATTTAAGAGCATAGTGGATAGATTCGGCTCAGATCCTGCCGCAATGAAACAGGCCGGTATAGCATATGCTACGGATCAAATAATCGACCTGTTCGCCAATGGGATAACAAACGTTCACGTATATTCAATGAATAAACCTGACGTGGCTCGCGCAATACGGGACAATTTATCTGAGATGATAGGTAAATAGAAATTATGAGGAAATAATATATGCTTATCAGAATAGCTAACATGGATGATGTCAAGCAGCTAAGACGCATATATTTGGATTTAGAGTCTGACGGTGTAAAATATCAGCCGGAACATTTTGTGATAGGGCTATAGAGACGATGACTTTTTTAATTCAATATTTGATAGTGATGAGCAGGATATTCTTGTAGCGGAAGCTAATGGCAAAGTTATAGGGTTTAGTTATTAAAGCCGAAAAACATTGCGTGCTTAAAGCCGCAGACTGCGGTTTACATACAAGATTTAGATGTTTTAGAATGTGAGAGGAATAAGGGTATAGGGACGCTTCTCCTGAATGTCGGTAATGAATGGGGAAAGCAAAGATGAGCTGATTTCATTAGAATTTCGGTTTTTCCGCAAAATATCGATGGCATAAGATTTTATATGAGAAATGGCTTTTGTGAAATGATGAAAACCATGGAGTGTCAATTTTATAGAGATCTATCCGAATTTCATAGATATTAGCAACTATGACTGAATGGAGAAGAGTATGACAGGAACTGTATTTACAAGAAAATACAATGAGCCTGAGTTTGATCGCGGTGAAATACTCAGATACTCAGGCTGCCGTGAACACTCGGAGCAGATAGACAGCCTGATTGATGAGTGTGTTTCGGAGTGCCGTTCTGTTTTAACATACAGTGTATGCTTTTGCGAGGTTGCGGTTGATATATCTGATCCTTCGATTGGTGAAGTTGATATGTCGTTTACTCATATAAAAAGCACCGCGCTTACAAAAAATCTTACAGGGTGTAAGGCAGCCGTAATATTTGCAGCTACCGTCGGTACTCCGCTTGACAGACTTATTACAAAATACAGCAAGCTTTCTCCTGCAAAAGCGGTCATCATGCAGGCGATAGGCGCGGAACGGATTGAGTCGCTGTGCGATGTGTTTTGTGATGAACTTAGTAAAGAAGTGCGGTCGCGTTCCCTTGAAATACGTCCGCGGTTCAGTCCCGGTTACGGTGATTTGCCTTTGGAAATGCAGCGAGACATATTTCGTTTGCTTGATCCGGTGAGGAGAATCGGTTTGACTCTCGGTGAAACACTTTTGATGTCTCCGACTAAATCAGTAAGTGCGATCGTGGGATTGAGGGAAGCAATTGATAATGAGCAATGCTCCATATAAACACGAATCCTGCCCGAACTCTAACCTGTTTTTTGAGAAAAAGCAGGCGGCAAGAAACTTTAATAAAAGCATGGACTAAATCCTTTCCATGCACATTGTATACTTATAAAACTTTTGCAAAGTTTTTGGTCTCGCTTTTTTCAAAAAGCGAGTGGGGTGTGGGGCAACGCCCCATATAAACACAGGCACTGTCCAGCACTCTAACCTGTTTTTTTTGAGAAAAAGCAGGCGGCAAGAAACTTTAATAAAAGCATAGACTTAATTCTTTCCTTGCACATTGTATACTTATAAAACTTTTGTGAAGTTTTTGGTCTCGCTTTTTTCAAAAAGCGAGTGGGGTGTGGGGCAACGCCCCATATAAACACCGGATTCATCTCCACCCCCCGTAAGCTCCATAATCACATCTGACAGAGGTGAAAAATTTGAATATACTTGAATACATGAAAGAAAACGTGGTATTCCTTGACGGAGGAATGGGAACGCTTTTGCAAAGCAGCGGTCTTAAACCCGGCGAATATCCTGAAAGATGGAATATTACACACTCTGATGTTATAAGTCAGATCCATACAGAATACTACAATGCCGGAAGTAATGTTGTCAGTACCAATACATTCGGAGCGAACAGCCTTAAATTTGAACGGGATGAGCTGGAAGCAATAATCAAATCAGCCGTCCAAAATGCAGATGCGGCAAGAAATGCTTCAAGTGCGTCGGGAGAAAAATTTATAGCTCTTGATATCGGTCCGAGCGGCAGGATGTTAAAGCCGTACGGCGATTTTGAATTTGAAGATGCAGTGGAGATGTTTGCCGAAACCGTGCGTCTCGGCGCAAAATACGGAGTCGATCTTGTCCTCATAGAAACGATGAACGACAGCCTTGAAACAAAAGCGGCTCTTCTTGCCGTTAAGGAAAACTGTGATCTGCCTGTATTTGTTTCAAACGCATACGGCGAAGACGGGAAGCTGATGACGGGAGCGTCTCCTGAGGCTATGGCGGCGCTGATCGAAGGTATGAGGGCTGATGCTATCGGAGTTAACTGCTCGCTCGGTCCTGTACAGCTTGCGCCTGTGGTTGACCGTCTGCTTGAGTGTTCGTCTCTTCCTGTCATTCTTATGCCGAATGCAGGTTTGCCGAAGAGTGTTGACGGAAAAACGGTATACGATGTGACGGCTGAGGATTTCGCTTCCGAGGTTGCGCGTCAGGTGAAATCAGGCGTGCGTATCGTCGGAGGCTGCTGCGGAACGACTCCCGAATATGTTGCACGTACACGCGAGATGATATCCGATATAAAGCCTGTCCCCATTATCGAGAAAAATATTACCTGTGTATCGTCTTATACGCATACGGTTATATTCGGAGAATCTCCGATTCTTATAGGTGAGCGCATTAACCCGACAGGCAAGAAAAGATTTAAACAGGCTCTTCATGAAAGGGACATGAACTATATTCTCTCAGAGGGCATTGCCGAGATGGAGAGAGGAGTTCATATTCTTGACGTCAACGTAGGACTTCCCGATATAGACGAAGTTGAAATGCTGAAAAGCGCTGTGTACGAGCTTCAATCCGTAACAGATCTTCCTCTCCAGATAGATACATCCGATCCTGCCGCTATGGAATCGGCAATGCGTATATATAACGGGAAAGCGATGATAAATTCCGTAAACGGCAAAGAGGAAAGTATGCGTGCCGTGTTCCCGCTTGTGAAAAAATACGGCGGTCTTATTGTTGCTCTTACCCTTGATGAGGACGGAATTCCGAGTACAGCGGAGGGAAGAGTAAAAATCGCGGAAAAGATACTTGCTGTAGCGGCGGAATACGGAATAAAAAAGAAAGATATCATTTTTGATACGCTTGCAATGACGGTAAGCGCAGATACCTCTGCCGCAGCGGCGACGCTCGGTGCGCTGAATACGATAAAGCATAAGCTCGGCTGTCACACCTCTCTCGGAGTGTCGAATATTTCTTTCGGACTGCCGTCGAGAGATACGGTAAACAGCACATTTTTTGCAATCGCTCTTGAAAACGGACTGTCTGCCGCAATCATGAATCCTTATTCGGGAGACATGATGAAGACATATTTCGCGTACCGCGCGCTTCACGGACTTGATGAAAACTGCGCGGATTATATTGAATTTATTTCTCATTTTGAGGAAACATACGGAAACACACCGTCGTCAGTTGCTGTTTCTTCTCCTGCGGAAGCGAAATCCGCATCCGACAGCGGAGAACAGCTTACAGAGCTGATGCGGGCGATAACGAAGGGGCTGAAGGACAGAGCGGCGGCCCTTACAGAAGTGATGCTTGAGAACACTGCGCCGCTTGATATCGTTCAGAATGAGATAATACCTGCACTTGATGTTGTCGGACGCGGATTTGAAAAACAGACCGTATATCTGCCTCAGCTTCTTATGAGCGCCGAGGCAGCTAAAAGCTCATTTGAAAAGATAAAAACATACGTTGTGTCTCATAATACCGAGATGAGCGAAAAATGCGACGTGGTTATCGCTACGGTTCACGGGGATATTCACGATATCGGTAAGAATATAGTCAAGTTGCTGCTTGAAAATTACGGATTCCGTGTAACAGACCTCGGTCGTGATGTACCGCCCGAAACGGTAGTTTCGGCTGTAGCAGAGCGCCATGCCCCGATTGCGGGACTGAGCGCTCTTATGACTACGACTGTTCCTGCAATGGAAGAAACTATAAAGCAGCTTCGAATCAAAACTCCGTGGTGCCGCGTTGTAGTCGGAGGAGCAGTCCTCACGCAAGAATATGCAGATAAGATCGGCGCGGACAAGTATGCTCGCGACGCAATGGAAACGGTAAGATATGCCGAAGAGATCGATGCACAGCTGTAATGCTTTACGGCTTATGCAGGAGATTTAGTGATTTGTATGAACAGCCGACAGACGGCAAAATGGAGATTTTTATGTCAAAAGTAAAGTGGAAAGCAGGAACGCTTACAGCTCCCCTGCCGCCGGTGCTTGTATCATGCTCTGACGGAGAGCATGATAATCTGATTACGGTGGCGTGGACGGGAATCGTTTGCTCAGATCCTGCAAGGACGTATATCTCGCTCAGACCGGAGAGATATTCATATGATATAATAAAAAAGAGCGGGGAATTTGTAATAAACCTGCCGTCGTCTCACATTATCAGGTCAATCGACTTTTGCGGCGTACGTTCGGGACGGAATATCGACAAATTTTCCGCATGTCGGCTGACAAGGGAGGCGGCGTCTGAGGTGTTGTGTCCTATGGTTGCGGAAAGCCCCGTGAGTATTGAGTGTCGCGTGTTCGATATTATTCCTCTCGGAAGTCATGATATGTTTCTTGCCGATATTATCGCAGTAAATGTAGACGAGCGTTATATCGACGACAAAGGAAAGCTTCATATAGAAAGGTGCTCGCTTGCGGCATATGCGCACGGCTCATATTTTGCGCTCGGGAAAAAGATCGGCTCATTCGGTTATTCCGTCAGAAAAAAGAAAAAGAAGTGATTCGTTGTTTAAGAAGAAAACCTCCGAAGTTCAAAATAACTTCGGAGGTTTATTTATATTATCCTGCAATGCGCCATGAAAAACAGATTTACGGCTCCCGCAATAACCGCACCGCCGAGTTTTACCAGCGAATCAACAGCCGCCACGGTAAAAAGCGTTTCATCGGTTTCACTGTCGGACGATTCCGAGAGAACCATTCTTCCCGAGATTACCGTCGGTATTCCGACCGACAGCATAGGAACCCCGAGAGTATCACGGCTGATCGTCGATGTATGACGGGAAACGCCTGATCCCGGCGATATGCCTGCATTTGATACCTGTATCACGCTTCCGAGCCGCTCCACAGATCTTGCCGCCAAGGCATCTATGCAGATCACAAGCTCGGCTTTTACAAGGCCCGCAATGCTTTTTACAAGTTCTGCCGAATCTATTCCGCCTGAAGCGCCCGTACCTGCTTTTATTACATAAGTTTCGGGTAAGCCTTTGATATTTTCACTGCCGGCTGAATTCGTTACGGTTATTCTGTCAACTGCTTTTCCGCCGAGACTGTCGGCTGTAACGTCTTCATTACCGAGACCTACTGTTAAAATCCGCTTTGGAGGAAATTTTTGTTCCTCCTGCAATAACTGTGCAAAAATGTCGGAAAGAGCGTGCACGGTATCGGAGTGAGAGCTGCCGTTCTCTGTATACAAATTCCCGCATTCAAGTGTTGCATACCGTCCGCGCCTTTCTCCGTCGGAATGATCGCCGAAAAGTACATCAAAACCGTGAATCCGGCTTATATTCATAACGCGGCCGCCTGTTGCTTTTGCCGCTCCGAAATCTTCGCAAAAAAGGTCGCTTCTCAGCATATATTCTCCTTCGGTTGCCCGACTCTTGTTTTATAGGTGTTATGAGATTTACAGCAGATTAAAATGCTCTGCGTTTCACTCGGCGCAGTGACAAGGTGAAATTTTAAGTTGCGCTGCCTGTTTCGGGTGTTCCCGTTCCAAGGCCGAAGCTTATTGTTATCGCATTGTTGACCTCGCCCATAAGCTTATCGTCAAGATGTCCCATTTTTTCACCGAGCCGTTTTTTATCTATTGTCCGTATCTGTTCAAGCAGTATTACGGAGTCTTTTGAAAGACCAACCTTGTCTGCGTATATATCAATATGAGTAGGCAGTCGCGTTTTTCCCATTCTGCTCGTTATAGCTGCCGCTATTACCGTCGGACTGTATCTGTTTCCGACGTCATTCTGTACGATCAGCACGGGTCTCATTCCTCCCTGCTCACTTCCGACTACAGGACTGAGATCTGCATAATAAATGTCTCCGCGCTTTACATTCATTGGAGTTTAACCATTCCTTTCCACGGGATACAGTTCCCGAAATTCCGTTATAATTTACATCCTGATAAATATTGTAGGAGAATTTTCGTCCCACGATTACAGTATATTCGTGCTGTGCACGACATGTCATATACGGAGCTTTACTTCCCGAATATCATTCCTCCGCACTCGAATGATGGCACAACAAAGGCGGTTTTATCCTCTGCATCTGCAAAATAAAGCGCTCCGTCCGTCGGATCACGTCCGAGAGCTGCTTCTCGTACAGCTGCCATTGTCAGTTTAAAACTGCGTGAATAACTGAGATCATCTGAACTGCCGTCAAAGTGAAATGCTCCGGGTTGGTATACTACCTCATGAACCGTTGACGGGAAGGATACGTCTGCAACTCTGTTAAATATCACAGCAGCACAGCAAACGCGCGTCATGTAAGAGCGGTCTTTTGCTTCGGCTTCAACAAGCTCTGCTATCAGAGTTATCTCGTCCTCAGATATGCTCCGATCCGTAATATCCGTTATGTTTATATCCATGCCGTCTTTTTCCTCATTGACCGAAGATTCCGTGCCGTCTAAGTTTAAATCGGCGGGAATATATTCCGTGACGGGACAGTCGGGTGAAGACAGGGTTTCTTTGTAATCAGCTTCATTTTGAAGCAGGAGAGCTGTGCTGAGCACAGCTCCCGCCGCGACAGTGCAGAATATAATTATTCCTGCTCTGAATATTTTCAAAGTTATACCAAACCTTTCAAATGAATCAGTGTCTGTTCTTAGGAATTACGGCTATGATTATTACTATAACAGCGACAACAGCGATTATCGCAATTACAGTCCATGTAATGCTCATTCCGCGCTCATCATCTGTGGTTTTGTCTGCCGGATTTACATTTTCTGTTGAGGGAGTTGTATTGTCCGTTGTGTCGTTTCTTGTATCTGTATTTGAGTCTCTGTCTGTTCCGCCGACGAGGTCTTCAACGCCGTCAGCCGCACCGCCTATAACATCACTTGCGGCATTTTCTACAGATTCTGCTGCATTGCCTACAGCGTCTCCTACAGCATCTCCTGCGTCACGTGCAGCGTCTCCTGCATCTCTCAGAGCATTTTCTCCGTCGCGCTCCGCGTCTTCGATGATTCCGTCACCGTCAACATCTCCGTCATTTTCTCCTATTTTGCCTGCTGTAGGAACAATCTCAGAGATTGCCTGTACCGGTGATTCTGCTGCTGCCGTCAAAGACAGGATTGCCGTAACAAATACGAGCGACAGAATAAGGCATATAATTCTGCTGCGATATCTCTTTTTCATAATTTTAAAATTCCTTTCGGTAATTTGCTTTTTATTTTGTACTGCTTTGTTCGATGTACGTTACTATTTTGTACTAAAGGAAAATAAATATTCAGCAAAAAAATTTTTTGATAATTTTCAGCGAATAAAAATAAAAAAATCCTGCTGAGCCGAAAAAATCGGTTCAGCAGGATAAGTTACTTTCGGGATAAATACGGGATCTGGGTCTATCGCACATATCGCGATGTGCGGCGCGCCGACGGAATAAGTATTTCCGAAGCCTACAATGCGCATTCAACCCCAATATTTTTATTATGAGCTTGTCACTTTCTCTGACAGCTCAGCCTTTTATAAAAATACAGTCAAGCTCAATCCCTGAGTTCAGGACATGAGAATCGGCAACTTCTCATATTCGCTGCAACTTTGTTTTTTCCCGAAAGGTAACTCCGTAGAAGAATTTCTTCGTTTGAGTTATAGACTCATAATGAAGAAAGGTAATAATATCGGACAGACTGTTTCCGTATGAGAAAGATTCATACGAAAACAGCTTTGCCGAATAAGCTACTTTCAGGTAAAACCGCATCAGCGGCGAAGGAACTCGGGACTGTGGACTATCGCACATCTTACGGTGTGCGGCGCGTATGCGGTTTTCCGCATGCCAAAACGCATTTATCCCCAACACTTTATCTATAATATAGACTGACAGCTATTGCTTGCAGTGCACTCGCAACGGAGATATTTCACATACGTTCTCTTTGTCAAAGCCAATTGACAAATTTAAACAAATGTGATAAAATATCATTGTCGCAGAAGTGGCTTAGGTGTTGTTTGCTGCAACCCCTGAGTTCGGACATGAGAAGCGCCAACTTCTCATGTTCGCTGCGATGTTTTTTATACCCGAAAGATAACTTCGTAAT
>JAAWQR010000037.1 GCA_022800625.1 Clostridiales bacterium | reverse complement strand
AGCACCTATTTTATCGACATATTTTCCCTTTAAATAATCGCTTGTGCAGCCCGGATCGTTATAGCCGTGTCCCGCATCTATGCACACGGATTTCGGCGCGCCCGGAATCGGCGTCGGTATAACGGGAACAACTGAATTAGGAGTTTCTTCACTCTGAGGAATATCGGTCGTTATATAGTTATCGCCCGACTCTGTAACAAGCACAGTTTCATCGGATTCATTGGCAGAGCGAAATAATGCACATGATGTAAACGATGCGGCAATCATAAAAACAGAAGCGCATACAGAAGCCATAC
Organism: Clostridiales bacterium; assembly: GCA_022800625.1. GTDB lineage: Bacteria > Bacillota > Clostridia > Oscillospirales > CAG-272 > RUG11130. The sequence goes on along the minus strand of JAAWQR010000037.1, from coordinate 14,739 downwards.
GAATAAGATTTTTCATAAATATTACCTTACCTTTCCGCCGTGTAAATCGCGGCACAAGTCTTTATCTGTTGTGAGTCAGCCTTTTAACAGGTTGATCCTGAACTCCTTACCCGAGCAATTATGCTGTAATAATAGTATAGTACATATACGGCTTATTTTCAAGTCTAAAAGGAAAATAAATGTATGAAAATTTCATATTCCTAATCATACGAAATTCTTACAAAGATCCTACAATTATCAACTGATTTGAACTTTACGGAAATTTTCGTGTAAATTCAAAGAACAATATTTGAAAAGGTATTGATTTTTAAGATTTTTTATGGTATACTGGTATATAGATCATGTGAGATTGCAGCAACAATGATTCTTGCAGCCATGCAAATGGAAAGGTGGCTGAGCTGGTCTAAGGCGCACGATTGGAAATCGTGTGTCGGCTAATACCCGACCGAGGGTTCGAATCCCTCCCTTTCCGTAAAAAGATAAGCACTTGCTTTAGCAAGTGTTTTTCTTTTTGGATCAAGGTGGTGTGTAAGAGAAACCTTGAGAAATCTGCCCGAAGCACTTTTGCTTATCGCTTTTTTCATGCAGACCTCCCTACTTCTGCAAAGCGGAATGTATTCAATCCGAATCCCTCACATTCCGAAATGCAATTACCCTTATTTTATTGAGTTTATCAGTAAAATAAGGGGTATTTTACGTTTTGTGAGACGTGCCACACGTCGCCTGTGATAATCGCCATTATTATATAAGTCATACTTTTGCCCTCTTATCCGTTCTCGCAAAATGACAGGATACCGTTCTTCTATCGTACACCGTTGACCGAAAGGAGTAAAAATCGATTTTTACAGTGAATTACCATCAAAGTATTATATCAATTTCGACACTATTTACATTATAAACTTTTCATGGGTAAAAGACTTAAAGCAACGCATGCTTTTTTACATATTACTTTACAATTATTTTTAAATTATATTACAAAAAGAGTAATTATATTTCCTTTCATAAAAATATTGTCGAAAAATCGGAACATGTTCCGTGTACTATCTGTGAGTGTCTATATATAATTTAATTATGGAGATAAAAAAATTAAACGCTCAAATGATAGGAAAAAATGTAAGAAGGATACGCAAAGAGTTAAACGAAACTCAAGAGAAATTCGCAGAAGGCATAGGCGTTTGCAAAGATACTGTAAGCAATATTGAAAGGGGTGAGGTTATCCCTTCTGCTCAAGTCTTAGCTAACATGTCAATTAATGCAAAAATCTCGATAAATCTAATATTGGGTATAGATGTACCCGAAGTTAAGAAATAATTTGATTTAAGAGACTATTGAGAACATGGAACTTTACATTTTCTAAGGCATAGAGTTTTGACTAACTTTTGACTAATTTTTATACACACGTAAGTACTGTTCTATGTGACTTTTGCAAATATACAAAATAAAAAAACACCCCTTATTTTACTGAAAACTCAATAAAATAAGGGGTATTTTGAATTACGGAGAAGGAGAGATTTGAACTCTCGCGCCGGTTACCCGACCTACACCCTTAGCAGGGGCGCCTCTTCGGCCTCTTGAGTACTTCTCCGTACTCACAGGTACTGCCGTTTCAGAAATACCTGCCCAAATATTATATTACATTATTGACCTTTTGTCAAGCATAAATTCAAAATATTCCGGAGCGATTCAAAATATTTTCTTTTTTGTAAGTATTCATACAAAATATTATCCTAAAATTGAAACATTGTATTGACAAATATTTAGCCATATGCTATTATAAAAGCAGATACATCTAAGTATTATAAAAATATGAACGGAGTTTGATATGAAAACATTTAAAAGACTATGTTGCGGTACTCTCGCCGCTCTTACGGCTGTCCTTATGTTTCCGACAGCTTCTCTTGCGGCTGATGTAGGACAGGAGGCGACACTGTATCAGGTAAGTCACAAGCGCACATCAAATACACTCGACATTGCTCCCATCATGACAGATACGCATTTTGTTGTGCATTCTGATTCATCAACAGGCAAAGACACCCTTTACGACATGGAGGGTTACCGTGTATTTACAGCGAACAGCGGAGATATTATTACAGACGCATCAAACAGTTTTTTGGTATGTGCAGAGGATTACATACTTGATGACGGAGACGATGTGATTCATCTGACACCTCCGAGCGTCTATGCCTATGAAATCGGAAAATGGGACAAAAAGATCGGTCCGTATAACGACATTGTAATCTCAGGCAGCGGCAAATATCTGATTGCTTCGGATGACTACGGCGTGCATATAATCGGAGGTGACAGCATTGTGGATCTCGACGGTTATATGGGATACTCCGCAGGAGATGATTATGTCGGAATTATTGACTTCGGCGATAATGGCAATCTTTCGCATAAGCTTTATGATATAAGCAATAGAAAGACGGTTACTTTGCCCGACGATATCATTTCGGTTAATTTCTCATACGGCAGCAGTTCAGGTGTCGGTGTTAATTCTGATATGAAATTTCGCCTTATAAACTATAGCGGAAATATTATAATGAATGATAATTTGCGAGATCGGGAAACAATATTGCCGATCGGGAAAGATAGATTTGTAGCTATCAGAAGCTCCCTTCCCGATTTTGAAAAGGTAGTAGATGATATAAATTATGCGATAGATTCTGAAGGATATCTACTGTCTGCTCCTTTCGGAGGATTGCCTATTTATGCTTTCGGAGATTTGATCTTAACTATAAGTCATACAGGAAAATTTTATCTTGATGATATAGCAGCAAAAAAATTCTCCGTTGCAACAGGCGACTGGGTAATGAAGCTTGCAGACGGCTCGCTTGTCATCATCGACAGCGAAAACGGAACAGACGGAAATTACGGTAAAATTTATTCAGCAGACGGCAAGCTTATCGGAAATGCTCCGCTGCTGTTCTACAGCCGTGATGTGAGCGGGCAGATCGAGATCGGAAAAAATTTCGCTGACGGCAAATTTACATTTACCTATAACGGTACAACAAAAACATTTGATGCTGAAAAGCTTCTTGCAACAGATAAGTCTGCTTTGATAAGATTTTCAGGAGACGGAGAGAATGACAGTAGCACGGGAGTTCTTAACTTAACAGGCGAGGATTATCTCATCCCTGCAAAGAAAGGCAACGCCTTAGTTCCTATGAATATGCTGAGTTCACTTTCTCTGATGAGCGACTTATCGGTTGATTCACTTTATCACACTTTTGAAAACGGCGATCTTCTTTATGTCTTTGCAAATGCCGATGGTACGACTTCTTACTACCGCATTACGTTCGACACCATTCCTTTCTATGATGTTGAAAAGTCACAATGGTTCTATGACGCGGTAAATTACAGCTTCGGTGCCTCTATCATGCGCGGTACAACGCCGACTGTCTTTGAACCTAACACTTCAATGACGCGCGCTATGCTCGTTACGGTTATCCACAGACTTGCGGGTGAACCTGAGCCGGAATCGGTGTCAGAGAAAGATGGTATCTTTTTCGACGATTCTGATTACAATGGATGGTACGGTAAGGCTCTTAAATGGGCGTCTGAAAACGGAATCGTAAACGGTAAAAGCCCCACAATATTTGATCCTAATGCGCCCGTAACACGTGAAGAAATTGCAACTATGATGTACAGATATGTAGATATGTACGAAAACGGAGATGTTTCTGCAAAAGCAGATCTTTCATCATTCCCCGATGTCACAGAAGTGTCTGATTGGGCAAAAGCTTCGCTTGAATGGGCAAACAGTGCAGGTCTTATATCCGGTAAGAAAGAGCCTGACGGCAGTGTTATTCTTGCTCCCGGCGTTAATACAACCAGAGCTGAAGTTTCAACAATTTTGATGCGCTATAATAACAAATAAACTATAAAAAGAACGCACGGCAACTGCTGTGCGTTACTTTTATTTAATTATTTATTCTTCTAAAAAAGTGCGAATTTCACCTATTCGCCGTTTGCATATTTCGCGTCCTATGTCATATGCTTTTTTCAAATTTTGCGGATCACGCTCCACACGTTTGACGGGAAGAGCCTCATCGGGACGCAATACCAACGTGTTTCCTCTTTTTTCAGCTTTGCATACACAGCGTATTTCTTCGTTGTACATTTCATGCCGCGCGGCAAGTGATTCTGCAAGCTTTGGGTACTTTCGCAAAGACGCGTGCATAAGCGGCATCATCTTACTTGCCGATTTGGTATAATCCGCAGGGCGTGTGAGAATAACTATATTTTTATCATATCCAATATTCTGAAAGTACTTGAGCGGCACGGAATCCGATATGCCTCCGTCAAGCATATTCCGTCCTCCCACGCTTACGATTTTTGATACAAGCGGCATTGACGCCGAAGCGCGTATCCAGTCGAGAATCTCACTGTCCGTATCCTCAGCACTGCACATATGATATACGCTCTCGCCTGTTTCAACGTCGGTGCAGACAACGTGAAATTCAGTATTTGAACCCCTGAACGCGTTAAAATCAAACGGATCGAGTTTCATCGGGATTTCATTATAGCAAAACTCCGAACCGTAAATGTCTCCCGTTTTTATGAGTGAACGAAATCCGCAGTATCGCTTATCTCTGCAATAAGTCATGTTGTACCGCAGAGCGCGTCCCGGTTGATTTGAAATATAATTGCATCCGAACGCCGCGCCTGCCGAGACACCGACGATACCGTCAAAGGTTATGCTGTTTTCCATCATGACATCGATTATGCCGCATGTAAACATGCCGCGCATCGCGCCGCCTTCAAGTACCAGTCCCTTCTTCAAAGCTTCTCCTGTCTGTCCGTCTATAGGACGTATGATTTTTGATATCAATGCTGCTTATTTATAATAACAGCATATATCTGAAGTTTTCCCCGTTTTCTGTTGAAAACTTCAGATTAATTTATCTTCCGCGAAATTTGTATCATGTCGTGAATTTAGTGGAACAAATGATAACCTGTCTTCTTAAAGTTTTTTGGTCTTACCTTTTTTGGGGGAAAGGTAAGCGTTTCCCCGCCACTATCCGCCGAATTTCATGTTCGGGAACACCTTTACCATCTTATCGGACGGGAAGAATCTGTCAAAGAACGACCAAAATGCACCTGCATCCCCTGCTCCTCCGATTCTGGCTGACCATCTGTAGACTGCAAGACATGTCAAGATCGCATTTACAATAAAGAAAGCTGTAATAATCCATGTTGCAATTTTTCCCGATCTGTTCGGCATTTTCAGTATCAGCATAGCTATCCAAGGATACAGGCTCTTTACCCAGAGAACGCTTAAAAAACCCCAGAATACAGAATATAACAGGCATATGCGTCCGTTAATATTGAACGGCATTGCGCTGTAATCCCACGAACGAGAACCGAAAGCTACCTCCTGCCACCATGAACAGGCATATTCGACAATACTTCCGACAAGCATTCCTCCGACAAAAGACATCCATTTTCCGCGGTTTCGGAAACTGTACAAAGCAATCGTCAATGCAACGGTTCCAGCACCGTAAAGCAGATTGAACGGACCGAAAACAAGACCGGAGCGGCTTTCAATATATCCGTTTTTGAGCAAACACCATAAAAGCTCTATAACAACGCCTGCAAAGCTACCGATGAAGCATATGAGCAGCAGCTTGTATATGCTCAGTCCCTGTGCAAAATGCCCCGATTTGCTCTCAGTTTGATCGATATACGTGTTCGCAGGAGCACTCGGCAAAGGAATCAGCCGCTTGCGATGGCTCTTCATAAGATCGTTCCATCTTGCGCCCAGCTCGTCTGACATATCGATAAGCTGGATATACGCGCGTCCGACATTAGAGTTCGCGCGTTTCATTGATTCAATGCGCTCTCTTACCTCTCCGTCGGGATCTCCGTTTTCCGCGGAATCGGGCAGGGTAGCATAATAATCCTGCATCTTGTGGTGTTCTTCTCTTGTAAGCTCCAAAAGACGTATGCTTTCGCTTTCAAGCTCGGTTGTTACGCGGATTTCTGCTTCATTCTCTTTTTCTTTTTTTCCCTTTATTCGATTTATAATCATAATTTATCACCAATCTGAATCAGTATAAGTTATAACTGAGGACAAGATGTTCCACGTCTCTATAGGTGTAACATGATATATCTGCAATCAGGAAGAATTCTCCCCTGATGTCTTGTCCTTGTGGAATGACGGGACAACCCCTTATTAAATCAAATTTAAAATTATTATATATTTTCCTTATTTCGCATCTGTGCAAAGCGGCAGACAAGCTCTGCCGATACAGCAGCACTTTTGGCTGCGAATGCAGGATAATCCTCACACGCGCCTCCGTCCGCATCGTCTGATATTGCACGAATCACTGCAAACGGAATTTTGTTTACAAAGCATACATGCCCTATTGCTCCGCCTTCCATTTCGCATGCTATCGCGCCGAAAGTATCTATAATTTTTTGCTTTGTCTCAGATGCCGCCACAAAAATATCGCCCGACGCAATAATTCCGCATTTCGTGTGTATCCCCATTTCTGACGCAATGGCTGATATTTCCTGAATGGCGCTTTTTTCTGCTTCAAAATATACCTGATTTATGCCTGAGATAAGCCCATGCTCGTCACCAATAGCCGTTGTATCCATGTCATGCTGACATACAGCTGAGGCAATAGCAATGTCCCCGATTGACAGCTCATTAGTGAGTGTTCCGCCGACGCCTGTGTTTATTATCAGCGACGTCGAATATTTTATTATCATAGCTTCCGCGCACATAGCGGCGAAAACTTTACCGACTCCGCATACGGAGAGTACGATTTCACACTCTCCTATTTTACCGAGTGTGAAAGATATACCGCCGACAACCTCCTCACGCGGAGAATTCATAGCGGCAATTATACTGTCGGCTTCTTTCTGCATTGCAGCAATTATTCCTATCATACATTATGTTTCCTTTATATATTTGTATTCCGTTTGTCGGATATTCGATATCCTACATACTTATGACGGATACTCAAACGTAATATTACTGTTCTCCAGAACTTCAAGAAATCTTGCGGCTTCAATTTTTGCAGCATCCACAGAGAGATTTCTGTAGTTGCCGCACTCTACCTCAGACTCACCGAACATGGGTCCTTCGTGCAAGATGATTCGGCGCAGAACAGATTTAACATTTTTCAGTACGGTTTCCGACTGTACATCTTTCACAAGAAGATAAAATCCCGTCTGACAACCCATGGGACCGAAGTAAATGACGCTGTTACCGATATCCGAGCTTCTGATATATGTTGCAAACATGTGCTCTAACGAGTGCATCGTGAGGTTATCCATATAGTCTCCGTCATTCGGTTTTCTTGTTCTCATGTCGTAGGTCACAATGTCACCGTCAATACGCGAAATATATATTCCGGGTGTGATCTTTGTATGATCCACTGTAAAGCTTGCGATTTTCGATACTTCTTTCATGGCATTTTTGCTCCCTTTATTAAAATACTTGCATCAACGGTGTTTTATACGACAGTATCTTTTAGTTCTGTAAACGATGTTATATATCTGTCGGAAATTTTCTTCATTTCTGCGCTTTCCGTCTCGGTTACGCTGCTGTCATATACGGCGATAACGTTAAATCCGACGCTCTTTGCGCTTTTAGCTCCCGGCAGTCCGTCTTCAAAAACCGTAACGTCGCATGGAGCAAGACACATACGCCTTGCGGCTTCAAGAAAAACGTCAGGCTTGTCTTTTGATACTCCGACGTCGCTGCATGAGACTAAAAAATCCATATATTCCATAAGTCCGAGACGCTCTGCAACCTCTGTTGCGGAAGAAGCGAGCGTTGCGGTAGCTATACACATTTTTATACCGCGGTTTCTGCAAAAATTAAGATATTCTCTGACTCCATCTTTTAACTTAACGGTGGTATAGCCTTGCCGCACCGTGTCAATAAGAATTTTTTCCATTTCATCGGCGGTATATTTTGTGTTGAATGTTTCTGCAACGTATTTTGCAGCTTCCGATATCGGAATATACTTGAGCTTGTCGGCAAGCTCATCGGTAAACGGAATTTTTACGCTTTCGACAAAGCTTTTGTCAACGCCCTCAAGCATCGGCATAGAGTCAATAAGAGTTCCATCCATATCAAAAACATATCCCTTTGTCATGAGTATCTCACTTTTTTTATGTAATATAATATAACTAAAAGCAAGATGTCCACGCCGTCGACACGGCGAGTTTCACTTGCTTTTTTCAGAGGGAGACAGAACTTCCGCTGAAACATTGAATGACGGGGTTTTGCCCGTTATTAAAAATTGTATCATAAAAACGGGGATTTTGTCAAGTGATGATATACGCGTGCATTGTGACGTATGATAAGTCCGAAATGACTTGCGGAAGCAGGATATTATAATGTATAATATATGCAGTAGATTTATTCAGCCGCAAAGCGGCAGAATTGAGGGATAATATGTCAAAAATACTCCTTGTGGAAGATGATAAAAGTATTATTAAAAATCTGACGGAATTTTTAAGCGCTGAGGGATTTCAGGTTCGCTGTGCATCAGGCCAGACTGAAGCTCTCAGGCAGCTTGCGGAAGAGACGGCAGATCTTGTCCTACTCGATATATCGCTTGCTGAAGGAAACGGATTTTCGGCATGCTCCGCGATAAAATCTGAATATAAGATTCCCGTTATATTTCTGACAGCATCGGGAGATGAATTCAGTACTGTTGCCGCGTTTGATCTCGGAGCCGACGATTATATCCCGAAGCCGTTCAGACCGCGTGAGCTTGTTTCACGTATAAAAAATATACTTCGCCTGACAGGCGGAGGAGACACGCTCTCCAAGATCGGAGATGTAACGGTAAATACAGTAAAGGGAACAGCTTCAAAAAACGGACAAGAACTGTATTTATCAGCGCTTGAATACCGCTTGTTGCTCGTGTTTCTCAATAACCGCGGAGCTGTATTGTCCCGCGGCGCACTTCTTGAATCCATATGGGATATCGCGGGAGAATTTGTGAACGATAATACGCTTACTGTGTACATCAAAAGACTGCGCGAAAAGATAGAGGACGAACCGCAAAACCCAACTATTATTAAGACAGTTCGCGGTATCGGATATAAAATTGACTGAACGGGAAAGGAGCGTGATACTTTATGAAGCTGCTCAGGAATGCAGAGGTTATGACCGCTCTCGGTGTGCAGGCGATACTGACCTTTATTTGCTGCGTATTTTTTCAGGTTTACGCAGGAATCGGGTTGCATATTTTTGCGGTATGCGCGGCATTTATTGTTATATATTTAGTATCGACCAGACGGCGCTATCTCAAAATCGCTGCTCTTGCAGGAGATATAGATAAGATATTGCACGGCGGAGACGTACTGCCCATTGATAACTGTACGGAAGGAGAGCTCGGAATACTTCAAAGCGAAATATATAAAATGACGGTCAGGCTGCGTGAACAGCAGCAAAATCTAAAAAAAGATAAGACGTATCTTGCGGATTCAATCGCCGATATTTCGCATCAGATAAGAACTCCGCTTACAACGATCAATCTTATTGTGACTCGTCTGATGAGAGGGGATATAACAGATGAAAAGCGCCTTGAACTGACACGTGAGCTGTACGGACTTCTGTCAAGGATCGATTCACTTATTACTATCCTGCTGAAGATTTCAAAGCTTGACGCAGGTACGGTAGTATTCGAGAGTGAAAGGCATGAACTGTCAAGCCTGATTGATACGTCGTCGTCTCCGCTTCTTGTTCCGATTGAACTTCGCTGTCAGGAGCTGAAAATCACGGCGTCGGGATATTTTGACGGAGATTTTTCGTGGACATGCGAGGCTTTGTCAAATATAATTAAGAACTGCATGGAGCATACGCCCACAGGCGGCACGATTTCGGTTGATGCGTGTGAAAATCCGCTTTATTCGGAAATTATTGTAACAGATACAGGAAACGGAATATCCAAAAAAGATTTGCCGCATATTTTCGAGCGCTTTTATAAAGGAGAAAATTCGGGAGAAGGAAGCTTCGGCATCGGACTTGCCCTTGCACGAATGATTGTAACAGGGCAAGGCGGAACGCTTAAAGCAGAAAATCTGCCGCACAGCGGCGCTAAATTTACTATGCGGATTTATAAAGGGACGGTGTGAGTACCGCGGTGCTCGCTGCTCGCTGCATCGAGCATATCTTCGCTCATGCGAGCACTAAAGCCGTCTACTTCCGTAAAACGGAATGTCTACTTCCGCGTAGCGGAACGTAGGAGCCTGCATAGCCTCTTGTCACACTTTTTTTCGTGAAAAAAAGATGTGCAAAAAAAGCCTTCGAGGTGGCTCCGCCCCCTAGAAGCTCATCCCCCCGCCGTGCTTCGCATAACATCCGCGCGATACGCGTGGCGATATCGCTTCGGTATCTTATACCAATGAAGTCACTGACACCATCTCTTTGGCTATTGCCGCTCAAGTTTGAGATTGCTCCGCAGTGGTTGATATCCTACAGACTGTACGCTGTTCAAAAAGCAATGCGTTAGGCTGTGGATTAAGTTTTCATAATCAAGTAGAGCTTTTACTTTAACTAAAGTATATTTTCGCTCTGTTTCTCCATCTATCCTACATTTGTTTTCCAATACGATAGCATGCACCTAACTAACGCTCCATGAGTCACGGAAAATAGAGAAAACGAACTCCATTGCGAAGCAATCTCCGCATTTTGAGTGACAGCCGCCACCATGTCCCCGTAAACTTCATTTCAGGTGAATAACGAAGCCGTCTGCACGCGGACGGTGCGGATGTTTTTGCGTAGCACAGTCAGGGGGCAGCTTCTGGGGGAATATTTCCCCCGGAAGTTTTTCTTTGCGCATCTTTCTTTTATAAAAGAAAGTGCGACAATCGGCAATGCACGCTACTACATTCCGCTTTTGCGGAAGTAGAAGGCTTTATATAAATTGAAAAATAAAAAGCGCGATAATCGACAGTGCTGTTACTGCGGATATGCTGAATCTCCGCGCGAGCATTGTCTGCGAAATCCCCAAAGTGACGTTTTTGTTATATAAAAGTCACCGTAATGTCATTCCAATGCGGTAAAATATAGCCGTACAACAAAGAAAGACGTCCGATGTCAGTCGGAACCGAAAGGAGTTCGTGTTATGGAAATATTAAGAGTAGAAAATCTCAGTAAAACATACGGTGTCGGAGAAAATGAAGTAAAAGCGCTTGACCGCGTATCGTTTTCTGTAAATAAAGGGGAGTTCGTGGCGATAATCGGTCCGTCAGGATCGGGAAAATCAACGCTTCTCCATATTCTCGGCGGAGTTGACAGACCGAGCGGAGGGCATGTCTATATGGACGGATGCGACGTATATTCGCAGAACGACGAGCAGCTTGCCGTGTTCCGCCGCCGTCAGGTAGGACTTATTTATCAGTTCTACAACCTCATTCCCGTACTCAATGTTACGGAAAATATTACGCTTCCTGTTCTTATGGACGGTCAGAAAGTCAACGAGGAAAGACTTCGCGAGCTGATAGCAACGCTCAAGCTTAACGGAAGAGAAAATCATCTGCCGAATCAGCTTTCGGGCGGTCAGCAGCAGAGAGTTTCAATCGGACGCGCGCTCATGAACGCGCCGTCAATAGTCCTTGCCGATGAGCCTACGGGAAATCTTGACAGCAAAAACAGTCAGGAAATCATCGATCTTCTTAAAATGTCAAATCAAAGATACGGACAGACGCTCATTGTGATTACTCATGACGAAAATATAGCGCTTCAGGCTGATCGCATAATCGCTGTGGAAGACGGACATATAATTCGTGACGAGGTGATACGCAGATGAACATTCTGAATAAAGTAACGCTGAAATCACTGCTTCGCAACAAGGCGCGGACAATTGTTACGATAATCGGAATCATGCTTTCCGCCGCTCTCATTTGCGCTGTGACCACAACTATTGCAAGCTTTCAAAACTATATTTACGAAAATACGGCGTATGAAAGCGGATATTGGCACGGCGCTCTGAAAGGTGTTGGCTCTGATATTCGCCGAAACGTTTCGGAATCTGACGATGTGGAAAGTCTGGTCAGCGCTGAGCGAATAGGGTATTCAAAGCTTGAAAATTCTGCAAACGAGTATAAACCGTATTTATGTATTCTCGGTGCTGGCGAAAACTTCAGCGAAATGATGCCCGTCCATATTATCGAAGGAGAATACCCGAAAAACACAGGAGAAATATTGCTTCCGAAACATCTTGCCGTAAACGGCAGGGTAAAATATGATATCGGCGATACAATGACCCTTGATATCGGCGATCGCGTGAGTGAAAACAGAACTTTATGGCAAAGCGATCCGTGGCAGACATATGAGAACGGAAAAGAAATTATAAGCGATGAAACATTTGAGGTACGCGAGAGCCGCACGTACACCGTAGTCGGATTTTACGAGCGACCTTCCTTTGAGGATTATTCCGCGCCCGGATATACGGCACTGACTCTTGAGGATACAAGCGGTACAAATGATTCCTATGATGTATATTTTAAAATGAACAATGCGAAGGATGTGTATACGTACCTCGATTCTTTCGGACGAGGCGTGGAGACTGATACAAACCGTGAAACTCTGCTGACAGCAGGAGTATCGGGAGTAAACGGTTTTTATACTATGCTTTACAGCCTTGCCGCCATAGTAACAGTGCTGATAATGGTAGGCTCTGTGTCGCTTGTTTATAATGCCTTTTCCATCTCTGTTTCCGAAAGGACAAAGCAATTCGGTATCCTGTCCTCCGTGGGAGCAACGAAGCGGCAGCTTCGCCGTATGGTATTCTTTGAAGCATTTTCTGTAAGCGTTGTCGGCATTCCTCTCGGTATTCTTGTCGGAATCGGAGGAATCGGAGTTACCCTGTCTCTTATCGGTAAAAAATTTATGTCTCTCTTCGGAAACTCGATAGAGATGCGGCTATGCATATCTCCTGCGGCTGTTGCAATCGCGGTTGGCGTCGCTCTTATTACGGTAATAATTTCCGCATGGATTCCGTCGGGTCGTGCAATGAGAGTTTCGGCAATCGAGGCGATAAGACAGAGCGCTGATATTAAGGCAAAAGAGAAGAAGAGCCGCACTTCACGTCTGACATATTTTGTTTTCGGTCTTCCCGGGGTGCTTGCAAGCAAGCATTATAAAAGAAACCGCAAAAAATACAGAACGACAGTATTCAGCCTTTTTATAAGTATTGTGCTGTTTGTTTCCGCTACTGCGTTTACCGATTATCTTACCGAGGCTGTGACGGGAGGATTTTCAACATACGGATATGACATATGGTTTTATGTTGACAAAGAAGACTTTGAAAATTCGACTGTTACAAAAGACGAGCTTCTCGAAGAGGTAAAGAATACTGCTGATGTGACAGGTGCCGCTTATACTCAGAGAACCATGAACGACGGTGCGGTAGACGTAAAACATCTGACCGACACGGCAAAAGATAAACTGACACATATTGATGCGGAGAGAAATACTCCCGATATGCGTGATCTTACACTGATGGTTACGTTTGTAAATGACAGTGAGTTTGAACGGTTAGTAAAGGAAAACGGGTTTAAGCTTTCAGACTATACCGATACCGCAGAGCCGAGAGCGATTGCAGCGCAGGGCGGACGAACGATTGACGCGAAAGAAGGCCGCATCATTAAAGCGGATTATTTGAAGGACAGTAAATGCGATGTTACATTATACAGCGAAAAGGAATATGACGGGTACGTGCGAGTAGGAGATGAGACAGATGAAAACGGCGATACATTCTTTCTGTATGCAAAGGAAGGCGACAGCGATGATACTTTAAGAATACCGAAAACGGAAGCTACCGAATCGTATACGCTTAAAACGGCAGGGGTTATATCCGAGCTTCCTTATTATGCAGATGAGACAGACGCACTTATCTTGCTTTACCCGCTCAGCATGAGAGAGCATGTGACAGACAACAGTATTATTCATAATAAAGAAGATTACAGATACTATGTAACCAGCGATAATCATACAAAGAGCACTGAGAGTATAAAAAAGCTTTTTGCAGATCGAGGGATTGAAGCTTCTCATATTTTTGATATAGCTGAGAGCGCTGAAACCGAAAGAAATATGATAACGATTGTTAAAGTGTTTGCATATGGATTTATCGTGCTTATCTCACTGATTGCCGCAGCGAATGTATTTAACACAATATCGACAAATATCAGTCTCCGCAGACGCGAATTTGCAATGCTTAAATCAGTCGGCATGACTGCGGGCGGATTCAACCGTATGATGAATTTTGAGTGCTTGCTTTACGGTACACGGGCGCTGTTATTCGGACTTCCCGTGGCTTCGGTTGTGGCATATTTCATATACAGCGCAGTTTCGGAAACGTATATGACGCAGTTTGTTCTTCCGTGGCGCGCAATAGGAATAGTGACGCTCAGTGTATTTGCTGTTGTCTTTACAACGATGATGTATTCAATGAGTAAGATCAAAAAAGACAATCCGATTGACGCTTTGAAGAATGAAAATCTTTAAATAGGTATGAAATAAAAAATCCTGCTGAGCCGCGCAAAACGGTTCAGCAGGATAAGTCACTTTCGGGATAAGACCGCGACTGCGGCTAACAAAACGGGATCCGGGTCTATCGTACATCATGCGATGTTCGGCGCGCCGACGGAATAGAATATTCCGAAGTTCCAAATGCGCATTCAACCCCAATATTTTATATTTTGAGCATATCACTTCTTATGACAGCTCCGCCGTTTATAAAATACCGTCACAGGCAATCCCTG